>CALWJQ010000061.1 GCA_944381055.1 uncultured Clostridia bacterium | reverse complement strand
ACAGCCGCAGCATGGTGACAATGCTCTGCTCGCGGGTGTACGGATCAGCGGGCGCGAACCGGTTGCCCTCGACGCCGTTCATAATCCCCGAAGCCTGCACCTGCCCCACGGCCTCAACGGCCCAGCTCGAAATGGATGCGTTGTCGGCAAACGACGCCGTCCCGGACGTCAGCGGCTTTTCCATGACATTGGCCAATCTCGCCAGCATGGCCGCCGCTTCCTGACGGGTCAGGGACGCATTCGGATCAAATTTCCCATCGCCCACGCCGTTGACGACCTCCAGACCGGCCATCTTCTCGACATTGACATCCGTCGTGTCGCTGAAGGTGGCGCGCTCGGTGATTTCCGTGCCGAGCACGGTCTCGTACAGCTCGACGGCCAGCGCGCAAAATTCGGCGCGCGTCGTCGCCTGTGTGTATTTGGCCCGGAGGGAGTCAGGCACCAGCCCGGCGGTGATAGCGGTGTTCACCTGTTCCTGCGCCCAGCTGGATGGCTGGTCCGTCGTGGGCTCCGGGTCCACGGGGGCGGAGCCGTTGTCCCGGATGGTGCCGGTCAGGGCGTCATACACCAGGCCGGGGCCGGTGTAGGTGCCCTCGTGCCGCTCCAGCAGCACCCGTCCGTTGATCAACTCATTTTCATCATTACTGAACACGTCCAGGTTGCACAGGCTGACCCCATCCACCGGGATCCCCCAGCTTCCGGCGATCTTGTATGGCAGAAGCTCCGAGAGCTCGGTCGTCGTGGGGACGATCACCGTTCCCTGCCGGTCAATGATCGTATTCCAGGGGCTGGCAATGCCGCCGCTCATCAGGTCCTCGTCATTGGACGAGACGGGGCCCGTTCCGGCATAGCACACGATGTTCCCCTGGGGGTCCATATACGCGCCCTCGGCCTTGCTGCCCCCCTGCGTCCCTGTATCCTCCAGCTTGACAAAAATGAGGCCCTCGCTGTACTTCATGGACATGGGCTGCACATAGACCGGCGGCTCCGCGTCCAGCACTCCCACCTCGTTCCCCTGGGTGTCGATCACCACATAGGCGGGGTATCGCCGGCCGCCCCGGTAGTCGTACAGGATGGCGTAGCCGTCGGAAAACACGGACCGTGTCTCCACGGACAGATACTCCTCTGTGGAGTAGTCCCCCTTTTCGCCCCGGAAGATCGTGATGGCGGGCTGGCCCTGTTTGTCCACGAAGCCCACGAAGTAGTCCCCGTTTTCCAGGGTGCCGGTGGCGGGGGCCAGGCCGTCGCCATAGTCCCCGATGATGCTCAAATCAGAGGTGACCGCGACTTGGCCGTCCTTGCCGATGATCAGGGTCCCCCCGTCCACCGTGCGCACCCGGGCCACACTGTCCTGGAAGGGCTCTGAGGAGCGGTACTGGGCGGGGATCACCGGCTCCCCCTGGGTGTTGATATAGCCGTACAGGTCGGTTTTCCGGTCGTAATAGAGACACATGCCGTCCCGGAAGTACATATTGCCCGTCATCGCGGCGCCGGGGCTGGCCGGTGGGTCCTCCCAGTCGTCAAAGGTGAGCACCACTTTGCCAGTCTTGTCGGCGAAGCCCACCCGCTGGTACGTCTGGCCGGTATAGTAGCCGTATTCATCCATCTCCTTCACGTCCTTCCACACCATGATGAGCCCGTCGTGGAAGGCACGCATCCCCCGGGTGCTGGATGGGATATACCAGTCGTCCTCCCCCTGGAACTCATAGGGGGTGACAGAGAGGTAGTAGCCGTCCCCCTGGAAGGCGGCGGGAAAATTGGGGACGCCTGCCGCCGCGGCGGAAACCGGGATCACCCCCGCCAGCATGGCTGCGGATAAAAACACTGCCAACAAATGTTTCACACGCATTTTATCAGCCTCTTTCTTTTTAAATTTTATATCATTCTATTATGCGCCTTCAGCCAAGTCAATCTCTGTGCCTTTCCCCGCCGGCTCCGGCCGGTCCGGCCCCGCTTGTTTTTTTGTTTTTACTCTGCTATACTGAAAACAGACGATCAAGCGCCGCCGGCCGGTGCGTACATAAAGGAGAAATGCGTCATGCAAAATGTCAAAGACTACATGCTGGAGCAGCTGAAAAACCTCATTTCCATCGACAGCCCGTCGGGCTATACCGATAAGGCGCAGGAATACCTGATGGGCGAGCTCGAGCGTCTGGGCTACCAGCCCAAGCGCCTTAACAAGGGCGGCGTCACCGTCCATCTGGGCGGCGAGGGAAACCCCATCATGCTGTTTGCCCATGTCGACACGCTGGGCGCCGTCGTCCACCACATCAAGCCCAACGGCCGTCTGGCGCTGACCAACATCGGCGGGCTCAACCCCAACAACACCGAGACCGAGACCGTCAAAATCATCACCCGGTTTAACGGCGTCTACGACGGTACCATTCAGATCCCTAACGCCTCGACCCACGTCAACAGCCATGTCAACGACCCGCGCAGCTTTGCCGACAACCTGGAAGTCGTCATCGACGAAGACGTGCATTCGGCCGAAGACGTCCAGAAGCTGGGCATCATGGCGGGCGACTATATTGCCGTCTGCCCGCGCTTTACCGTCACGCCGTCCGGTTACATCAAAAGCCGCTTTTTGGACGACAAAGCCTCGGCTTCGGTGCTTTTGGCCTATGCCAAAATGCTCAAGGACGAAAACATCACCCCCAAGCGCAGCATTTACCTCGATTTCACAGTGTATGAAGAGGTTGGTCACGGCGCGGCCTGCGGTATTCCCGAAGACGTCGTCGAATGTATTGCCGTCGACATGGGCTGCGTAGGTGAAAACGTCACCTGCACCGAAAAACAGGTGTCCATCTGCGCCAAGGATTCTTCGGGCCCGTACAATTACGAGCTGACCTCGGCCCTTGTCAAGACCGCCCGCGAAAACAACATCGACTATGCCGTCGACGTCTACAATTTCTATTCTTCCGATGTCAGCGCGTCTCTGCGCGCGGGCTACGACGTCCGCCATGCCCTGATTGGTCCCGGCGTCTACGCTTCGCACGGCTATGAGCGCAGCCATGTCGAAGGGCTTTGGAATACCTTTGCCCTGCTGCGCGCCTATTTGGCCTGATCCCTTTTGCGCAAAACGAACCGGCCGGCAGAAGATTCTGCCGGCCGGTTTTTATCGGTTACAAGTACAGCTGCGCTTCGCTGAAAAGGGCGGCCTTTCCGGCCAGGGTCACGCGGCCGCCGCGCACCGTGCAGTACAGCGTGCCGCCCCGGCGCGACGCCTGACAGGCGACAAGGCTGGCGCGGCCCAGCCGCCCGGCCCAATACGGGGCAATGTGGCAGTGGCCCGAACCGCAGACCGGGTCTTCAGGCACGTTGAGCTTGGGCGCAAAGCTGCGCGACACGCAGTCAAACCCGCTCGACAGGCCGGCGGGCGCCGTCGCCTGCAAAAGCAGGCCGTCCAGGCCGCACAGTTTTTCCATGTCCGGCTGCAAGCTGCGCACAGCCTGTTCGCTGTCAAACACACACAAACTCCCCGCCCGGCGTGAACCAGCGCAGATGATATTTGTCCCCTTCGCGGACGGCGAAGGCCGTTTCGGACAGATTGTTTTCCATCGCGATATTCTGCATCAGGCTGTCTGGCAGCCAGCCGTCCATAACGCACACGGCAGCCGGGTTGCCGCCGAACACATGCTCAGTAAAAGCGTCGACGATGTATTGTTTCATGGGTGTTGACTCCTTTCATGCAGGAACTGCCGGCCGCGCCGGCCTGGTTCATTATACTCTTTCCCCAGCCGGCGTTCAAGGGCGCGGGATCAAGCCGTTCCCTTGGCGGCGGTTTTTTGTGCCATGTGCCGCACGCAAAACGGCGCACCACGCCGCCCCCTGCAAAGGCCGGCAGCCGCCGGGAAACGCTGCTTTCAGAACGCCCCGACACTAAAGTCTTCGGGGTATTGCCGCATAACCTGTCCAAAAAATTCTATGTCTGCATCCGACATGATGTCTATTACCATTTCCGTCCCGTAATGCTCGCTCCAAATATCGCACAGCCCATTTTTTACATGAATCGTAAAATATTTTGTCATCTTGTTATATATGGTTTTATCTGCGGGCTCCTCTGTCAGCAATTTTTCAAGCAGTTCTTTTGTTACGGTGCCTTTGACGGACACTTCGCAATGATCTTCCTCAGCCGTTCCGTACAAAGAGGCTTCTGCAATCTCGTCAGTCTCTTCTTTCCAGCAGCGGATTTCAAATGTATCGCCCGCCCTGACAAAATGCCCCATGATCTTCTTCCACCACTGCGATGAAGCGGAATGACTTATCATTTGAACGCCAAACTGCTGCATAGCATACTCCCTTCCAGTTCGTTCCTTCTGAAGCGTCGGTTTAAGAAATGATATCATACAGCCCCAAGGACTGCATACGCTTAAAGGCAGATTCTCCCTTGCAATGAAAATCCTGTCAGAAAACCGCTTGACGACTGCGCACCGCTGTGGTATCATAGAAAAGCAAACCGGACTTTATTCCGCTACCGCGATAACGGTCAGGATGTTGCGGGCCGGTTGCCAGTCAAACGCATTAAAAGCCGGCGGCCTGTTGTCAGGCCGGCCGGCTTTTGTCGTATCCGGCGGCTTTTCACAGCGCCGGCTGCCCCTGCGCCGCAGGCGAAATATCCAATACCCGGCGAAGCGGTCCGACCAGCGACTGCCGGTGCGCACACGGCCATGCGCTGCCGTCAACGCCTTCAAAAGTTTCACCGTCGCAGATCTCGTCGCCGTTTTGGTACAGGTACTCTGCGATGCTCCGCAGATAATTCATCACATGTCCCGGCTCCAGCCGGCTGCACCGGCACTGCAAGTCAGGCAGACCAATCGCTGAAAGCCCCAGCGTGTCAAACAGCTGTCCTCCGGAACCGCCAACGCGGTAAGCGCGCACATGCAGGCCGCTGTCCAGGAAACGAAATTCCGGCGAGTGCCAGCCCTGCCGCTGGTAAAATTCGCGCGAAACCAGATTCCGGCTGTGCGGCCAGTAAATACCGATGCAGCCGGGGAACTGCCGCAAAACGGCATCTGCGCAGGCCGCAACCGCACCATACTGCCTGATCCGCGGCAGCGATTCATAAACCGTCACCCCGCAGGGCAGCGCAAACCGGCACTGGGCGGCAAACTTCCCCGGCCTGTGCCCGCAGCTTCGAAACTGCGCGATGATGTCTGTGCCCCACTGCGCAGGGTCAAATGCTTCGGGCTCTGATATTTGAAACAGGCAGGGTTCCTTCGGCTTCCCAGCCTGCGCCGATCCCCAGTAGTCGAGCAGCGCCCAGCTGTATACTGCGGCGGTTTTCCCGGGATTTATTCTTGAATTTTTAGAAATTTCATTGCTGCTTTTGATTTTTCCGACGCTGTTTTCCAGATCCTGCTGTAAATCACCTGGCTGCGGCATCCGGATCGGCTGTGCAAACAGCGGTACAAAGCGGTAAACGAACTGATACCGTCCGGCCTGCCTGTCTTCATCTCCGCTGCGGCCGTTTTCCGGCGGACGCCATTCCGGCGCTTTGTCCGTTCTCCCCCAATATTTTCTCCAAAATCCGAAAAGCGCCATTCATTTCACCCGGGCCTTTTTATTGCAAATTTGCTAAGTTAGTCGCTTTTACTTTGTTTTCTCCATCATATCACAAGAGTTTGGAAAATTCTACATATTTTTACTTTTTTACCCAATTTGTCTCTTTCATACGCACCTTTCTTCGTTTATTCTATCTTCCGGTCTCCGTTTCGGCGTCCCGAACAAAGCGAACACCCCTGCGGAAAAAGGCTCCGCAGGGGTGTTGGTAAAAAAGGGCATCCGTCTGGATGCCCTTTCACAATTTTCGATTAGCCGCAAGCGGCGACAATGTCGTCCACAAACTGCCAGTACATACTGCTGCTGCCCGTGTGATTGCTGGTGTAGGCAATAACCAGCTCAAGTGCAGGGACGACAAAAATATACTGTCCGGCGTGCCCCTGGGCAAAGTACGCAGGATAGGCCTCGTCGCCGAACGAGCGGACCCACCACTGATACCCGTAGTCCGCTGAACCGGTCGAACGCTTAAATTGCAGGCTGGTCGACTCTTCGACCCACTGCGCAGGGACGATCTGCTGTCCCTGCCAAACGCCTCCGTTGAGATACAGCACACCGAAGCGGATCATGTCGTAAATGGACATGTGGAAGCCGTTCCCGCCGTCTGAAATCCCCTGCGGATCGGTGTCGCATGTCACGCTTTCCATCCCGACGGGGTCAAACAGGTTTTCCCTGCCGAACTCGTACAGGGTCTGTCCTGTCGCCTGCTGTACAATGGCCGAAAGCAGGTGCGTGTTGGACGTGGCGTAATCAAAAACCGTGCCCGGTTCAGACGTAATGGGACGGCTGAAAGTATATTCAATCCAGTTGTCCGAACTTCTCCACGCGTCCCAGTAGCCGGTGTCGCTGCAATCGATGCCCGACGTATGGGTCAGCAGATGCCACAGGGTGATACGTCCCCAGCGCTCGTCGCCCAGCTCGAGGACCTCGGGAAAATAGTCGGCGAGCAAGACGTCGGTTCCTTCAATATATCCCTGCTCAATAGCAATACCAACCAGTGCGCTGGTCACGCTTTTCGAGCTGGAGTGCAGCAAAAAGGACGTCGTTTCGTCATAGCCCTCTTTATAATATTCGTCGACAATATAGCCGTCTTTAAACACGACCGACGCCAGGATCTGCGTTGAATCATACTCACCGTGCAGCGCTTCCATCACACCGCCGTCCAGGCCGTGTTCGTCAGGCGCACCGTACTGCCATTCCCATTCCGGGATCTCGGGTTCTTCGGGCTGTGCAGGCTCCTGCGGCTGTGCGGGTTCCTGCGGCTGTGTGGGTTCCTGAAGTTGCGCAGGCTTCTGCTGCCCGCTCTGCGATGGCTGCTCCGGCTCGCCGGAGTCTGCGCATCCTGCCAGGGGCAGGCAGCAAAGGCTGAGCGCCAGCAGCAGGCTGATCATCTTCTTCAATCGGCATCCAATCCTTTCAAAACGGGCGGGCGCGGCGGCCTTTTCCCGGCCGGCCGTTTTCCCTGTAAAGTGCGGGTTTTATTTTTTATTATATCTGCGGATGCGCAAATGGCAAATACTTATTTCGCATATTTATTCATGCCTTTTTTATATAGTTTAAGCCAGCTTCATGCTTTTTGCAATACAACTTGTTTGACAAGGGGCGGCAAATGCGCTACAATAATCGCACGATAAGGGAGTGAGCTTATGAACGTTCTGATCATTGACGCGCAGGGAGGCGGTATCGGGCGCCAGCTGGTAGCGGCCGTCCGGCGCAGGCTGCCCGACGCCATTATCACTGCCGTCGGGGCCAACACCGTCGCGACATCGGCCATGATGAAAGCGGGGGCCCACCACGCCGCGACCGGTGAAAACGCCGTCGTCGTCGCGTGCCGGCGGGCCGACGTCATTCTGGGGCCGATCGGCATTGTCATTGCCGACTCGCTGTGGGGAGAAATCACCCCGAAAATGGCGGCCGCAGTTGGCCAGAGCAATGCCCGGCGCATCCTCATCCCCTTTAACCATTGCGGCAGCATCATCGCCGGCGTGCCCGACGTCAGCGCCGGCGCGCTGATCGACGCCGCCGTTGGCGCCCTGTTGTCGCTGGACGGGGATCCGGCTTGACAGGGGCGCAGTCTTTTTGTATAATATTCATGCTTGGCGGCACGAAGCCGCCCTTTCGGCGCCGAAACGCCGTGTTTTGTCTTTCAAGCCCCCGCGATTGTGTGTCATGAAGGCGCGCGTCTTTCCCCAGGGAAGATCGCGCCCTTATTTTTTGTCAAGGAGCTTTCACATGTCGTCTGTCAAAAAAGCCTGCTACTGTTCCATCTGCACCGCGCTGTGCTATATCCTGCCGCTGCTTTTCCACGCGCTGGGCATCGGCGCAGTCTTTTCACCCATGCACATTCCCGTCCTGTTGTGCGGGCTTTTGTGCGGCTGGCCCTACGGGCTGTTCTGCGGAGCAGCCGGCCCGGTCGTTTCAAGCCTGCTGTCCGGAATGCCTGCGGCCATGCAGCTGGTGTACATGGTTCCCGAACTGGCCGTTTACGGGCTGTGCGCCGGGCTGCTGTACAACCGCGTGCACACGCGATCCGCGGCAGCGGATCTGTATCTGGCGCTGGTCCCCGCCATGATCGCCGGGCGCGTTGCCGGCGGCGCGGCGCGGGCGCTGTTTTACCTGTCCACGGCGCAGCCCTATTCGGTGGGCCTGTGGGCCAGCGCCTACTTTGTTGAAACGCTGCCCGGCGCCGTGCTGCATCTGCTGCTGATCCCGGCGCTGGTACTGATCCTGGCAAAAGCCGGACTGATTCCCGCGCGTACCGCGGGCGGCAGGGGGGGACGCGTATGAACGAGACCCTTCAGGCCATTGTGTGCGAAGTGGAAAAGGCCGTTGTCGGCAAGCGCGACGTCATTGAAAAAGTGCTGATGGCGCTGCTGTCGGGCGGGCATATTCTGCTGGACGACGTGCCGGGCGTCGGCAAAACGACGCTGGCCGTCGCCGTCAGCCGGGCGCTGGGACTGCGTTACCGCAGGGTGCAGTTTACGCCCGACGTCCTGCCGTCCGACATCGTCGGCTTTTCCATGTTCGACCGGCAGTCCGGCAGCCTGCGCTATGTCCCCGGCGTCGTATCCGACGCCAACCTGCTGCTGGGCGACGAGATCAACCGCACCTCAAGCAAGACCCAGTCCGCCCTGCTGGAAGCCATGGAAGAGGGTCAGGTCACTGTCGACGGCGAGATCCACCCGCTGAACACCCCCTTTTGCGTCATTGCGACACAGAACCAGGTGGGGACGGCGGGCACCCAGCCGCTGCCGCAGGCACAGATGGATCGTTTTCTGGTTCAGCTGACCATCGGGTACCCCGATTTTCAAAGCCAGGTCGAGATTCTGCGCGGCCGACAGACGCAGAACCCTCTTGATGCCGTCCGGCAGGTAACCGATCGTCAGGCTGTGCTCGACATGCAGCGCGGCGTGCGAGCCGTCACGACGAGCGACGCCCTGCTCGAATACATCACCCGGCTGGCCGAGGCGTCGCGCAGCCATCCGCTGCTCCAGCTGGGAATCAGTCCGCGCGGCGCTTTGTCGGTCAGCCGCATGGCCCGGGCGCATGCCTATTTGCAAGGGCGGGATTTTGCCATTGTCGAAGACGTGCAGGCCGTTTTTGCCGACGTGTGCGCCCACCGCGTGCTGCTCAGCCAGCGCGCGCGGATGGAAAAGACGCCGGCCCGGCAGGTGATGGACAGCTTTTTGGCCGACGTTCCCCTGCCCCACCCTGCCCGGTGAAGCCCGGTCTGCGCCGCGCGGCCTGGCTGTCCGTCTGCCTGGCCGCCCTGACTTTGTACCTGTTCGCCAACGGGCCCGGCACCCTGCTTGTGCTGGCCGCCGCCGCGCTGCCGCCCCTTTTGACGGCGTGCGCTCTGCTGCTGCCCCGCCGGACGCCGTCGGCGGGTCTGACCCTGCCGTCCGCGCTGCGCCGCGGCGGGACGGCAGAATGCGTTTTGACAGTTTCCAACCCGTCGCGCTGCCCGCTGCCCGGGCTGCGCTGCACCCTGGAACTGTGCAACCTGATGACCGGCGAAAGCTTCCGGCAAAGTATCCCGTGCCCCGTTGGCGGGAAGCGCGAGACAAGCATCCGGTTTTCAGTAACGCCGGCCCATTGCGGGCGGCTGCGTGCCCGGGTGACCGATGTGCGCCTGTTTGAGCCGTTCGGGCTGTTTTCCCGCCCGATCCCCTGCCGTGCGGAGCGGGATAGCGATATCCCGCCGCAGACGTCCGCGGCTGCGGCTGTCTTGGCCGACACAGCCGACTTTTTGTCAGACAGCCAGCAATATTCCGCGCAAAGGCCGGGGTATGACCCCAGCGAGACCTTCCGCATCCGCGAATATGTTCCCGGCGACCCGATCCGGCAAATCCACTGGAAGCTGTCGGGCAAAACCGACCATCTGCTGGTGCGCGATCTGGGGCTGCCCATTGTCAATCGGATGCTGCTTTTACTGGATCCGTCGCCGCTGCCCAGCACGGCGGCTTTGCCGGATGACATGGATCTGATGCTCGACCTGCTCGCATCGGTCTCGCAGGCCCTGCTGGCGGAAGGCGTCTGCCACACTCTTGGCTGGCAGGACGCCGGCGCATACTGCCGGCGTGACATCACAGATCCTGCCGATCTGGACTCTGCCCTGACGCAGATATTGCAGACCCCGCTTACATCCGGCGCGCCCTCCGCAGCCGAGCTGTGCGCGTCTGACTTATCGCAGGGCGCCTACGCCCACGCCGCCGTCATTGCCCCCGCCCCGCCCCCCGACGCCGTGCTTTTGTGCCGCGGCGGCCGTGTGACCGTCCTGCTGTGCGGCGAACCGGCCGAGGGCCCCGCAGGTGTCGAGGTGACGCCGATCGATCCCGCCGTGCTGCGGCGCGGGGAGCTTTCACTGATTTTATAAGGAGAGACTGCTTTTATGCAATGCACTGTCGAGCGCCCTTCCCCGCTGCGGACGGGGGCGCGCATACAGGACGCGCTGTGCGCGCTGCTGCTGTATGCCGCCCTATGGGGCGGATTGTGCAGCATGGCTGCGCTGTCTTCTGCCGGTCTGGCTCCGCTTCTGCCCGGCGCCGCCTTTTCTCTGCTCGCCGCCTGTCTGCCGCGCGCAAAGGCATGGACAGCCGCCGTTTTAGCCGGCGGCGCAGCGCTGGCCGGAAGCCTGTTTTTTTCCGATGCGGCCGCTGTCAGGGACGGTGCAATGCTGCTGCTCAACCGCCTGTTCGCCGCCAGCGAGGCCCAGCAGGCCTATCAATATGAATACTTTGCGGTCAGCGCCCCCGACCCGCTGGCGTCCATCCGCTTTGCCCTGCTGCCGCTGGGACTGGCCGCCGGACTGGCGTGCGCTCTTTTATGCCGCGGCCGGCTGCGGGTCCCGGCTGCCGCGCTGCCCGCCGCATTCTGCCTGTTCATGGCCTATCTCGGCGTCACGCCGGGTCCCGGCTGGCTTGTTTTGCTGGCCGCGGCGACGGCCGCCCTGCTGCTTGACCGTTCTGCCGCGGGCTTTGTGGGATGGGCCGGACGGGCCGCCGCTCTGCTGCTCGCCCTGTGCGCCGGCATCGCCGTTTTTTTCGCCTTTCCGGACGAAAACCCCGCCCTGTCGGCATGGGACGAACGGGCGCGCGACGCGCTGGCACTGCACACCCTGGCCCAATCTGACAGGAGCGACGCGCCCCGGCCCGAAACGGCCGAAACCGCGCCCGAACAGGAACGCGAATTTTACCGGGAAGAGACTACCTCGGTCGATCTGGGCGGCGACGAACTGCGCTGGACCCGGCCGCTGACGGCCGCGCTCATCATTCTGCTTCTGGCGCTGGCGCTCTTTGTGCCCGCCGTATGGAGCGATATTTTAAAAAAACGCCGCGCCAAAAGCCGCGCCGGGTTTGACGACCCGCAGGTCCGCGCCGCCGTCTGCGCCATGTTTCTGTACGCCATACGCTGGCTGCGGCTGGGCGGTCTTGAAACGCCCAACCGCCCGTACAGCGCCTACGCCGGCCCGATCGGACAGGTCTATTCCCCCGATTTGCAGGCCCGGTACGAAACCGTCCTTCCCCTGTGGCACGAAGCCGCTTACAGCTGCCACAGCATGACCGACGAACAGCGCGAGCAGATGCGCGGCTTTGCCGAAGAGGTCCGGCGGACCGTCTGGATCGGTCTGCCCCGCTGGAAAAGGCTTTGCCTGCGCCTGTTTTCGCCTTTGCAGTAAGGAGGTCTTATGAAAAAAGCTTTGCTGCTGGCCTTGGCCCTGGCCGCCGTTCTGACGCTGGCCGGCTGCCGCGTACGCGTGGTCGACGACCCGGCGCTGGCCGACACCCTCATACAGCCCGAAACGCCCGAACCTGAGCCGCCGCAGGAACCGGAGGAAACGCCCGAACCCGTGACGCCTGCTGCCCCGGCGGAACCCGAGCCGCTGCAAGAGCCTGAGCCGCCGCAGGAACCCGAGGTCACTGAGCCGGAACCGCCGCAGAAACCCGAGGAAGCGCCGGACGACAATGCGGCGGTTTCGCGGCCCGAGACGGCGGTGACGCTGAGTGCGGCCGGTCCCGCGGCCGCGGAGTCACAAACCGCAGCGGGGGTTACCGTGACCTATGATTCCAACGGCGGCGATACGGCGCCGGTCAGCACCGTCGTCCGAACCGGCGAGGCCTACGGCGTACAGCCCGAAGCCGTGCGCCGCGGCTTTTCCTTTGCCGGCTGGTGGACCGCGCCGCAGGGCGGCGAGCAGGTCTTTCCCGACACCATCGTCGCAGCAGCGTCCGATCACACGCTCTACGCACGCTGGCAGGGCAAGCAGACCTGCACCGTCACCTTTGACGGCAACGGCGGCCGCGTCAAATCGCGTGAAGCGCGGCTTGAGCTGTCGGACGGCGACGCTTACGGCGATCTGCCCGTCCCGCTGCGCGAAGGCTATCAGTTCGATGGCTGGTTTACTGCGCCCGACGGAGGCGAGGCCATTGCCGCCGGTTCGGTCTTTACCGGCGCCGCCGATGTGACGCTGTACGCCCATTGGACGTACGACCCCTTTGCCTTTTGGAGTTTTACGCTGCAAAACCGCACCCAGCAGGTCTACTTGTGCCAGCAGATCTCCATTTATTATGAAGGCCCGCAGGACAATGTCACTGTGCGCAGCCTGGGCCTGATTTCGTCGACCGGATCGCTCAACATCGCCGAAAACCGGGACAGCGACGAGACGACCGACGAATGGGTGCTGGGAAAGCGCCCCCAGGTTGTGCTCAAATGCGCCGGTTC
>CALWJQ010000060.1 GCA_944381055.1 uncultured Clostridia bacterium | reverse complement strand
GCGGAGCTTATTCAGAATACCACACTTCAGAGCGTTTGTCAAGAACTTTTTTCATCTTTTTTCAAGATTTTCTCGCCCTTGCCCCCGGCCACCCTTTTTGCTATAATGGCCTTGCGCTCTTCCGTCCTGCCGCCCTCATCAGACAGCTTGCTTAGGCCCTCATCAGACAGCTTGCTTAGTATAACCATTTCCGGCGGAAATGTCAAGAGGTTTTTTTACATTTTTTTGACTTTTTTGTTTCCCGCCAGAATCCGCCTTGACTTTGCAGGCCGTTTGCCGTATGATAAATGTCATATAAAAGCTGAAAGGAGGCCGCGTTTTGGGACACGAAGGCACCAAATCCATTGCCGTCAACCACAAGGCGCGGCATGATTATTTCGTTGAAGACAGCTTTGAAGCCGGCATTGAGCTGGTCGGCACCGAAGTCAAGTCGCTGCGCCAGGGGTCAGCCAACCTGAAAGACTCGTACTGTATCGTCAAAAACGGCGAACTTTGGGTAGTCGGTCTGCACATCAGCCCCTATGAAAAAGGGAATATCTTTAATAAAGATCCGCTGCGGCAGCGCCGTCTTCTTATGCACCGGCGTGAAATCGACCGTCTGTTCGGCTATGTCCAGCGCGACGGCTATTCGCTCATTCCCCTTTCGCTTTATTTTAAGAACGCACGCGTCAAGCTGGAGCTCGGCCTGTGCAAGGGCAAAAAACTGCATGACAAGCGTGACGCCGCAGCCGCGCGCGACGCAAAACGTGAAATGGATCGCACCATGAAAGAGCGCGGCCAAGCCTGAATATAAGGGGGCGTACCGGTTTCGACGGGGACTTGGAAGCAGGTCAAGCGGGCAGAGGCGCATACCCTCTTTAAAATGTGCAGCTTATAAATTAAACAACAACAAAACTGTTGCTGTCGCGGCCTAATTAGGCTGCCGTCCTGTCCGGAAGGGCCACGAGCCGGAACGGGGCGTGGATGAGTGGCGTCCGTGAGTACGCAAAGCTTTGAGCGTGCCACGCATCATGAAGCTACCGATCCGCTGAGTCTGACGGTGAGCTCTGCGGCTGGGGAATCCCGATGATCGTCTGCGCCCGGAGAAAGACCCGTGAAAGGGTTTTCGGACAGGGGTTCGACTCCCCTCGCCTCCACCATAAC
Organism: uncultured Clostridia bacterium; assembly: GCA_944381055.1. Taxonomy (GTDB): domain Bacteria; phylum Bacillota; class Clostridia; order Oscillospirales; family Butyricicoccaceae; genus Ventrousia. Next base: position 48,957 of record CALWJQ010000060.1, on the reverse strand, counting down.
GCGCAAATCCGAACTTGTTCCCCATCGGGGACGGGTTCGGATTTGTTGCTTGTTTGGCTGATTTAGCCGCATAACTAAAAACGGCCTTTATCTGTTCGGCAGATAAAGGCCGTTTTTTATATCGCTGTGCTGCGTCCCCGCCATAACTGCCAGCGCCTTGCTTTTCCTGCCCCCCTGATCTAGGTTCCCGCAAAAAAGAAGGCGGGTTCCCCAACCCGGAATTCATCTGATATAATAGGTTTACCGGAAACACAACAAAGCAAGTTTGGAGGGGATCGGCATGAAAAAGCCGGAAGGAATGGTCGGATTTGTGAGCTTTGAAGGTTCGCGGTTTCCCTTTGAGTTTGATGAGGGGCAGTTTGTGCTGAAGCTCTACCCGCCTGACGAGGCTGCACAGGAAAAGTACAATTCCTTTCTGCACACCTTTAAAAGGTTAAAACAATTTGCCGAAAATGCAAACGAATGGATTCCGTTTGAAGATCTTACCGGAGAAACCGGCGAGGGGTACCGGGTCTGCTTTCACGTTTCCGGCGATTACGGCTCGCGTTACGGCTTCCTGAGCTTTTCGGTCGCATGGTATTTTGTCTGTGAAAAGGAATATCCGGACGATTGCATCCGCGGCTTTCGTCTCCGAGGGCCGGAAATCGACGCTTTTTTCCCGCCGGACACTCTTTTTCATTATGATATTCAGCCTGCGGACGGCATCCTGCGCGCCCGGCAATTTTCCGTTTCGGCGCAGCGGCAGGAAGAGGCGGACGGCGGCAGCTTTCTTCTTTCCCCAGATCTGAGCGCCAGAATCTGTCTTTCGTCGTCTGCGGTGCTGACGCGCAGCCAAAGTCCGGTGACCTCGCACAGCGCCATGACTCTGCTCTTTTCCCGGGCGGTGGGGCTGCCCGCCTTGCTTCACGCCCACGAGCAGCTGTATCGGTTTTTCCTGTACGTCGCCAATCGGGCCAACCTCTCGCTGGATACGGCGGAAATTTTTACACTGACACAAGAAGGGAAGCGCCGGTTTTTCGGCTGGCTCTGCTTTCCTGCGCAGTTTGCACCGGAAAACAGCGGCAAAGCCTGCAAACAGATCATCGGTTTTTCTATTCTGGGAACCAAAACCGCCGATCTGCTGCGCGCCGTCTCGGCCGGGGAAATCGGCTATGAACACCTGCCGCACTCCCTGGATGAAAGGCGTTCTTACCTGGTCAGCCGGCTGATCTTGATTCTGGCCGCCTTTGAGCGGGAATTTCGGAATATTTATGGAGCCGATGCAGGCCGATCCGAGCTTTTTGCAAAGGCAAAAGGGGATATCGTCCAGCTGGTGGAAAATCACTGCGCCGGGAAATCAGGCAAGGAAAAGCAATACGCCGCCGAGCTGCTCCGCGGCATCAAAGCCTTCAGCCTGGGGTATCGGTTCCGGGTAGAGTATGCCCTCAGGGATTGCTGCGGAATTATGGATGCGTTCGCCGCCCGGAAATATGGAACCGGCCGGCCTTACGGTGAGCTGGCGGAAGAAATCGGCCGGCGCGTCGGGGATCTTCGCAACGGCCTTGCCCATGACAAGCTGGGCTGTGCCTTTGAAGCCATCCAGATCAGCGACATCCAGGTGATCGAAGCGCTGATTTACGCCATTCGCTTAAAACAGCTGGGCCTTGAAGCAAACCAGATCCAGGCGGCGATTCAAAAGCTGTTTGGGGAAGCATAAAAGCGGGTACATGGCAGGACATGCGTTGCCCGCGCCCCGGCAGAAGAGGGTGCTTCGGTTACTTCTTTTCATATTTTTCCTTGATCTTTTTGACGGTATACTGCGCCAGGCCGACGCTGACGATCAGCGTGATGCCCCAGCAAATCACCGCCAGTATGTTCGTCTGCACGCTTAAGGTGTGTCTGAAAACCAAGTCGATGAAAAACGCGAAAACCACAAAATAGACTGCGGCAAAAAAAGCCATGAGCATGTTGTTTCCTCCTTTTTTATACCTGCGGCATATTCTTCAACAAGGTCATACGTAAATTATAACAAAAAAAAGCAAAATACAAGAGAATAATTGTCCAAAATCGTCACTTGGCGTTTTCGCCGCATGAAAACAAAGCCTGGCGCTCATAAGCGCCAGGCTTTGCAGGATTCGCGCCTTCCGTTCTGCTCAGGAATCGCGGGATGTTGTATCCGTTTCCTGCCGCGTCCGGCGGTTTTATAATCCGCTTCTTTTGTAAAACCTCGGGACGCGGGCCGTTATCAGCGAAGTCAGTTCCCCGACCGTACCTCCCCACAAGCCTGCCAGTTCATAGGCCTCGGTATGGTTGCCGCCGTCGCGGCCGAAAACCGTCACCACATCGCCCTCACGGGCCTCGGGTATATCGGTTACATCGATCATCGTGTAATCCATACACATTTTCCCGATGATTTTCGCTCTTTTGCCGCGGAGCATGAAAGAAGCTTTATCCTGCACCGAACGGTTGATCCCGTCTGCATAGCCGACGGGCACGACGGCTATCCTCGTCTTCCGCCGGGTATAGTATGTGGGGCCATAGCCCACGCTGGTGCCCAGCTCCACCTCTTTGATTTGGTAAATCACCGTCTTCATCTCGGTGGACTGCCTGCACACCACGCCCCTTTCCGAAGGTTCTTCAAGGCCCAGCAAAAGGGCGGCGACCCGCACATAATCGTCGTGGCATTGGGGATAGATGGCGGTGAAAAGGCTGCTGGCGCTGTGGACTTTCAGCTTTACGCCCCGCTTTTCCAGTTCAGCGGTAAAGCTCTTAAAAAGCCCGATCTGATGAAGGTTGAACTCTTCGCCCAGCGGTATGCCGGCCGCCGTATAGTGGGTAAAGACCCCGACGCACTCTATATTGGGCAGCTTTGTGACGGCCTCTGCCTCGTCGGCCGCTTCTTTTATTCTGCCTTCCAGCACGATGCCGAATCTCGAAAGCCCCGCGTCAGCCTTGATGTGGGCCTTTACGGCGACGCCCGCCTTTTGAGCGGCCTCTGACATTTCTTTCGCCTGTTCAAGGCTCATCAGCGGCACTTCAATCCCGTTTTCCGCCGCCGTCTTCGCATTATAGGGCATCACGGGGCCAAGGGTCAGTATCGGGGCCTTTATCCCGTTTTCTCTCAGCTCCATCGCCTCTTCGATACAGGCTGCCGCGAACATGGGGCAGCCGGCGTTTTCCAGCGTTTTGGACACTTCCACCGCCCCCAGGCCATAGGCGTTCGCTTTGACCACCGCCATAATCTCCGTCTGATCCCCGATGAACTCTTTGATCCGCCGGTAATTTTCCTCAATGGCCGAAAGGTCTATTTCAAGCCAGGCCCTGTCTTTTCTGTACTCCACTTTTTTCCTCCTTCCCCATACGGGTTTTAAAAAATTATATCACAGCCCCTTTTCAAACACAACGGTTTTCCGGGGGCGGGTACGCCCCCGCACTTGACACTGCCGCCCCGTCTGCTATAATGGAAGCAAATCGGCGCGGCGTCTGTCCGCCGGAGCGATAGTCTCTGTCCCGTTCCGGGCGCCGGCCGCGAGTCGCGGCCGGTTTGTGTTATTCCGGCGTATTCGCTTTGCTCAGGCGAGCCCGCTTGCGGTATACCTGCACACCTGCGGTGTGCTTCACAGATACCGCTGCGCGGTTCACCATACACATTTGTATGGCTCCGCAGACAGATAAGGGGGGATGGTTTTTGATTGTCTATCGGGAACTGTCCTCCCTTGCGCGCGATTTGGGCGTCAGCGCCCAAACGCTTTACGCCGTCAGCAACACCCTTGACCGGCATTATGTCCGCCGGCAGATCCCCCGGCGCTCGGGCGGGATGCGCGTCCTTTCGGTCCCCGACCCGCTTCTGAAAATGATCCAGCGGCGCATTTTGCAGGTTCTTCTGGTTTATATGCCGGTGTCCGGCCACGCCACGGCCTACCGCTATGGCGGAAGCACCCTGCGCAACGCCGTCCCACATGTGGGCAAGCCGTGCGTTTTAAAGCTGGACATCCGCCGTTTTTTTGACAGCGTCCTGTATTCGGCGGTCAAAGACAAGGCGTTCCCCGCCGAAATTTACGCCGAACCGCTGCGGGTGCTGCTGTCCATGCTGTGCTATGAACGGGATCGCCTGCCCCAGGGCGCGCCCACGTCCCCCTGTATTTCCAACATCATCCTGCGGGACTTTGACGATGAGACCGGCGCGTGGTGCCGGGCGCGCGGCATTGCCTATACCCGCTACTGCGACGACATGACCTTTTCCGGCTCGCTGGACGCCGGTGAGGTGATCGCTTTTGTGTCCGGCCGCCTGCGCGCGCTGGGGTTTTTCCTGAACGGGCAGAAGACCCGCCTGCTTCTTCCCGGGCAGCGGCAGATTGTGACGGGCATTGTAGTCAACGAAAAACCCGGCCTGCCTGCCGGCTTCCGGCGCGATTTGCGGCGCGACCTGTACTTTTGCCGCAGATACGGCGTGGCCGGGCATATGGAGCGGATTGGCGCCGCAGGCTCCGAGGCGAAGTACCTGGCGCGCCTGCTCGGCCGGGTCAGCTACGCCCTTCAGATCACCCCTGAAAGCCGTGAGTTCGTGCAGGCGCAGACATGGCTGCGCACCCTCCTTTCCTCCCCGGATCGTTCCCGCAGCTGAATTAGGCAGCGTAAAAACCGCCCCGGCCGATGGCCGCGGGCGGTTTTGTTTTACTGCAAAGCGTCTTCCAGCCACCGGCGCGAGCGTTCCTGCTCACGCCGGATGTCCGCACGGACGCGCTCGAAATCCGGGCTTTGCGCACAGGTTTTCAAAAACGGCTCGGTCAGCGTCCGCCCGATGTGCGCGGACGCGTCCCCGAACAGTTCAAACACGCTGAACCGGTCGGGCTGGCGGTTGACAAAGCTCATGAAGTTCTTTTCAAAAACCAGCGAAAAACAAGTGCCGTGGAACGAGTCGGTGATGACATACGCGCAGTTTTTGTACAGGTACAGGAAGTCTTCGATGGTCGGGTGCGACTGTATATACGCAAAGTCCAGGCCGTGCCGGCACAGATCAATCGAGGCCGGCGCGGGCTCGCAGATGCTGACGATGCGGATGCCGCCCAGCCGCTCCTGCACGCGCAGGCAGGCACGGCGCTTGTCCTCGTTGGGGTTGAGGATGTACGCCAGAATAAACGGCTCGTCCATGCGCAGCTGCGACCCGGCGGCCAGCGCCTCGTAATCAGACGCGTCGAGCAGGAAAACCGGGTCGAGCACATGCTCAGCCTGTACGCCGTACAGGTCGCGGCACAGATCGACGCCGAACTTTTCGCGCACGCCGATTTTATCAAACCTCTTGAAATACCGTGCGTACTCCGCCGGCGGCTCGGCGCCCTTCATGCCGAAGGACGCGCCGTAAGCGACCTTGCGCACCCCGTCGCCCGCGAAATCCAGGTAATAGTAGTCGCCGCTTTTGAACTGGTGGTTGAAGTAGTCGTTCCACACCTGATCCGACCCCACCATCAGCGTATCGCAGCTCTGCTCGATGTTGGCCAGCGCATTCCCCGGGAAATAATCCGAACTGCACAGGTAATGCTTTTTGGCAAACTCGTAAAAAATCCCCTGGGGGCGCAGGCTGCTGCAATTGTCAACAGCCAGAACCCTGCGTTTTTTCGACAGATAAGTATACAATGCGTAATTGGTCATGGCGTTGCCGAAGTTGACGCTCCAGTGCAGAATCAGCCCGACGTCAAAGTGCAGCGACCGGAAGGCGCGGACCACCGCATTGTTCAGGCTGGACGGATCCTTTTCCCACTGTTCCAGCAGGACGTCGCGGAAAGCGGGCCTTTCGACGCTGCGGGTGATAGACGGATTGGCGGGCAGCACGGCCTCTGTTTCCGCACGGCCGAAGCGCCGCTCCTTGACAAACTGATCCCGCACATCCCCGAACAGCTTTTCACCCTTTTCGGTGTTGACCGTCAGGTACGAGCTGCCCTTGCCGTCTTCAAAACCCGCGTCCAGGAACTGGATGCCCCAAAAATCGGCGGCCGTCAGATCACTGTACTTCATGCCCTTGAACTCGCAGCTGTAACAGCTTTCACGCAGAATCCAGTTGGACAAAAAGCAGGCGAGGTACAAGTCCATCCCCTCGGGCTGGTAGGCCCTGCCGCCGGCAAACCGTGCGTACAGGTTGGTCTGCCAGCCGAAGACCTCTTTTTTGCGGAAATTGACCTCTTCCAGCCTGCCGCCTTTCCGCTGCAGCTCGCGCAGGTAGCTTGCATATACCCCGGGCGACGGCACGCCGTGGCACACCACGTCCATCGTGTACAGGTTGTCGTACGGCCGGTCCAAAAACGCGAGCAGCCCCGCGACCTGGCAGGCGCAGCCGGTGAACAGCACGGTTTTTCCCCCGTCGAGCAGCGATTTAACCTGCGGGTACACGTCGGCGGTATTGCTCTGCACATATTTCGACGTCTGCATGGCCCGGACAATATCCGGGTCGCAGCTGACAACATGGCGGACAGCGAAATTTTCATCAAACATCGCGCCCGCCACATAGCCGCCCTGGTCCAGAATCCGGCGCGCCAGCACGGGGAAAACCCCGCCGGACGACGCTTTCATGCGCACGCCGTCTGCGGCCTGCAGCGCCATACAGCCGCCGGGAACCGGCTGTGCAGGCAGCTGCCGCTGGGTGGGGCAGGCGGAAAGGCACAGCCCGCACTGCGTACAGCGCGAGGCGTCGACCAGCGGCTGCAAAAAGCCCTCGCCGTCGTATGCCATTGCAATGGCCTGCTCCGGGCAGGCGGAAAGGCAGCTGCCGCAGCCCACGCAGTTTTTGACGCCCGACACGTTGGGTGTTTCGGCGCGGACAATCGTGCGGGGCGGGCATTTTTTCTCCCCGTACCGCCGCATACACTCCCGGTAATCCGGGTCTTCGCTCAAAATATCGAGATACAGCTTCAGCTCTTCCTGCGCGCCCGCGCCGTCGATGTCGCGCAGCAGTTTTTCCAGCACTGTTTCCTTCAGCCCCAGCCGCCCGAGGTCGGCGAGAAAAGCCGTCATGAAATAGCACCGCGACACCAGCGCTCCCACGGACGTCCGATCGGCCGGTTCCACGGTTAAAAGCGGCGTCCGGATGTGTACGGCCGGCGCGCTCTGCGCCAGGCGCAGCAGCAGTTCTTCGGCCGCCAGGGCGGTCAGGTCTTCGTCAAAGCCGTCCAGGGCGTAAAGCTGCTCCAGCGTCATGACCGCCGCCTGCGGCGGCACGCTCCATTCCGTGATGATGTCCGAAAAGATTTTGCCCGCTTTTTTAAAGTCCGGCCAGCCGGCGGGCGGCAGCTGCCTTCCGGTCCTGCGGACCGTCGACGCGGCGTAGCACCACGACGCGCCCGGCGTCTGCCGCAGGGCTCGGATCGATTCCGCCGCCCAGCCGGGCGACGCTTCGGTTCCCGCTTCCCAAAAAGCGATGGCTTCGCCCTGCGCCAGCTGCGCCGCGGCGTTGAAAATCACGCCCGCCCGGCTGCCTGCCGGAAGAGCCAGGTAGCGGATGTTCCCCGCGCCGGCGTACCGTTGGGCCAGCATGGCGGCTGCCGGCGCCTGCGCCTGCGCCTGCGCCAGGCAGTCTGCGACTACGATGTCCAGCTGGGGGGACTCCTGGCTTTGCAGGCTGTCCAGCGACCGGATCAGCCGGCCTTCGTCCCCGTTTGCAAGGATAATCACACTGATGGTTTCCATAAAAATCCTCCCGCCGCCCGGCGTCCGGGGCGGCCGTCCGCAATAACTGTCGAAAAAACCGTCTTTTCCTTTTATCGTCTGATTTGCGGTAAAATTTAAGGCTTTTTGTTTTCTTTCCCATCCCGCAAATCCCGGTTGCAAACGGTTTTCCCCTGTGGTATGATGAAGTTCAACAGAGCCGGAAACGGCCGAAAGAGAGGGATTTGATGATGAAAAAACTGACGGCATTCATTCTGTCCGCCGCACTGTGCGCAGGGCTCGTCCTGCCTGCGGCCGCGGCAGAACCGGTTTTTTCCGACGTGCCGGCCGGGCATTGGGCCCAGGGCGCTATCGAAGACATGGCTGCCCGTGGCATTGTGCAGGGCGTCGGCGGCGGGATGTTCGAACCGGACAGCCCGGTCACGCCGGCTGAGTTCTGCCTGATGCTGGCCCGCCTGTTTTACCCGGACGAGCTGGCTGCGCAGCAGGCCGCAGCTTCTGCCCCGTGGTGGCAGCCCGGCGCCGAAACGGCGCGGCAGGCCGGGCTGCTCGACGGGACGTCCGTCCTGGCGGATTACCAAAACGGCGTCTGGGGCTCGGCTGCGCTGCTCGCCCCCATGTCCCGCTATGATATGGCGCAGGCCATGGCCGGCACCCTGACAGCGCAGGGCGTCGCCCTTCCGTCCGACGCCGAGCTCGAGGCGGCGCAGGCTTCCATCGCCGACTTTGACGAAGTGCCCGCGCCCTATGCCCGTGCCGTGACGGCCATGTACGCCCTGGGCTGTTTACAGGGCGTCGACGAAGCCGGTTCCTTTGAGGGCGGCCAAAGCATGGATCGCGCCGCGGCCTGCACCGTCCTTACGCGCCTGCTCAACGTGCTGAGCGGCGGTTCCGCGCAGCCCGATCCCGATCCCGACCCGCAGGAGGCGCTCGATGCCCTGCGGCAGGAAATGCTCGATCGCGTCAACGAAGAGCGCGCCAAAGTCGGGGCCCCGGCCCTCGTCCTCGATGAAACGCTGTGTGAAGCCGCGCAGAAACGCGCGCAGGAAACGGCGGAAAATTACTCGCACACCCGCCCCGACGGGTCGTCGTGCTTTACCGTGCTCGATGAGTTCGGCATCCAGCACAGCGGCGCAGCCGAAAACATCTATGCCAGCCCCGAAACCGTCGACGCGGCCATGGACGGCTGGATGGATTCGCCGGGCCACCGCTCCAACATCTTAAACAGCAGCCTGCGCGCCATCGGCATCGGCTATTACTACACCGACGAAGGCTGGAACCACTACTGGGTCCAGCTGTTCATCGGCTGATCGGCCCGCCATGCGCAGCCTGACCATCGCCCTTTTGCAGATCCTGCCGGGAAAAACGATTGACGATAACCTGCGCATCGGGCAGGATGCCTGCCGCCGTGCCAAAGCGTCGGGCGCAGACATCGCGCTCTTCCCCGAAATGTGGAGCTGCGGCTACGCCATTCCCGAAGATCCCGGGGCCCTGCGGTCGCTGGCCGTCCCGGCGGACGGCGCGTTTGCGTCGGCCTTCGGCCGGCTGGCCGCCGAGCTGGATATGGCGGTCGGCATTACCCTGCTGGAACGCTTTGATCCGCTGCCGCGCAACACGCTTGTCCTGTTTGACCGGCATGGCCGGCGGGCTTTCACCTATGCCAAAGTCCATACCTGCGACTTCGGCGACGAGCGCCGGCTGACGCCGGGGAACGGCTTCCCCGTCGCCCGGCTCGACACCGCTGCGGGGCCGGTACAGGCAGGCGCCATGATCTGCTATGACCGTGAGTTCCCCGAAAGCGCACGGGTTCTCATGCTCAAAGGGGCCGAACTCATCCTCGTGCCCAATGCCTGCCCCATGGAACTCAACCGGCTCGCCCAGCTGCGCGCCCGCGCCTTTGAAAACATGACGGCCGTCGCCACCTGCAACTATCCTGCCGGCCACCCCGACTGCAATGGCGGCTCGTCGGTCTTTGACGGCGTCGCGTACCTGCCCGGCAGCGCCGCTCCGCGCGACACCTGCATTTTTCAGGCCGGCGGGGAGGAAGGCGTCTTTGCGGTTCGCCTGGATCTGGATCTTCTGCGCGAATACCGCCGGACCGAAGTCCACGGCAATGCCTACCGCAGGCCTTCGCAGTACCGGCTTTTGACCGGCGAAGACGTCCGCCCTCCCTTTGTCCGCCCCGACGCGCGGCGCTGAACCTGTGTTTTCCCAATGATAAACGCCCATGCAGCGCAATGCGCTGCATGGGCGTTTTGCCTGCCGGTTTTACACCAGATCGCGAACTTCGCGCACGGCGCCGCCGCCTGTATAGATCCGCGGGACGCGCCGGGCGATGCCGCTCAAAATGCCGTTGCGGTTCATGCCGCAAACGGCTGCCGCCTGCGGGACGGTCATGGCGTCCGGATGCCCGCCGAAAACAAAGACTTCATCGCCCGGCTGTACGCCGGGGATGCCGGTGACGTCGACCATGCACATGTCCATACACAGCAAGCCGGCGTAAGGCGCTTTGCGCCCCCGGATCACCACATGCCCCGCGCCGCGGCTGAGCTGCCGCGGGACGCCGTCGGAATAGCCAAAGGGCAGCGTTGCAATGCGCCGATCGCAGCCGGCGGGATCCAGCAGGTCGTACCCCACCCCGTCGCCGGCCGGCACCGTGCGCACGCAGGCCACCTGCGAACGCAGCGTCAGCACGGGCCGCAGGCCCGGCAGCTCGCCGTAGCCGTAAAAGGCGCCGCCCGGGCGCACCATGTCCAGATGCATGTGTTTGTACCGCGCCATCCCCAGCCCGTCGCAGACGTGCCGCAGGCCGGCGTGCAGGCCCCTGCGTTCCAGCTCGCCGGCAAAAGCCGTAAAGGCCGCAAACTGCCGCTCGTCGTTTTCGCGGTCGCGCAGCGCCAGGTGGGTGTAGATCCCCTCAACGGCCAGCGACGGCAGCGCAAAGATCCCGGCGATCTCTTCCAGCGCCGCTTCGCCGGGCGTAAACCCCAGGCGATGCATCCCGGTGTCCAGTTTGATGTGGATGCGCGCCTTTTTCCTCAGCGCCGACAAAATTCCGGCCTGCCGCAGCGAAAAAACCGTCAGCGCCGCGCCGCACTCGACGGCCGCAGGCAAAAGCGCGTCGGGCGTGAACCCCAAAATGAGCACGTCGGCATCCGGGCAGCGGCGGCGTATCTGAATGGCTTCGCTCAGCGCGGCGACGGCAAAGCGCTGAACGCCCAGCTGCGATAAAAAGCCGGCGATCTCCGGCGCGCCGTGCCCGTAAGCGTCTGCTTTGACGACCGCCATGACCTCGGAACGCGTTGCCGCCCAAACGGCGTCGGCATTGCCCTGCATGGCGTCCAGATCAATATGGGCCTGTGTAGTCCGCAGGATATTCATACAAAAACCCCTCTTTGCTCATACCGCTATTGTACCCGAACCGCCGCGCGCCCGCAAGGGCAAAAATCTGCGGCGGCCCTTGCAGGCCGGCGGCAGTTGTGGTATGCTATATCTATCATATTATTGGACTTTGGAGGTCATACCCATGAATAAGGTTTTGATCGAGGTTTCTGCCCGTCACATCCACCTGACCCGCGAGCACGTCGACATTCTCTTCGGCAAGGGCCATCAGCTGACCGTCAAGAAAGAGCTGTCCCAGCCCGGCCAGTTCGCCTGTGAAGAAAAGGTCCGCGTCGAAGGCAAAAAGAGCTTTTTCCCCGGCGTCAGCGTGCTCGGCCCCGAGCGCACGGCCACGCAGCTTGAAGTTTCGCTGACCGACGCCCGTTCCATCGGCGTGACCGCGCCCGTGCGCGAAAGCGGCGACATCGCCGGCAGCGGCGGCTGCAAGCTGGTCGGCCCCTGCGGTGAAATTGAAATCACCGAAGGCGTCATCGCCGCCAAGCGCCACATTCACGTCAGCGCTGCTGACGCGCAGGCGTGGGGGCTGAAGGATAAGCAGGTCGTGTCGGTCAAGGTCGACACCGACGGCCGCTCGCTCATCTTCGGCGACGTCTTCGTCCGCGTGTCCGACAAGTTTATCACCTCGATGCACATCGACACCGACGAAGCCAATGCCGCCGGTATTTCCGGCGAAGTCTACGGCGAGATCATTGTCTGATCGCCCCCCGGTTTTGTACATGACCCCGCACTGCGGGCAAACCACCGGGAACCGGCCTTTGGCGTCCGGTTTCCCGGCAGCTTGGGCCACGGATGAAAGTCCGTGGCCTTTGTCGGAGGAATCAATTTATGCCCAAACAGCTTCAAGCTGACCTTGTCCTGCTGTTCGTCACCCTTTCCTGGGGCGTGTCCTACCTGCTCGTCGACATCTGCCTGACCGAGCTGGGCCCCCTGACCCTCAATGCGCTGCGCTTTTTGCTGGCATCGCTGGGCGCCGGAATCGCCGCCTTTCCCAAAATGCGCGGCACGACGCGTGAAACGCGCCGGTATTCGCTGGGGCTGGGCGCCATTCTGGGCGTCGTCTACATGTGTTCAACCGTCGGGCTGATGTACACCAGCATGTCCAACGCCGCCTTTTTGTGCGCGCTGGCCGTGGTTCTGACCCCGGTCGCCAACTTTATCGTCTACCGCGAAAAGCCCAGCCGGCGGCTGGTACTGGTGCTGGCGCTGGCGCTGGCCGGCGTGGCGCTCATGACGCTGACCGAATCCCTGACCCCCCGGTTGGGGGACATTTTATGCATCCTGTGCGCCGCTTTTTACGCCTTTGACCTGCTGTTGGCTGAGCACGCCGTCAAACGCCCCCGCGTCGACGCCTTTCAGATGGGCGTTTTGCACCTGGGGGTTGCGGGCTTTTTAAACCTTCTGTGCGCTTTTGTTTTTGAAAAACCCGCTTTGCCGCACAGCGGAAAAGTATGGGGAGCCGTGCTCTTTCTTGCGGCCTTCTGCACCGGCCTGGCTTTTATCGCGCAGACCATCGCCCAGCAGTACACCACGTCGACCCATGTGGGCGTCATCTTCGCGCTCGAACCGGTTTTTGCCAGCATCGCAGCCTTTATTTTCGCAAACGAACGCCTGGATCTGCGCGGGTACCTGGGCGCGGTGCTGCTCATGGCCGGCATGGTCGTCATGGAACTGCCCATCCGCGTCAAAAAGGAGCCTGTACAAAATGAACATTCAGATTTACGGCAAAAGTAAATGCTTTGACACCAAAAAAGCCGAACGCTGGTTCAAAGAACGCGGCATCCGGTTCCAAAGCATTGACCTGCCGCGCGTCGGCATGAGCGCCGGCGAACTGCAAAACGTACTGCGCGCCGTCGGCGGCGTCGACGCCCTGCTCGATCCCAAAGCGCGCGACGCGGCCCTTGTGCGGTACCTTGCCCGCGACGAAGACAAGGTATCGCGGCTTTTGGACGATCCGTCCCTCATCCGCACCCCGGTGGTGCGCAACGGCCGGCAGGCCACCTGCGGCTACCGCCCCGAGGTGTGGAGCACATGGGAATAACCGTCCGCACCAAACAATTTCCGTAAACACAGGGGGTTTTTATGAACTTTCTCACCCCGGCTTACTTTCTGTTTTTCCCGGCCGCGGCGGCGCTGTATTTTCTGCTGCCTGCGCGATTGAAAAACCCATGGCTGCTTTTGTGCAGCTGGTTTTTTTATCTGTGCGCGGGGCCGGAATACTTTGTCTTCCTGCTTTTCGCCATCGGCGTCACCTACTTTGCCGGTCTGCGCCTGGACAAAAAGCCGTCGCGGCTGCCCCTCGTCCTGGCGGCGGGGTCGCTCTTTCTGCTGCTTTTTATCTTCAAATACCTTGGTTTCGCGCTTTCGATCGTGTCCAGGGTGCTCGGCGCCCTGGGGCTTGCCATCGAAAGCCCGGCACTGTCGCTCATCCTGCCGGCCGGCATTTCGTTTTACCTGTTCCAGTCTGTCGGCTACGTCATCGACGTCTACCGCGGCAAGCGGCCGGCCGAACGCAGCTTTGTCAAATACGCGCTGTTCGTGTCGTTCTTTCCCTCGCTGCTGTCCGGACCCATCGGCCGTTCCGATCAGCTCCTGCCCCAGTTTGACGCGCCGCGGCGTTTTTCCTGGACAGGGGCAAAGTCCGGGTTCATCCGGTTTTTGTGGGGCGCGTTTCAAAAGCTGGTCGTCGCCGACCGTCTGGGCGTCGTGACGGCGGCGGTATTCGCCGCCCCGCAGGACTATTCGACGGCGCAGCTGTGGGCGGCGACCATCGGTTTTTCGCTGCAAATCTACTGCGATTTTGCCGCCTATTCCGACATGGCGTCAGGCTGTGCCGAAATCATGGGCTTTTCGCTCATCCAAAACTTCCGCACCCCGTATTTTTCCCGATCCATCCAGGAATTCTGGCGGCGCTGGCACATTTCGCTGTCGTCCTGGTTCCGCGACTACCTGTATATCCCGCTGGGCGGCAGCCGCCGCGGGACGGCCCGCAAATATGTAAACGTCCTCATCGTTTTCGGCGTCAGCGGCCTGTGGCACGGCGCCGCGCTGAGCTTTATCGTGTGGGGGCTTTTAAACGGCGCCTATCAGGTCATCGGCGGCGTGACTGCGCCGGCCCGCAAACGCGCGCGTGCTGCGCTGCATCTGCGCGACGATGGGAAACTGTGCATTTTGTGGCAGATTGCCTTTACCTTTTTGCTGGCGACGCTGGCGTGGGTCTTTTTCAAAGCCGGCTCTCTGTCCGCCGCGCTCGACGTTTTGTCCGGCATGGCTTTGCCCCGCGCCGGAACCGGGCTGGCTCTTTTTTCCGGACGGCGCGAACTGGCGGCTGCGCTGGGCGGGCTGCTGCTCGTGCTGGCGCGCGACCTGTGGTCGCTCAAGGCCGACCCGTACCGCAGCCTGGCACAGGGAAACCGGGCCCTGCGCTGGGCCGTCTGCCTGGGCCTTTTGATGCTGACGCTGATCTGCGGCATCTACGGCACAGGGTACGACGCACAGGACTTCATCTATTTTAATTTCTAAGGGGGAGCGGCATGAAAAAACGCGTGCTCAAAGAGCTTTTGTTTTCGTTGCTCTTCGTTGCAGCCGCCGTCGTACTCATTGGCGCGGCGTCCAACGCCCTCAAACCGGCACGGCACGATTACGGCGCCGTCTGGCGCGACTTTCTGGCCGAAGAACCGGACAGCATGGATTACCTGTATCTGGGCAGCTCGTACGCCTATTGTGACGTCAGCCCGGCCGCCATTGAAGAAAGTTCGGGGCTTTCGGGCTATTGCATGGCAGGGCCCGAACAGACAATGGGCATTTCATATTGGTATCTGCGCGAATGTCTGCGCACGCAAAGTCCCCGCGCCCTGTTGATCGAGGGGACAGCCCTGCATTTTAAAGAGTTCCAGGACTATACGCAGGTCAATCTGGCCTACATGCCGATGGGCCTGAACCGGGTTGCGGCCGCCTTTACCGTCGCCGAACCCGGGCTGCGCACCGGAATCCTGTTTGATCTGTATTTTTATCACGACCGCTGGCGCGAAGTCAGCCTGACAGAAGTGCGCGACGGGCTGCTGCCCGCACAGCCGTCCGGCCTGCGCGGGTTTACGCCGGTCGACGGCGTGGCGGAAAATATGGACAAGGCTCCCTTTGTCCGCGATCCCCAGACCGAAGAGGTTTACGAAAACAATCTCAGCTGGCTGCGCAGGATTGTGGATTTATGCGCTGAAAAAGGCGTGACGCCGGTCGTCATTTTCCACCCGACTTACAGCCAGCTGCCCGACGAGTGGCATAGCCGCATGAAGCAGGATGTCGAAGCCATGGACGGGGCCCTGTTTTTTGACCTGAGCCGCAGCGCCGAAGACATCGGGCTCGATCCCATGACCGACTATTTCGACGCCGGCCACCTCAACGAAGGCGGAGCCGTACAGTTCTCGCACTGGCTGGGAACCTTTATGCGGGAAAACATCCCGTCGCTGGCAGAATAATCAGAAAGAGCGGAAAGCCGTGGCTTTCCGCTCTTTTAAATGCGTGCTTATTCGACAGAGATAATATAGGAATATACCGGCTGGCCGCCGTCAATAAGATTGATTTCGGCATTTTTCGCCTCTTTGGCAAAGGCGGCGCGTACGGTTTCCGCCTGCTCGGGCGTCGCGCCCTCGCCGTAAAAAATGGTGATAAACTGGCTTCTTCGGCTGCACATGCTGCGCGCCAGCCGCACCATAACGTCTTCAAACTGGCTGGAATTAGCGACCAGTTTGCCCTCGAGCATGGCCATAAAGTCGCCCTCGCGAATATCGCGCCCGTCATAGGACGAGTCTCGGGCCGCATATGTGATCTGCCCGGTCTGCACGGTGCCGACGGCTTTCATCATTTCTTCGCGGTTGAGGTCGGGATCGCGGTCGGGCTCAAAGACGAGCAGCGCGCCGATGCCCTGCGGCACGGTTTTGGTCGGCAGGACAACCACCTGTTTTTCAGACAATGCGGCCGCCTGCTCGCTGGCCATAATGATGTTCTTGTTGTTGGGCAGGACAAAGACCACTTCCGCCGGCGTTTTGTCAATGGCGGCCAAAATGTCTTCCGTCGACGGGTTCATGGTCTGTCCCCCTTCGACGACGCAGTCGACGCCCAGATCCCCGAAGACCGATGCCAGACCCTTTCCGGCCGCCACTGCGACAAAGCCGTAACGCTTTTCCGGCTCGGCCGGGCGGCGGCGCTGGATCCCCTGCGCCGCGGCGTCGCGCTGCTTGCGTTCAAGCTGCTCCTGCATATTCTCGATCTTGATGCGCGACAGCCGCCCAAACTTCAGGCCCTCGCCCAGCGCAAGGTCGGGGGTGTCGGTATGGACGTGAACCTTGATGAGCTCGTCATCCTCGACGACGACCAGGCTGTCGCCAATGCTGTTCAAAAATGCGCGCAGCTTGTCGACCGAGCGGGCCTTGTCTTCGCGGTCGGCGATAAACTCGGTGCAATAGGCAAAAGTGATTTCTTCCGTGTCGTACTGCGAAAAGTCTGCCGAAACCGCAGACGACTGCACTTTGGGCTTTTGCAGGTTCATGATAAAGCTCCGCGCTTTTCCGGTCAGCGCCGACATCATCCCTTCGAGAATGATGATGTAGCCGAACGCGCCGGCGTCGACCACCTGCGCCTTTTCCAGCACGGGATTTTGCTGCATCGTCAGGGGCAGCGCTTCACGCGCCGCCGTAATGGCGCTTTGCAGTACCTTTTCCGGGTCCCGATCCTTCTGCGCCGTCTTAAAGGCCGCTTCGGCCGAAACGCGCGACACCGTCAAAATCGTGCCCTCGGCCGGCTTCATAACGGCCTTGTAGGCCGTCTGGACACCTTCAGTCAGCGCGGCGGCCAGCGCGCCGCCGTCAAAAGCGCTTCCTGACGATTTGAGCGAACGTGTCAGCCCGCGGAACAGCAGCGATGTGATGACGCCCGAATTGCCGCGCGCGCCGCGCAGCAGGGCCGAAGACGTGATTTCCATCGCCTTGCCCAGCGTGGGGTTTTCCACCTTTTGCAGCTCGGCGGCCGCGTTGCCCAGCGTCAGTGCCATATTGGTGCCCGTGTCCCCGTCCGGGACGGGAAAAACGTTGAGTTCGTTAATATCCTCTTTCCGCTCGTCAACCGCGGCGGCCGCGGCGCAAATCATCTGCTTAAAGCGTTCTCCGTCTATCGTCTTTGCCAAATCAGTTGCCTCCTACATCCGCCGGTGGCCGGCAGAAGAATCGAAAATTATCCCCGCGCCCCTACGCCTTGATTGAGTCGACGTAAATATCGACGCCTGTGACATTGAGCCCGGTCAGGCGCTGCACATTGTAACGGACTTCACTGATAATGGAACGGCAGACCGCCGGAATGTTAAGCCCGTGATCCACGGCGATATTGAGGCGGATGGCAACGCCGTTT
The DNA here is from genome assembly GCA_944381055.1 of uncultured Clostridia bacterium. Taxonomy (GTDB): domain Bacteria; phylum Bacillota; class Clostridia; order Oscillospirales; family Butyricicoccaceae; genus Ventrousia. The sequence goes on along the minus strand of CALWJQ010000060.1, from coordinate 31,524 downwards.
TCTGATTCAAATACTTTGACGCCGGTCGTCATGGCTTCACGCTTTAAAAGATGGACCAGCCCGTCTTTGACCGACGTCGTCGTCATGCCTTTGACGCCGAAACAGCTGGACGCCGCCAGCCCGGCGACGGCGGCAATGACTTCATTGGAAATGCCGATAATGCCGTTTTCTGTTTTGATCTGCATCGTATCCCTCCTGCGGGGCGTGGCCCCCCTTGGATCTTCGGGTTCGGAACGGCAGCCGCCGCGGCGGACTGCCGCCCGCTGCCGGGGCGGCATCAAAGCCCTGCCCATTATACCATGCTTTTCCCCGGTTGGCAATTATTTTGTTAGTCTAATTAAATATTCCCGTATCTCAAACCAGGACGATCATGCCGGCGTGGACGCCGCGGGCGTTTCCCTGGCGGCGATGCGACCACCACAGGCTGCGGTCGCCGCAGCACGGGCAGATCGATGAAATGTCGATGTTGTACGCCGGCACGCCGGCGCTGATCAGCGACGAATAGGTGATATTTTTCAGGTCGATGTGCCATTTTTCATCCTGGCGGTAGACAAAATCGCTGATTTTTTCACCATAGGTCTCGCACAGCGCCTGGTAAACATCATCGTCGGTCTCAAAGCAGCTGCGGCAAATCGAAGGCCCGACGACGCATTCAAGATCGCGCGGGCGGGTTCCGTACACTTCGCTCATCTTCTCGATGGTTTTGCGGGCGATTTCGTTTTTAACGCCGCGCCAGCCGGCGTGAGCCACGGCAATGGCTTTGGCCTTGTGGTCATACAGCATCAGCAGCTGGCAGTCGGCGTAAAACCCGGTCAAAACGACGCCGCGCACATCGGTCATCAGCGCGTCAACCGGAGCGCCCTCTTTCGCAAAACAAAACTCACCCGGATGCCCGGTCACCACTTCAATGCAGTCGGTGTGCTGCTGGTTGGTACGCACAATATCGTTTTCGCCATACCCCAGGACATGGGCTGCGATCGCATAGTTGCGCATGACCTTGTCATGGTCGTCACCGGTGAAGCGAAAGTTCAGGCTGGCAAAATCGCCGGTCGAAACGCCGCCCAGGCGGGTGAAAAAACCGTGCCTTATCTGCGGATAGGCCAAAAACTGAGGCGACTGAAAAAAAGTCAGGCCGTCCTGTTCGGTTTTAAGAAGGTCAGGCATGAAAAAGTCAGCTCCTTTGAATGCTGTGGATAAAAATCAGGTCTCGTCGACCAGCTGCACGCCCTGACAGCGGCCGTCCGGTCCGATGGTGAACAAAGCGCCCTGCAAACGGCACTGTTCAGACGAGTTTTCAAAACGCGGCGCCGGACCGCCGCGGAAGTAGGCGAGCGACTGCTGCCACTTGACGCCGATAACCGATTCCTGCGCGCCCGTCATGCCCAGGTCAGTCAGGTAGCCGGTGCCCTGCGGCAAGACGCGGGCGTCGCTCGTCTGCACATGGGTATGCGTGCCAAAGCACACGGCGGCGCGGCCGTCAAGGTGGTACCCCATGGCCTTCTTTTCGCTCGTCGCTTCGGCATGAAAATCAAAGACATACAAATCGGCGCTCACCGATTCCAGCAGGCGGTCAGCGGCGGCAAAGGGGCTGTCGTGGTTAAAATCCATATGAAGCCGCCCCAAAAGGCTCGTCACGCACACGCGGATCCCCGCGCAGTCGACAACCGCGTACCCGCGCCCCGGATGGGCCGGCGCCAGGTTATACGGCCGCACAATGGGCTTCCCGTCGTCGAGATAGGGCAAAATCTTCCGGTTGTCAAACGCGTGGTTGCCCAGCGTAACGACGTCGGCGCCGGCGAAAAACATGTCGTCCGCCTGTTCAGGCGTAATGCCCCGCCCGGTGGCGTTTTCGCCGTTGACGACGACAAAATCGGGCGACAGGCGGCGTTTGATCGCCCCCAGGCGCCGGGTCAGAATGTCGCAGCCCGCCGGGCCGCATACGTCGCCGATTGCCAGTATCTTCACGTCGCATACTCCCTTTGCGCCGCAGCCTTCCCTTCGCGGCGGCGCCCTTGTCGATACCCATTATCATACCACAAAACAATGCGCCGCACAAGTGTGCTTCCGCAGGATTTCTGTCGAAAACCGCCGCCCGGCGCACAAAAAAACCGCCCGGCTGGGCGGCTTTTTCATCTTCCTTTATTCTGCCGGGGGAAAACGGCAAAGCAGGTCGCGCACGACGTTGGCGTTCCACGGTTCCAGCGTCAGCCGTTCGCCTTCGGCCGGGCAGCCGCAGGCCAGGCAGACCGTTCCGTTGACCCGCACGAGGCACCTGCCGCAGGCGGTCTGGCGGCAGGCTTCATGGCTGAAATAAGCGAGCGTGGGATCAAGGTTCTCGTAAATGTAGTCGAGCACGTCCATCACTGAAAGCCCGGGCGCGCGCGGCACGCGGTATTCCGCTTCATAGCGCCGCCGCCCGTCGCCGCGCACTACGGCGACCCTCATCTCATCCATTGGCCGCATCCCCTTCCGCGTAGCTGAGCCGCGCGAAGACGCGCTCCAGCTCTTCAAAGTAATCCGCCTTTCCCGGCGCGGCCGCCGGCGCGCCCTGTTCAACCGGGCGCAGCGTCACCTCGCCGCCGTGCAGCAGCGTTTCACACAGGAAGCGGTCGTTGTCCGTCGCCGGGCAGTCGCTGCGGACGAACACGCCGCGGCTTTCGCCGCGCGCCAGCGAAGAAAGCAGGATCGCCCGGCCGCAGGCGCGCAGGCTGCGCGTTTCCAGCGCGTCCAGCCACTCGCGGTTGGCGGCGCGCTCGCGCCGCTGGGGCGCTGCCGCCGTTTCTTCGGTTTCATCGAGCAGCCGAAGGCCCTCGGCCATACCCTGCGCGCTGCGCACAATGCCGGCGCTTTGCGAAACGGCCTCGATCACCTTTGCGCGCACCTTGCGCGGGCTCCCGCCGCCCGCGGCGTACAGGGGCGCAAGCGCGTCGGCGCAGGCGCGTTCGAGCGCCGCCGGGTCAGCATTCCGGGCGCCGGCGTCACGCGCGTACTTTGCGGCGCTTCCGCCGGCCGCAGCGCCCTGCACAAGCATCTGCGTTGTGGCCGCCGCAACGCGGTTGGCCCCGAACAGACCGCCGGTACATTCGCCGGCGGCAAACAGCCCGGGGACGCTCGACGACATGTCGGCGTTGACAGCGATGCCGCCGTCAAAATAATGCCCGGCCGCCGAAACCGACAGCCACCCCTGCCGGTCGTGCAGGGCCATGATGTCGCGGTAAATCCCGCGGGACAGCTGCGGCAGCGTCTCTTCCAGTTCCGCACGCTGCGCGGCCGTCAGGCCGGCCAGCGTATAGCGCACGCCGCCGTATTCATCGCAGCGCCCGGCCTGTGCCTCGCGGAACATGGCATAGGACAGCAGCAGCTTGTTCCATTCGCTGCCCAGCGCCAGCCGTATGGCAGAGTCGGAATAGTAGCGGGGCAGGAAGTCTTCGTCCAGCCGGTTTTTCAGGCTGCCATAGCCGATGCATTGCAGGATATAGGGCAGGATATTGCCGCGGAAACGGCGTGGCGCGCAGATGACGTCAGGGCAAAAGGTCACCATTTCCATCAGCGTCATGTCCGCGCCCAGGCGCATGGCGGCTGCCTGCCCTTCGCCGCACAGGCCGCTGGTCCCGCTGTTAAAGGCATAGCAGCCGTGCATACCGCCGGTCGCCAGCACGACGGCCCCGCTTTTTACCGCGATCAGTTCGCCGGACGGAATGTCGAGCAGCAGCGCCCCGGCCGCCGCACCGCTGCCGTCGGGCAGCAGATCGCACAGCGTAACATCCTGTAAAACGCGCACCCCGGCGGCGCGCACCCTGCGCCACAGCACGTCGAGAATCGCCGAGCCGGGGATTCCGATTTGCCGCCCGCCCTCTTCGGCAGAGGTCTGCACGGCGCCGTCCTGCAGCAGTTCCGACACCCGCGCCGGCGCCTGCTCGACATATTGCCGCACCAGTTCGCGGCGGTTTAAGTAAAATCCTTCATGAACAATGTCGCTGAACCACCGCTCCTGCGTGTCGTTCGGGTCGGCGCTTTTTATGCCCATGCGCCACAGGCTTCCGCCGTCGCACATGACGTCGGCGCTGACGTTGGCCCCGGCCAGCAGCGTCGCGCCGCTGCGGTTGACGCGGCCCTTCGTCGCCAGCAGGACCGAAGCACCCGCTTCCGCCGCCGCGCAGGCTGCGCGCAGCCCCGCGCCGCCGCTGCCGACGACGAGCACGCCGCAGGACATTTCCCTGTCAATCACTCGTTTCCCCCCGTTCTTCCGTATGGCGGCAGCCGTGCCTGGCCGCGCGGCTGTCGCAGTATTCTTTCATATAATCGGCATAGCGGACCAGCGTGTCGACGATTAAGGCCTTCTGGTCCTCTGCCAGTGCGTCAAACCGATCGTAAAAGGCCCTGCCATTGACGCGGTGGAAGTCGGTGTGCGCGTCAAAAACACGGCGTCCCAGCGCCGTTCCGCGGTAATGCACCTCTTTTCGGTTGCCGTTGCGGCGAAAATGCTCAAGCAGCCCGCGTTCTTCCAGCTGGCGCGTCATTTTGGACACCGTCCCTTTGGGAATCCCCGTAATGCGCGACAGCTCGGTCGTGTTGACGCCGGGGTGATGCAAAATGACCTCGATAGTATGCATTTCACGGGGAAGCAACGCCACCCCGGGCAGATATTCCTTCGGCATCCTGTTGTCCAGGTGGGTGTAACTGTACACTCGGAGCAGCGCCTCGTCAAACTCCGTTCTCCAATCGGTCATGGCACACGCCTCCTGCATTTGCAACATTCTGCTATTATATCATACCGGCGCACAAAAATCATCGTCTCTGTACAAGCTGCCCAGAGGCCGCAACACAAAGGCCGGACGCAGGGTCCGGCCTTTTCGGCGGACGCAGGCCGCCCGCTTTGCGCACAGCTGACAATATCCGTTTCAAAGAGCCGCGGCCTTATACACGGGCCAGTACGGCTTCTGACACCGTGCTTTTGGGCGGGGGCACCGGGGTCTGCGCCCCGTACCCCACATCGATAAAGGTCATCAGGTGGATATAGTCGGGCAGATCAAACCGCTGCATAATCCGCTCGGTCATCCCCTCGCCAAACGTAAGCCAAACGCTCGCCAGCCCCAGCGCGTGGGCCGCCAGCACAATGTTCTGCCCGGCCGCCGCACAGTTGAGCAGCGTATTGCGGTGCCCCATCAGCTTTTCGTCCGGCGGAACCGTGCCGCGGTGCAGCTGCGCCATGGCGCGGCTGCCGCGCATGTCGACTGCGATGACGATATGCACCGGCCCGCCGGGAATGTCGCTGCCGCGGAACAGACCGGGCTCGCTCTTTTCACGGATGACCAAAAAACGGCACGGCTGCATGTTCCCGCCGTTGGGCGCCCACAGGGCCGCATCGATCATCCGGTCGATCAGCTCGTCCGGGACGTCCTTGTCCAAAAAGGCGCGCACCGAACGGCGCCCGTACAGGATTTTGTCAAAGCCTTCGGTTTCTTCCGACGTCAGACGCTTGGGCGCATAGGGCGACAGATCGATGGGCTTCCCGTCCAGGTAGTCGTTGGCCATATCGACCATGCGGCGCGCAAAACGGTATTCGGGCAGGTCGTGGCTCATGCCGCGGCGATCCCACAGCTCGAGCAGATGCTCGACAATCGCCGGACGCTGCGGGAACATCTCGCATCCGGTGTGCTCGGCATGGCAGACCTGAATCTCGAGAGAGTGGTGGGCCTTTTCCTGTACGCAGGTGCGGAACGCAATGTCATCCAGGCCCATGTAAAAGTCGTCGTCACGCACAAGCGCGACCTTTTGCAGCATGGGGTTCAATTTTTCTCTTGCCATCTTCAGGACTCCTTTCCCGTCTCAGACGCGGACGATCACGCGCTCGCTGACATCCGGGCGCTGCGGGGGGAAGGGCGTCTGCACCCCGTAGCCCATGTCGATAAAATCAACGATCCGGATGTAGTCGTCAAGGCCAAAGCGCTCGCGCAGGCGGTCGATCATCGGATCCTCATAGGTCAGCCAGACCCCGTCGAGGCCGTGCGCGTGAATGGCGAGCAGGATGTTGGTCGTCGCGGCGCCCGCATCGAGAATGCGGTTTTTCAGGCTCATGACCGTATTGGCCAGATAGCAGCGTTCATCCTGCAAAACGGCAATATGCACCGGCCCGGGCGGAATGTCGCTGCCGCGTAACAGCCACGGTTCGTCTTTTTCACGCACCACCAGGTAGCGGATGGACTGCAAATTGCAGGCGTGCGCGGCCCACAGCCCGGCGTTCAGAACCTTGTCGATGAGCTCGTCGGGAACCTCGCGGCTGTGGTCAAACGCGCGCACCGAGCGGCGGTCATGCACGGCCCGGAAGAAGGCCTCGCGGTCCTTTTCCGTCACAGCGGGCGGCGCATAGGGCGAAAGATCGACCGTTTTTCCCTCTGCACAGTCGCGCGCCATCGCCAGGATGCGCTGTGCGTACTCGTAATCGTGATGGCCGGTGGGCAGGCCGCGCTGCCGCCACAGGCCGCACATGTGCTCAGCCGTTTTCAGCTGATCGGGATCCAGCGGCCGTCCGGTTTGCAGCGCATGGTAAAACTGAATTTCAAGCGTATGGTGCACCCGTTCGCGGAACCGGGCGCGGAATTCCGTATCGCTGACCGCGAGGTACTCGTCGTCGGTCAGGCGCAGGGGCGCTTTTTCGTATTTTTCAAGAATGTCCCACATGGTGCTTCTCCTTTCTGGCAGATGTTACACGCGGTGGCAGGCGACAAAATGTCCCGGTTCGACCTCGCGCAGCGGGGGCGGGGACTTGCGGCACTCTTCGGTACACATGCGGCAGCGCGACGAGAATTTGCACCCCGGCGGCGCGCTGAGCGGGCTGGGAATTTCGCCTTCGAGCCTGATGCGGTCGGAAATCCAGCTGTGGTCGGGGTCGGCGATCGGAATCGCCGAAAAAAGCGCCTGCGTATAGGGGTGCAGCGGCTTTTCGTGAATGACGACATTGCCGGCCAGCTCGACAAGCGAACCGAGATACATGACGCCGATACGGTCGGAAATATGCCGCACCATGCTCAGGTCGTGCGAAATGAACAGATAGGTCAGCTTCAGCTCGCGCTGCAGCTGAATCATCAGGTTGACAATCTGCGCCTGGATGGACACGTCAAGCGCAGCAATGGGTTCGTCGCACACGATAAACCGGGGCTCGACGGCCAGGGCCCGGGCGATGCCGACGCGCTGGCGCTGGCCGCCCGACAGCTCGTGCGGGAAGCGCGACGCGTAGTCAGATGTCAGGCCGACGCGGTCAAGCTGTTCCTTGACACGCTTCATGGTCTCTTCCTGGTTCAGGCGGAAATGGACATGCAGGCCCTCGGCAATGATCGAGCCGATGGACATGCGCGGATCAAGGCAGGCGTAGGGATCCTGAAAGATCATCTGCACGTTTTTGCAGAAATCCATGCGCTCGTGCCGGTCCAGCGTCCCCAGCCCGCGGCCGCGGTACAGCACTTCGCCCTCGGTCGGGGGATAGACCCCGAGCAGCATTCGGCCGCACGTTGTTTTGCCGCAGCCCGATTCGCCGACCAGGCCAAAGGTTTCGCCTTCGCTGATGGAAAAGGAAACGTCGTCGACGGCGCGGACCATTTTCCCGCCCGAAGCCGGAAAATATTTTTTCAGGTTTTTCGCCTCGAAAATCACTTTATTCTCACTCATTGTCAGCACCTCGCAGCGTCCCCGGCCGCTCGACCTTGGGGGCCATGGAATGCAGCAGCCAGCAGGCCGCGCCGTGGGTGTCGCTCAGCGCAATTTCCTGCGGCGCGCGGGCCTTGCAGATGGGCATCGCGTAATCGCAGCGCGGCGCAAAGGGGCAGCTTTCCAGCGGCAGCATCAGGTCGGGCGGCGTTCCCTTGATGGAATACAGCTCATCCTTGCTTTGCAAGCCGCGCCGCGGGATGGAATTGAGCAGCGCCCAGGTGTAAGGGTGGACAGGGTTTTTATAAATCTCGTGCTTGGTGCCGCGCTCGACGATCCTGCCGGCATACATGACCTGGATGCGGTCGGAAAAGTCAAAGACAATGCCGAGATCGTGGGTGACCAGAATGAACGCGGTATTCAGCTTGTCTTTCAGCTCGCGCAGCAGCTCGAGCACCTGCGCCTGGATGGTGACGTCCAGCGCCGTCGTCGGTTCGTCGGCGATGATGATGTCCGGCGAGCAGGCAATGGCGATGGCGATCATGACGCGCTGGCGCATCCCGCCCGACAGCTGGTGCGGGTAGTTCTTGATGCGCTCTTCCGGGCTGGGAATGCCGACCAGCTCGAGCAGCTTGACGGCGCGGGCGATCGCGTCGCGGCGGCTGATTTTCTGGTCATGGGTGCGGATGCCCTCGACGATCTGATCGCCGACATTCATCGTCGGGTTCAAAGACGTCATGGGATCCTGGAAAATCATGCCGATGCCGCTGCCGCGGATATTGTACAGGTCTGTTTTTTTCATTTTGGCAATATCCTGCCCGCGGAACAGGATCTGCGAACCTTCCTTGATGACGGCGGCCGAATTGCCGAACAGCCGCATCAGCGCCTTGACGGTCACCGTCTTGCCGCAGCCCGACTCGCCGACAATGGCCAGCGTTTCACCCGGCTTCAGCGAAAAACTGACGTCGCGCACGGCGCGGATCTCGCCGATATAGCTCATGAAGGATACGCTTAAGTTTTTGACTTCAAGAATGTTATCCACAAGGCACCTCCTATCTGCGCATACGGGGGTCGAGCGCGTCGCGCAGGCCGTCGCCCAGCAGGGTGAAAGCCAGCATGGTCATGGCGATGGCGCCGGCCGGCAGGAACATCAGGTACGGGTGGAAGACAAGCCCCACCTGCGCCTGCGAACACAAAGCGCCCCAGCTGGTCTGCGGGGCCTGCACGCCCAGTCCGACATAGCTTAAAAACGCTTCGCCGAAAATATAGCTGGGAATACGGAAGGTGACGGCGACGATGATTACGCTGAAGGTGTTGGGGATGAGGTGCTGCACAACGATTTTCAGGGGCGAAACGCCCAAAAGCTTTGCCGCCAGGACATAGTCCGAGCTGCGGATCTGCAGCATCTGCGCGCGCACCAGGCGGGCGATTGAACACCAGCCGGTCAGCGTCATGGCCAGCAGCAGCGTGCCGATGCCCTTGCTGTCCAGCACGAGCGACAGCAAAATGACGACGAGCAGATAGGGTACGCTGTTGAGGATCTCGACAATACGCATCATGATTGTGTCGACCCTGCCGCCGAAATAGGCCGCAAAGCCGCCGTAAATACACCCGGCGACCGCCGAAATCGCAGCGCCGGACAGGCCGATGATGATGGACACGCGCCCGCCCTGCCACACGCGGGCAAAGTAGTCGCGGCCGAGCGAATCGGTGCCGAACCAGTGCTCGGCCGAGGGCGGCTGGTTTTTGATAACCGGGTCGACGCTTTCATAGTCATAAGGGCTGATAATGGGGCCGATAATGACCATGACGGTCAGGATACACAAAAGCACCAGGCCAAACATGGACAGCTTGTTCTGTTTGAGGCGCCGCCACGCGTCCTGCAAATAGGTGATATGGGGGCGCATGACTTCCTCGGCGTTGGGGTCGGCGCCGACGATTGCAAACTGCCCGGCCGACAGGCCCGCCGTGTCGTTGCGCCAGTCCTGGCTATTCAGCATGGGCTTTCTTCCTCCTTTCCTTGCTGGTTGCCAGCCGGATACGCGGGTCGATAAAGACGTACAGGATGTCAACCAGCAGCAGCGAGGCAATGTACAGCAGGCAATAGAACAGGTTCATGCCGAGCACCATTGTAAAATCGCGTTCGTTGATGGCGCGGATAAAATAAGTGCCCAGGCCCGGGATGGCAAACATGGACTCGATGACAAACGATCCGGTAAAGACCGACGCCACGCTGGGGCCCAGCAAAGTGATCGAAGGCAGGATCGAATTGCGCAGCACATGGCGCTTGACTACGTTAAACGAGCTGACGCCCTTGGACTCGGCCGTCAGGATATAATCCTGTCCCAGAACGTCGAGCGCGCTTGAACGCATGTACCGGGCGTAAGTCGCAATGGGGCTTAAGCACATACAGGCGATCGGCAGAATCATGTGTTTGACGGTGCCCCAGCCCGTTGTCGGGAACCATTGCAGCTTGACGGTGAAAAAATACTGGAAAACGGCCGCCAGCACAAAAACCGGGATGGTGACGCCGGCAATGGCTGTCAGCATAACGGCATAGTCCGGCCAGCGGTTTTTAAAAATAGCGGCCAGAATGCCGAAAACGGTGCCCACCGAAAAGCCCAGCACCACCGAAATGATGCCCAGCCTTGCAGATATGCCCGCATATTTCAGAATGAATTCCTCGACCATGCGGCCGGGGTACTTGATGGACTCGCCCAGGCTGCCTTCTGTAAAGAGCAGTTTCCAAAACCGCAGATACTGCTCAAAGAGCGGCTTGTCCAGGCCGTAACGGGCGTAATAGTTGTCGCGGACCTCGTCGGGCAGGTTCATGACCGACGACGTCAGCGGATCGCCCGGCACGCTGTGAATCATGAAAAAGGTGATGGATACAACGATAAAAAGCACCATCGCCATATAGAGCACGCGCTTAATGATATAGGTCACCATATGGACGGATCTCTCCCTTCGCAGCCGGGGCTTCTTGCCAAAACCCGCGGCGGTCTGTCAGGCTGTGGGGAAACGGCCCCGGGAAGCCCGGCCGGAACCGGGCCCCCGGGGACTGAAAAGTGAAGGCTGAAAGTAAGCTTATGATTCGCGGCCTGCGGTGTAGACGTATTTGACGCCGGCGTCGGTAAAGGCCGATTCGTCTACGCCGTACACATAGTCATAGCGGAAGGTGATGCCGCCGCCGAACACGACCGGGCAGATGGCAACGTCTTCGGTGACCAGCATGTTGTCGAGCTCGGCGAACATCTCAAGGCGCTTCTCATAGTCCAGCTCCTGCTGAACGGCCGCAGCCAGCTCGTCGTACTCGGGGTTGTTGTGCTTGCCGGGGATGGAATTGGACGTCGAGGTGAACAGGTTGAACATGTAGGACGGGTCGGCGTTGGCGCCCCAGGACAGGTAGCCGACCTGGAAATCGCCGTTTGAACAGTTGTCCGAGAAAATGGCGTAATCGTCATAGCGCAGGGTGATGGTGCAGCCCAGGGCCTCTTGCAGTTCCTGCTGCCAGTATTCGCCCATGGTGTGCATCTTGGAGTTGGTGCCCGACATGTAAAGCTCAAACTCAAAGTCCGCCGGGTCTTCGCTCATGCCCAGTTCCTTCAGACCCTCGATCAGGACGGCCTTGGGGTCGGGGTTGTCGGCGACCAGCTGCTTGAGCGGTTCGCCCGTCGCGTCGCGGATGGCGACGCCGTTCTCGGTGACAGGCGGCGGGGTCAGGCTCCATGCCGCCTCGTTGAGATCGTTGAAGATGTAGGTCGCCGACTCTTCACGCGGGAAAGCGAGCGAGAAAGCCAGGCGGACGTTGCGGTTGGAGAAAGCGGGGTCTTCGTTGTTGAAGACCATCATAACGGTGCGGGCCGAAGAATAGTGGATGGCGTTGAGGTCTTCGCGGGCCGAGAAACGGGCGATGTAGTCAACGTCAGACACGCTGAGCGAGTCGAGCGAGCCGTTGTCCAGCATGTTGTAGCGGGCGATCTCTTCGGTGACGATGTGGTAGGTGACGTCTTCGAGCTTGACGGTCTCGGCGTCCCAGTACTGCTCGTTCTTGGACATTTTCAGGGTGCTGTTGTGGGTCCACTCGTCCAGAACGAACGGGCCGCAGCAGGTCATCGTCTCGGCCTCAGAGCCATAGCGGTCGCCCCACTCTTCATACACGTCCTGGCGCAGGGGCAGGAAACTGACGGTGTTGAGCAGGGCCGGGCAGACATAAGAAAGCTCGATTTCCAGGGTCAGGTCGTCAACGACGTTGACGCCCAGTTCGGATACATCCATTTCTCCGGACACGACGGCCTCAAAGTTCTTGATGACGTACATATCGGCCGCATAGGGGTAGCCGGTGGCCGGCGTGGCGCACATTTGCAGGGTATAGGCGTAGTCCTGCGCCGTGACCTGCACGCCGTCGTTCCAGTAGTTCTCGCGCAGGTGGAAGGTCCAGGTCAGGCCGTCTTCAGAAATTTCGTAGTCGCTGCAGCCGGCAGGGACGATTTCGCCCCATTCGTTGCGGACCAGCGGCTCGAGGATGTTGGTCAGAATGGTGCCGCCCGCGACGCTGGCGTTGATCAGATGGTTGAGGGTCGCAGGCTCTTCAGACAGGTTGATGTTATAGTACTGCACCTCGTCGAGCGGGGGCTCTTCCGAGCTGGTGTCGTCGTCGCCGCTCGGTTCGGTGGGTTCGGTGGGCTCGGTGGATTCGTTGGATTCGTTCGGCTCTTCCGGCTCGCTGGTCTCTGTCGACGAGTCAGAGCAGCCTGCCATCATGCCCACAATCATCATGAGCGCGAGCAGCAGGGACAGCATTTTCTTCATAGCGGATTCTCCTTTTTGATTTATAGTTTTCGGTCTGATGCGCTTCACTGGATCCGGCGGTTCTTCCCCCCATTCCCGGCCCCGGCCGCAGAATCAGGACTCGCGGCCCGCCGTATATACATATTTAAGTCCTGCTGTGGTAAAGGTCGACGTGTCGACGCCGTTGACGTAGTCATAGCTGAAATTGATCCCGCCGGCGTAGACGTTGGGACAAATGACGACGTCCTCACAGACCAGCATGTTGTCCAGTTCAATGAACATTTCCAGGCGTTTTTCCGGGTCGAGTTCCTGCTGCACCGCCAGGGCCAGCTCATCAAACTCGGGGTTGTTGTAAAACGCGGGATAAGCGCCGGACGCCGTTGTGAACAGATTAAACATATACGACGCGTCTGCGCCCGGGCTGCCCCAGGAAATATAGCCCATCTGGTAGTCGCCGGCGCAGCAGTTGTCATAGAAAATCGCCCAGTCGTCGTAGCGCAGGGTCACGGTGCAGCCCAGGGCGTTTTGCAGTTCCTGCTGCCAGTACTCGCCCATCGTATGGACGCGGGCCGACGTCCCCGACACATAAAGCTCAAAGGAAAAATCGGCCGGGTCGCTGCTCAGCCCAAGCTCCTGCAAGCCCTGGATCAGCACGGCCTGCGGGTCGGGGTTGTCGGCAATCATCTGTTTAAAGGGGTCGCCTGACGCTTCGCGGATGCTGACGTTGTTTTCATACATCGGGGGCGGCAGGTATCCGTAAGCCGGCGTTGTCAAATCACCCCAGATATAGGACGACGTCCCCTCGCGGGGGAAGGCCAGCGAAACGGCCAGGCGGATGCTGCGGTTGGAAAAGACCTCGTCGGCCAGGTTAAACCCCATGGTGTGGTGCCGTGCCGAGGTGTACTTGCGTGAAACCAGATCCTCGCGCGAAGAAAAATGGTCGATGTAATCCTGCTCGGACACGTCGAGCGTATCCAGCGACCCGTTGTCCAGCATGTTGTAGCGGGCGATCTCTTCGGCGACGATATGATAGGTCGCTTTTTCCAGCTTGACGGTGTCGGCATCCCAGTACCGTTCGTTCTTCACCAGCGTCAGCGAGCTGTTGTGAACCCATTCGTCCAGGACAAAGGGGCCGCAACAGGCCAGCGTCTCGGCCTCGGTGCCGTAGCGGTCGCCCCACTTTTCAATGACGTCCTGCCGCAGCGGCGTAAACCGGATGGTGCTGAGCAGGGCAGGGCAGACGTATTCCAGCGTAATTTCCAGCGTGCGTTCATCAACGACGCGCACCCCCAGCTCAGACACGTCCTTTTCGCCCTTGTTGACGGCCTCGCCGTTTTTGATGACGTACATGTCGGCGGCATAAGGGTAACCGGTCTCGGGCAGCAGGCGCATACGCACCGTATAAGCGTAATGCTCGGCCGTCACCGGCTCGCCGTCATCCCAGTAGTTTTCGCGCAGGGTAAAGGTATAGGTCAGGCCGTCTTCCGAAATCCTGTAATCGCTGCACCCGGCGGGCACGATTTCGCCGTATTCGTTGCGGACCAGCGGTTCGACGACATTGTTGAGAATGACGTTGCAATAGGTCGACGTATCCAGAAGTTCATTGAGCGAAGGCGGTTCAGACCCGAGGGTTGTGTTAAAATACTGCTCTTCGTCGATCGGGACTTCATCGGGCGAAGCCGGCGGCTCGCCGACGCTCGGCTCGGTTGCGGACGGATCGGACGCGGCCGGTTCGGACGTCTGATCCGGCTGATCGGGGGTTTCATTCTGCGGGTCAGAGCAGCCGGCCAGCATTCCGGCCGCCATGGCAAGAACCAAAAACAGGGTCAGCGCCTTTTTCACGGAACAACTCCCCTTTCGCAATATTACATTTTAAAATTCATCAGAATTCATTTCGGCGTACAGTGCTTCCTCCCCACTTTACCGTTACTCCAGCGGGCGCGGCTCTTTATCGAGCCACGGCAGGACGTGCGCGGGCAGGAAATCACGGCGCAGCGCGGCACTGACGACAAACTGGTCAAACCAGCGGTCCGCCATGACATAATGGCCCTGGATCCCCATGCCGGCGCCGTAGCTGTTCTGCACTTTCCACCGTACCGGCGCACCGGCTGCGTCCAGCTCGACGCCGTCAAAACACATGATGTGCGTCCCTGACGACCAGTGGTAAGCGTAAGAGTCGGGCGAGTCCATCCACAATTCCGTTCCGAACAGCTCTTCATAATGGAACAGATCGGTGTCCATCAGCCCGCGGGGTTTGGACGAAAGCTTGGCGACGTCGCTGCCAAAGGTCACCTGCACGCCGGCCCGCAGCTGGGCGATGACAGCAGCTTTGATGTCAGCCATACACAGGTTGAGGCTGATGCGCGCGTCAGGCGGAAGCGGCCCGCCCGGCTCATCCGGCTGGTAATACCGCTCGCCGAACGGCGTCTTGTCCCCGGGCATACAGCGCACCTCGACGTACTGCGCAGGATCGATGCCGCAGTATTTTGCAAAAAACTGCTGCGGCGTGATGCCGCAGAGCCGGCGCAGCCCGCCCCCGCTGTCACGGTAGGCAAAATCAAACTGCCGCGGCGGTTCGCCCAGAAAACGGCACAAAATCCGGTAAATATCGCACAGCATCGCCATTTTCTCGGCCTGCAAATCCCCGTGCCCGCAGCCGCTTTCATGCATCTGCCGCAGGCGGCGCGCACACCAGCGCAGCTTCATGCTCAAAATCCGGGTAACCGGCCGCGTATCCGGCAGGCAGCAGGTGTCCGGCATGACGCTTTTGGGCACGGCCCCGTACTTTTCAGCCAGCATCAGGAAGCTAAGGTACCCATAGTCGCTGATCGGCTCACGCAGCTCGCGCTGTACGGCGCGATCCCCGAGCGGCCGCCCGGCGCAGCGGATCATGCGATCCAGAAACCGGGCGCTTTTTTCCAGCTGGTCATAAAAGTAGATGTAGCACTGCGACAGCTCAAAGCTGCGATCCTGCATATCCAGCGTCCGCACGGCGTTATGCCGGGCGACGTTAAGAAAGGCAAACGCCCAGCAGCGCAGGCTTTGCCCCTGATCGGTGACGCCCTGCGGATCCAGATCGATCGAAAACACAAAAGGCAGCCTCGCCGCAGCCGTGTGATCCAGCGCGACGTCATGCAATGTGCCGCCCGCCAGGGCGTCGGCAACGCGATGACCGGCTTCGTCGCCGGCCCACGCCCGGGCGCAGGTGTCGAGAAACGCGGCGTCAATGGTCCGGTACGGTTCCATCACTTCCACCTCCGACAGCAGGATTGTTTTCATAGAAATAATAACTTCATTATAACATCCTAATAAATATTGTCAATATTGTTTTGATATAAATAAAACATCCTGATTCATTTTATTCAAACCATACATTTTTTGCCCTGGAAAATTAGTTAAAAAGACTGTTAAACTTCAAACGATCCTTCCTGCGCCCACAGATTGTTTCTTCAGAAACATTTAGTGACGAAAAAGAAAGCCCGTCCCCTCCGCGCGCCGATCGGCGGCAGAGAGGACGGACCTTCAGCAGATCAATACCATTCCTTCATGGACATGGGAACAGGGTCTTTTTCATAGGCTTCGCGCAAAGCGGGGTCGGCGAGATCCTTGCGCACAACGACGCTGAGGACGTACTCGTCAAACCAGCTGTCCGACATGACATAGTGGCCTTGGATGCCCATGCCCGCGCCGTAGCTGTTCTGCACCTTCCAGCGGTCGGGAGTGCCGTCAGGACGCAGGTTGACGCCGCTGAAGCTCATGATATGGGTGCCGCAGGTGCCCTTGTACAAAATGCGGTCTTCCTTGCTCATTTCAAGATCGGTGCCAAACAGCTCTTCATACGGGAAAAGGCGCGCGTCCATATAGCCGGCCGGCTTGCTCGACTGCTTGGCGACGTCGCAGCCCATGACGACCTGTTCGCCGGCTTGCAGCTGCGCAATGACGGCCTTTTTAATGAGCGGCAGATCGGCGTTGAGCAGGATGGACGGGCAGGGGCGTTCAGGGGCCTTGCCGGTGTAATCTTCGATATAATAGGTCTGCATAAACGGCCGTTTTTTCGACGGATGATGGATGACGAACATATAGTCGTCGGGGCTCATGCCGCCGTACTTCCGGAAAAATTCCTGCGGCGTGATGTTTTCCAGGCAGTGCCACTGCCCCTTGCGGTCCTGGTATTCAAAGGTAAAGGCCGTGGGCGGCAGGCCGAGGAACCGGCACAAAATGCCGTAAACGCCCTCAAGCGCCTTTTCACGCAGCGCTTCGAGCCGTTCCGTGCTGCGGTGTTCGGCGTAATCGTCGCGCATCTGCTTGATGGACAGGCGCAGCTTGTCGCCCAGGGTCCGGGTGACATAACGGGTATCAGGCGAACACTGGGTGTCGGGCATGACGCTTTTGGGCACCACGCCGTATTTGGCCGCCAGGTCAATAAAAATATACCACTGCCCGTTGTCAGCCACCGGCTGGCGCAGCAGCCGCAGCATGTCGGGGCTGTCGAGCGGCTCTTCGATGCGTGCAATGGCTTCGCTCAGGGCGCGGCCGCTCTTTTCAAGCTGATCGTAGAAATAGGTGTAATTCTGCGACAGCTCAAAGCCCTGGTTCTGCATGTCAAGGGTCCGGGCCATATTCTGGCGGATGGGGTTGAGCGAGGCAAAGGTCCAGCAGCGCAGGCTCTGGCCCTGATCGGTGATGCCCTGCTCCTTCAGATCGACGGAAAAGGCGTACGGCAGCTTGCGCGGCGCGTCGACGTCCATGCCGGCCTGCATCGGTCCGACGCGGGTTACGGCGCGCATGGCGACGGCGGCGCACTTGTCCGCCTCCACCTGTTCACGGCAGCGCCGCAGCAGATCTTCGTTGATGTTTTTCATCTTCAGTCCCTCCTTATATACTTACAGCGGATGCGCCCCAAACCAGGCGAGCACATCGTCATAATAGCTTGTGCCGCGCAGGGAATGGTCGGCATTTTCATAAATGATCAGCTTGTGTTCACGGCCCGCCGCTTCCAGCGCCGCGTCCATATCAATCGACTGCTGCGGGTCGACGCGCCAGTCGGCGGTTCCCTGGCAGATGAGCACCGGCGCTTCAATGCGCCCGGCCCAGCAGACCGCCGAACGCCGGCGGAACTCTTCGGGCAGCTGTTCCGGGGAACCGCCCACCAGCTCGTGAAAGACCTCTTTCATGGACTGCTCGCGCCGGTCATACATGATAAAGCAGTCCGCCATGCCGGCGCCGACGGCCACCGCGCGGATACGGCGGTCGCACGCCGCGCACAGGTAGGCCATCATGCCCCCGCGCGAATGTCCCTGCATGTACACGCCTTCTTTACGCACAAACGGCAGCCGCAGCGCCAGATCCGTCACCCGGATGACGTCGAGCACATCGGCGCCGCCGAACTCGTCATGGCCTGTGCTGCCGCTGCACCCGCGGTACTGGCTGCCGATGCCGATATAGCCGGCAGCCGCCAGCCGGCAGGCCGAGGCAGGCTGCATGGGGGAAAGATCCCGGTTCCCGCCGTGGCAGTAGACAACGGCAGGCCGCGGCTCGTTCAGATCTGCCGGCACCCCCAGCATCCCCTCGATTTCTTCCGTTGCGCTGCGGTAACGGAAGGTGTACAGCCGCGCAGCCTGCGCATACTCTTCAGGGGCTTCTGCCTGCTCTGCCCGCAGAACGGCGGGATCCTCTTTTAACAAAGACAAAATATCCATACGGGCTCTCCTTCTGCATCGCCGGGCTTCATATTATTATATAATATTATAGTAAAGAGAAGAAAATCGTTTGTCAATGGCAATAGAGCAATAAAACTGCAGACTGATTTTAGACAAAATCACAAAAAGGGCGGCCGCAGCCGCCCCAAAACGATGACAGTTTATATTCCCGTTTTTGCACACGCCAGACACCCGTGTAACGCCGGATTTTACATGCTGTACTTCAGAAACAGCGCGCGGGCCTGTTCCGGAGAAATGCCGATGGATTGCAGGCTGTCGCCAAAGCGGCTGAGCAGGCGCTCAAACATATCCCGGCGAACCTCGTCGGTCCCGCAGTGGATGGCCGTATGGCAGACCGGGCACATGGGGGCGAGATTTTCAAGGCAGTCCAGGTTAATGTCCGGCAGTTCGCGCTGCGCCGCCAGCGGCACAATATGGTGGCATTCCAAAAAATTGGGCATGTTGGGGGCTTCAAAACTGCGGTGGCTTTCATCGACCGAGCAGCGGTAACCGGCCTGGCGCAGCCGGGTGGCCTTCAGGCGGTTGTCCCGGCCGCGGTGTTCGGCCAGTCCGGCTTCCGGGGCCTGGTAATGGAAAGTGCCGGAAGCGCGGATCTGGGCCAGCTCTTCGTCCGAATAAGGCTCGGCGGTAATCAGGGCGGGGCCCTGGTCATGCACCCAGCTGCGGACTGCGGCCGGGATATTCGCCGTACCGCTGGCAATAGCCCTTTCGACCTGCAGCGCCAGCTCGGCGCCCGCCGGCTTGATCGTATAGATATACGGGCGAACGGGCGAACGTTCAAACAGTTCGCGGTTGGCCTGCCGCTCGTAGTTCGAAACCAAAACGTTGCGGATCGTCTGGTCGACGACACACTGGGGCGCCGTCAGGTTCTGCTGCAGCATCTGGTCAATCAGGGTGAAATGAGGGTAGATTTCCTTCATCCGGTCTTTGATTTCCGAGCTTCTTAAGTACGGGGTCTGATAAATGATGTAGCAGATGTAGGGGCGCAGCTCCTCTTCGCTGGATTTGAAAAAGGAGTATACGCCGCTGGACGAAACCACAAAATACGCATTGCGGAAGCGCATCCGCTCGTCGGCGGGGATGGCGTTCGCCTGCAGCACCGACAGGTAATCCTCGTAGCTGATGTCGATGTCGCGCTTGACCCAGTTATAGACCTCGCGGCTTTTCAAATCCTTGGGGCCCTGGCGGCCGTTGGCGTTGATGACTTCAATGATTTTGGTGACACTGATCATAAAATCCTGCTCCTTTTCTACTGCGAATGGATCAAGCGGCACAAGCCCCGCTCAGGCTTTACGCACGAGAAAGAGGTATTCAGTCGTATGCAAATCGCGGTTTTGCAGGTTGCGCGAGCCGCGGAACGCGTTGTAAGACGTTTCGAGCACATGCACCTTCCCCAGGTGGGACAGCATATGCGTCATTTCGCCCCGGGTGACAAAGCCTTCGGAATTGAACGAAACCAGCAGATACTTGGCGCGCACGGCGGCGCACAGCTCGGCGAGCGCGCCGAAGGCATTGCCCACCCGGTTGAAGCTGGAACGGTTCCATTCGCGGGGAATGCCCGAAACGGCGCTGATTTCAGAAGGCTCGCGATAGTCGCAGATGAGATTGAGCATGAAGTAATTCGAGCCGTATGGATGCTGGTTATACGGCGGGTCGAGATAAACGAGGTCGAGCGGCTCCAGCTGCCGCGCCGCGTCGATGGCGTCGCCGCGCAAAATGTCAACCGGGCATTCACAGCCGCTGAACACGGGAAACGGCAGGGTGATTTCGCTGCAAATGCGCGACAGCGCATTGCGTGCCGTGCCGCCGAACTGCCCGATGCCGGTGCGGGCGTCTTTATAAAAGCCTTTGAACACGCCAGCGGTGTTGCTTTTGATCGACGCTTCAGACAAAAGCGGAGCGAGGAAATACGGCTGATCCCCGACCGGCAGCTCGCCGATCAGCCGGCGCGCGGTGTCGATGAACCGCGCGTTGCGCGGCGTGTAGAAAACGCGTTCCCCCGGCTGAATATTGTTTTCGTCGCGCGGGGCGTAAATGCGGGCGATCATGCCGTCGCGGTCAAGTTCGCCCTCAAGGCGGCGGCACAATTCCCCGTGAACGGCGCGGAGGCGGTCCAAATCGAGCTGCGATCGGTTGGAAAGGTAACACTGGTTAAGCACTTCGCAATAGCGTTCAAGGTCATTGACGACCAGCCGGCTGGCACAGTGCTTGAAATAGCGGGCGACGACGCCCGATCCGGAAAAAAGATCGCCGATGGAAAGTTTGTCTTTTCCCAGTTCAGCCTGCACCCGCTGCACAGCCGAACCGATAAAATCAAGCAGAGCGCGTTTGTTGCCCAGATAAGTGATCAGCTGCGTGGAAAGATAATCTCTTTCGGCAGGCGAGGTCACACTTTGATATATCATGCAGTCCCCCCGGTGTTGATTGCGGCCGCAGCCGCGCAAAGCTCTGCCTGTATTATACCAAAACTGTCGAAAGTTATCAATCATGCATCAAAAACTTTTATCCCGCGCCCGTGCGGGCCGGACAGTCGTGAAGATTGTATGAAATTTTCCCATTGCCGTTTAAAAGTCTGTCGTTTTATGTTATGATATAGATACCTGTAATTTGTGCGGAGCTTTCCGCAGGAAAGGAGTCTTATACCATGCTCAACCGCGTCGCCGTCACCATTGACGGCAAGGACTACACCATCATTGCGGAAGAGAACGAAGAATACGTTAAAAAGGCCGCCGCATTGGTCAGCGGCAACATTGCCGAGGTCAAAAAGCAGAGCCGCATGGGGACCCTGGACTGCGTCGTGCTGGCCGCCATGAACATCGCCGACCTATATTACAAAGCGATCGACGCGTCTGACGGCCTGCGCGGGCAGATCCGTTCGTACGCCGAGGAAAACGGCGCGCTGCGCGCCGAGATTGCCAAGCTGAAAAAGGCCGGCGCGAAATGACGGCCCATTTTTACAAACCGCGGGGAGGTTTTTGCTTTGCCGCTTGAAATTCTCAGCCCGGCCGGGTCGTTTGAGTCGATGACCGCGGCGGTGCGCGCCGGCGCCGACGCCGTTTACTTTGGGACCGGCGGGTTCAACGCCCGCCGCAACGCCAAAAATTTCAGCGGCGACGAGCTGGCTGCCGCCATGCGCTACTGCCGCCTGCGCGGCGTCAAGACCTATGTAACGGTCAATACGCTGGTGACCGACCGTGAAATGACGGCGGCCCGCGACCTGGTCGCCCAGCTCAACGAGCTGGGCGCAGACGCCGTCATTGTGCAGGATCTGGGCATGGTGCGCATGATGCGCGCCCTGGCGCCCGACCTGCCCCTGCACGGTTCGACGCAGATGACGGTACACAGCCTGGGCGGCGTCCTGGCTGCGCATAAGCTGGGCCTGTCGCGCGTCGTGCTGTCGCGCGAACTGCCCGTCGACGAAATCCGTTTTATCTGCGAGCGCTCGCCCATTGAAGTCGAGGTTTTCTGTCACGGCGCGCTGTGCATGTGTTACAGCGGCCAGTGCTACCTGTCGGCCGCCATCGGCGGGCGTTCGGGCAACCGCGGGCTGTGCGCCCAGCCCTGCCGCATGAACTATTCCTTTTTCGGCGGCGCGGCGTCGCCGCTGCTCAGCCTCAAGGATCTGAGCGCCGCAGGGCATCTCGGCGAACTCGAACGCGCCGGCGTCAAGTGCCTGAAAATCGAAGGCCGCATGAAGCGGCCGGAATACGTCGCCCTGGCGACCAAAACCTATAAAGACGCCGTGCGCGAGGGCCGCGAGCCGACGCGTGAGGAAATCGAGCGCCTGCGCGCCGTTTTTTCGCGCGATGGCTTTACCGACGGTTATCTGGCGGGGAAAAAGGGCGAGAATATGTTTGGCGCACGCGACGAGCAGAGCGCCCGCGAAGCGCGCGCCGTCTACCAGCAGGCGCAGAGCATCTACAAATCCGAGCCCGAGCCGCCCTGCGTGCCCGTTGACATGGCCTTTTCCGCCCGCCGGGGCCAGCCGGTGTCGCTGCACGTGTGCGACGGCGACGGGTTTGAATACCAGTCGCAGGCGCTGCCCGCCGAAGCGGCGCGCACCCGCGCCACCACGGCGGACGAAGTCGAAAGCGGCCTGCGCAAAACGGGCGGCACCGTGTTTGACGCGCGGGATATTTCCGTCGGGCTGGACGACGGCCTGCGCGTGCCGATGAGCGCCGTCAACGCCCTGCGCCGCCGCTGCCTCGAAGGGCTCGAAGCCGTACGTCAAAAGGCCCCGGAGCGCCGCGCCGGCGTGTGGGAGCCGGGCCTGCACCGCGGCGGGTACGAAGGGCCGCCGGGCATCATTTTTTCGTTTGTCCGGCTGGATCAGGTCACCCCGAAGCTGCTCGACATGGGTCCCGACTACCTGTACCTGCCGCTGCGTGAAATCGACCGCCATCCCGACGTGGTGAGCGCGCTGGCGCGCAAAGGGCAAAAAATCGGCGCCGTGCTTGACCGCGTCACCTTTGACAGCCAGTGGCCCGCGCAGATCGACCTGCTGCGCCGCGCCCGCTCCGCCGGCGTAACGGCTCTGGTGTGCGGCAACCTGGCCCACCCCGCGCTGCTCGGCGGCCTGGGGTTCGAGCTGCGGGGCGATTTCGGGCTGAACGTCATGAACTCGCAGACCCTGAAAGAGCTGCGCGCGCTCGGACTGACGTCGGCGACGCTGTCCTT
Source organism: uncultured Clostridia bacterium (assembly GCA_944381055.1). Lineage (GTDB taxonomy): Bacteria > Bacillota > Clostridia > Oscillospirales > Butyricicoccaceae > Ventrousia. The sequence continues at coordinate 8,692 of CALWJQ010000060.1, read as the reverse complement.
TGAACTCAACCTGGCGCAGATCCGCAGCCTGTCCCATTCCATGCCCACCGAACTGATCGTTTACGGCCGGCTGCCCCTGATGATCACAGAAAACTGCGTCATCCGGCGGCGCACCGGCGAATGCACCTGCGACGGCGCGCCGGCCGCCGTCATCGACAAAACGGGGCGCAGCTTCCCCCTGCTGCCCGAAAGCGGTTGCCGCAATACCCTGTACAACGCCGACAAGCTGTATCTGGCCGATAAAGCCGGCGATTTGAAAAATCTGGGCGTCCGGTATCTGCGCCTGTGCTTTACCACCGAAAACGCGCGCGAATGTGAAGAGGCCGCCGCGGCCTATGTCTGCGGCGGGGGGCGCGCGCCCGACCGCATCACCCGCGGTTTGTATTACCGGGGCGTCGAATAGCCCGGACAAAAGGAGAACGCATGATGACTGAAATGAAAATCCAGCGGCTGCCGCACCACGGACAGGTGCCGCCGCTTCCCGAATACCAGACCGAAGGCGCGGCGGCTATGGATCTGCGCGCCTTTCTCGAACATCCCGTCACCATTCCCGCCGGCGGGCGCAGCCTGATCCCCACCGGCCTTGCCGTTGAACTTCCGCCGCAGTGCGCAGGGCTGGTCATGGCCCGTTCGGGGCTGGCCAGCCGCGCAGGGCTGGGCCTTTCCAACGGCGTAGGGCTCATCGACCCCGACTACCGCGGCGAAGTGCTTGTCGCGCTTATCAACCAGGGCGACACCCCTTATACCGTGCAAAACGGGGACCGCATCGCCCAGCTGCTCGTCGTGCCCTTTGTCCGCCCCGTGCTGCGCGAAGGCGATCTTTCCTGCAGCGACCGGCAGAGCGGCGGCTTCGGCTCGACCGGCGTACGCTGACATGGCGGTTATCCTGGCGTCGGCTTCGCCGCGGCGGAGCCAGCTTCTGCGCGGGCTGGGCATCCCGTTTATCGTCCGCCCGGCCGGCTGCGACGAGCGGTGCGACGAACGCGATCCCGAACGGCTGGTGTGCAGCCTGGCGCGGCGCAAAGCCCTGGCTGTCCCGGCCGCTTTGGGCGACACCGTTATCGCTGCCGACACCGTCGTCTGCCTTGAAGGCGACATTCTGGGCAAGCCGCGCGACGAAAGCGAGGCGCGCGCCATGCTGCGCCGCCTGTCCGGCAGCCGTCATACGGTGTTTACCGGCGTCGCTGTCCGGCGCGCCGGACGGATCCTGGTCCGCGCCGAACAGACCGACGTATATTTCCGCCCCCTTCCCGACGCGTACATCGAACGCTATGTGCGCTCGGGCGAACCGCTGGACAAGGCGGGCGCTTACGGAATCCAGGGCGCCGGCGGCGCCTTTGTCCGCCGCATCGAAGGGGATTTTTACAACGTCATGGGGCTGCCGCTGTGCACCCTGTGCGAAATGCTGGAGGAAATCGGGGCACAGGCATGAAGATTTTTCGTTCCAAGCCGTTTCTGTTCATACTCGGCATTGTCATCGCCGCCTGCGTCATCATGGGCGGCGTTTACGCCTTTGGCGGCCCCAACCTGCTCAGCGGCGTTCTGGGCGCCGTCGTCACGCCGCTTGAAAAAGGCGTCAGCGCCGTCACCGACTGGGCTTCCAATATTTTCGGATACTTTTACCGGTACAGTTCGCTTCAGGAAGAAAACGCCCGCCTGAAAGAAGAGCTCGCCGGCCTGCGCAATCAGCAGCGCGAATACCTCGAAGCGCTCAGCGAAAACGCCGACCTGCGCGAAATGCTCGGCCTGAAGCAGAAGCACCGTGAGTTCGACCTGGAATATTGCAGCATCGTTTCGGCGACCGAAGGCAGCTACCGCAGCGGGTTCACCATCGACAAGGGCTCCGTCAACGGTATCGAGACCGGCGACTGCGTCATCGTCAGCGAAGGGATGATCGGTTTTATTTCCGAGGTCGGCCCCAACTATTCCGAGGTCCTGACCGTGCTCGACGTGTCAACCCATGTGGGCGCCGTGCTGAGCCGGACCCGCGAAACCGCGGTGTCCGAAGGCAGCCTTGAGCTGCTGCCGGACGGGCGCTTCAAGCTTTCCTACCTGCCAAACAACGCCGATGTTGAAGCCGGCGATCCGGTCGAAACGTCAGGCTACGGCGGGCTGTACCCGCAGGGCCTGCTGCTCGGCACAGTCGTGGACTTTCTGCCCGAAAGCCACGGCATTTCAAGCTATGCCGTCGTCGAACCTGTCGTGCCGCTCGAGGAACTCAAAAGCGTCTTTGTCGTCAAAAGTTTCGAGGTCGTGCGATGAGCGAGCATAAAAACGACATTATAAAATACTGTGCGTATTCCCTTTTGCTGCTGGCTGTCTTTATTTTGCAGTCGGCGCGGGGCACTTCGCCATCCCTGTGGGGCCTGCAGCTTGACGTGATCCCCTTTTTTGTCGTTACCATTGCGCTCTTTGAAGGGCCGTACGGCGCGGGCAGCCTGGGGTTTGCGGCCGGGCTTTTGTGTACCGTCGGCTCGCCGGTTCCCGACGGGGTGCTGGCCCTGTACTACGGCGTGCTGGGGACGCTGTGCGGCATGTTCGCCCTGCGGTACATGCGCCGCGTGCTTCCGTCGGCCCTTTTGCTGGGGCTGCTGGCGACCGTAGTCAAAGGCGTCGCCGGGTACCTGTTTTATTACGCGCTGTTTTACAATGCGCCGGCCGGGCGGGCGGCCCTTTTGCTGCTCGGCGACTGCGCCGTATCCCTCGCGCCCGCGGCGCTGGTTTTCTTTGCGGTGCGGGCCATATACCTCCGCTTTGCGGAAAAGGATGAAGCATGAAAGAAAAAAAATCCTTGACGCGAACCGTCGCTCTGTGCGTTTGTATGCTGGCCATTGCCGGCGTGCTGGTTTTCCGGCTGGCACAGCTGCAGCTGGTTCACGGCGAAGAATACGCCGAAGCGTCGCAGCGCAAAACGCTGCGGACTTATGATGAAAACGCGTCCCGCGGCGAAATCACCGACCGCAACGGCGTTGCGCTGGCTTCCAACAGCGTCGGCTTTGCGCTCGTCATCGACTATTACACATGGGACCGCGACAACCAAAACGACGTCATCCTGCGGCTGACCGGCATCATGAAAGACGCCGGCGCAAGCTATAACGACACGCTGCCGTTGAGCGCCTCCGAACCGTTTGTCTATACCTATTCGAGCAAGGCGTCGGGCGACGGCTCGTATCTGTACGAAGATTTCATCGCCGAACAGGACGGGTGGCCGGCCGACCCGGCGCCGGCCGAGCTGATGGATCTTTTGTGCAAAAAATACGGCGTGGACGAAGGCCTGACCGCCGCGCAGAAGCGCGCTGTTGTCGGCGTGCGTTTTGAAATGGAGCGGCGGGATTTTTCGTCCTACACGCCCTTCACCTTTGCCAGCGACATCGATGTTGAAACAGTGTCTCTGATCGCCGAACGTTCGCACGAGCTGCCCGGCGTCAACGTCGAAGTCGAAGACGTCCGCGAGTACACAACCGACTACGCCGCGCATGTCCTCGGCTATATGGGCCTGCTGAATACGGACGAATACGCCGAGCTCAAGGACGACGGCTACGCCTATAATGACAGCATTGGCAAAACGGGCATGGAAAAAGCGCTCGAAAGCTATCTGCGCGGCATCGACGGCGAACGATCGGTCGAAACCAACATTGACGGCATTATTCTGAGCGAGTTTATTTCCAAAGAACCCGAACCGGGCGACAACTGCGTGCTTACCATCGACCTTGACCTGCAAAAAGCGGCCGAAGACGCGCTCGAAGAAACCATTCTCGACCTGCGGGAAAACGGGCGCAGCCTGGGCGGCGCCGACGCCGAAGGCGGGGCGGTGGTCGTCATGGACGTCGACACCGGCGAAGTCCTCGCGCTGGCCAGCTACCCGACTTACAGTTCTGCGACGGTCCGCCAGGACATTGCCGAGCTCAACCAGGATCCCGGCCGGCCTATGTACAACCGCGCTGTGCAGGGCGTATACCCGCCCGGCTCGACCTTTAAAATGGTGACCGCCGTCGCCGGATTGGAAGAGGGCGTCATCACCCCTGAAACGCGCATCCGCGACCAGGGCCGGTACATGTACTATGCGCCCGACTACACCCCGGCCTGCTGGATTTACAACGACAGCGGCCGCACCCACGGCAACATCAACGTCAGCCAGGCCATCCAGTATTCATGCAACTACTTTTTCTACGAAGTGTCGCGTATTTTGGGCATCGACAAGCTCAACGAATACGCCAAACATTTCGGCCTGGGCCAGCCGACCGGGCTGGAGCTGGGCGAGGCTACACGGAGCAACCTGGCCGGCCCCGAAAGCCGCGAGGCCAGCGGCGGGCCGCGCTGGGAACTGGGCGAAACCATCCAGGCCGGCATCGGCCAGTCCGAGCAGCTGTTCAGCCCGGTGCAGATCTGCTCGTACGTTGCAACCATCGCCAACGGCGGCACGCGTTACCGCCCGCACCTGCTCAAAGAGGTGTGGAATTATTCCTATACCGAGCAGCTCGAAGTCATCGAGCCCGAAGTTGTCGACACCGTCAAGATGTCGGAAGAGACGCAGCAGGCCATTTTTGAAGGTATGCTGGGCGTCACGACGGAAGACGGAACGGCGTCGTCGCGCTTTCGCAACTACCCCATCGAGGTCGCCGGCAAAACCGGTTCGGCCCAGACCGTAACCGGCACGCGATCGGCCCACGGCGTATTTGTCTCCTTTGCACCCTATGACGACCCCGAAATCGCCATCTGCGTCGTCGGCGAATACGCCGGCAGCGGCGGCAATATGGCCCCGGTCGCCATCGCCGTGTACGACGAATACTTTGGATTCAATCAGGAAGAACCCGGGGAAGGCGGGACAGCTGTGCCATCCCAAACCGGCAGCGGCAGCAATACTTCTGCCGGGCAATAATTTTTGACAGTTTTGTACAAAAAGGCCTTGCCGGCATGGAAGAAATCGGTTACAATAGAGGATGGAAAGTTTACTCTGTCTGTCCGCCGGTCTTTCCGGCGCCGGGCGGCCGGTTGTATTTCAGGAACTCGGGATCGCGTCAGCGGCCCGAGTTGTCTGGTTGATACGGGTCTGTACCGGACAACCCTGTTTCCCGCGCGGGGGCTCACAGCACGTCCCCGGCGGCCTTGTTATGTACGGGAAGGCGCAGGCGGACAGGCCTTTTGCAGCTTGACGGAAAGGGCAGTGGCATATGGGAACCGCGATTCTGGTCGCGTCCGGCAAGGGCGGAACAGGCAAAACATCTTTCTGCGCCAATGTCGCCGTCGCGTTATGTGCAATGGGCGAAAAGGTCCTGCTCATTGACGCCGACGCCGGCCTGCGCAGCCTGGATCTGGTGCTCGGCATGGCCGACAGCCTGCTGTTTTCTTATGCCGACGTCGCGCGGGGCGACGCCCTGCTCAAAGAAGCGGCGGTTCACCACCCCATTGTCCGGAACCTGCGCGTGCTGACGGCGCCGGCCGATCCTGCCCGGCGCAGCGAAATCCCGGACGCACAGCTCTGCGCGCTCATCCGCCGCGCGCGCGATCATTTTACTTATGTCCTTATCGACTGCCCCGCCGGGGTGGGGCGCGAAATCACCGCCTTTGCGCCCGCGGCCCAGCGGGCGGTCATTGTTTCGACAGCCGACGCGCTGGCGCTGCGCGGGGCGCAGAAAGCGTCGCAGACCCTGCGGCAGGCCGGCGTCCCCGAAGCGCACATCGTCGTCAACCGCATCCGGCGCGGCATGATCGACGCCGGAGCGGCGGTCAACATCGACCGCGCCATGGACGCGTCGGGGCTTTCACTGCTCGGCGCCGTACCGGAAGACGACGACGTCGCCGTCTGTGCCGGCCGCGGGCAGATCCTGCTTCTGGAATCAGAAGGGGATGGCCAGCAGGCTTATTGGAACATCGCGCGCAGGCTGCGCGGCGAACGGGTTCCCCTGCTCGACGGCCTGCGGGGACAGTATCAGTAACCCAATCATATAGAATCGGAGGTCAGGCAACGTATGAATATCGCCATTATCGCCCAGAACCGGAAGAAAGAGCTCATGGTGCAGTTCTGCATCGCATACTGCGGCGTGCTTGCAAAGCACGAGATCTGTGCGACCGGTACGACGGGCAAAATGATCATCGACGCCACCGGGCTGCGGGTCAACTGCCTGCTTCCCGGCCCGACGGGGGGCGAACAGCAAATCGCCGCCCGTGTCGCCTATAACGAAATCGATCTCGTGCTTTTGTTCCGCGACCCCATGGAAAAGTATGAGCACCAGATCGAAATCAATAACCTGCTGCGCAACTGCGACCTGAACAGCATCCCCGTGGCCACCAACGTCGCCACAGCCGAAGTGCTCATCCAGGGCTTGGCGCGCGGCGACCTGGCCTGGCGCGAAATCATCAATCCGGTCGCCCGCTGACCGCACGGCGCGGCGCTTATCGCCAATTTATCCGAAAGGAACATCAATATCATGAATCAGTGTAAAAACCGAGTCTACTGCGGCACGCTCCGTGAGAGCGACGCAGGAAAAGCCGTCACCGTTTACGGCTGGGTCGCCCGCGCGCGCGACCTGGGCGGGCTGGTCTTTGTCGACGTGCGCGACCGTACCGGCATTGTCCAGTGCGTCTTCGATCAGACCGATGACCGCGGCCTGTTTGAAAAGGCAGCCGCGCTGCGCAGCGAGTTCACGGTTGAAATCACCGGATCCGTGCGTCCCCGCGCCTCGGTCAACGATAAAATCCCCACCGGCCGCGTCGAGATCCTGGCAAGCGGCCTGCGCGTCTTTGCGCGCGCCGAGACCCCGCCGTTCGAAATTTCCGACGACGTATCGGTCAACGACACCCTGCGCCTGACCTACCGCTACCTCGACCTGCGCCGCCCGTCGCTGCAGCGCTGCCTGACCCTGCGCCACCAGATCATGCAGCTGACGCGCAGCTATTTTGCAGAAAACGACTTTCTGGAAATCGAGACTCCCATTCTGACCAAGTCGACTCCCGAGGGGGCGCGCGATTACCTTGTGCCCTCGCGCGTGCATCCCGGCGAGTTTTACGCCCTGCCGCAGTCGCCCCAGCAGTACAAGCAGCTTTTGATGCTGGCCGGCTTTGATCGGTACATGCAAATCGCGCGCTGCTTCCGCGACGAAGATCTGCGGTACGACCGCCAGCCCGAGTTCACCCAGATCGACCTCGAGATGAGCTTTGTCGACGTCGACGACGTCATCGCCGTGCAGGAAGGCTTTATCAGGCGCCTGATGCGCGAAGTCAAAGGCATCGATATCGAAACGCCCATCCCGCGCATGACCTATCACGAGGCCATGTCCCGCTTTGGCTCGGACAAGCCCGACCTGCGGTTCGGGTACGAGCTGTGCGACCTGACCGATCTGGCCCGCGGCTGCGGGTTCTCGGTTTTTGAAGCGGCCGCCGAAGCCGGCGGGCTGGTGGCGGGCATCAACATCGGCGGCGGCGCCAAAATGAGCCGCAAAGAGATTGATTCGCTCGGCGAGTATGTCAAGACCTATCGCGCCAAAGGCCTTGCGTGGCTCAAGGTCGCGGAAAGCGGCGAACACAGCTCTTCCTTTGCCAAATTCGTGCCCGAGGAGCGTCTGCGCGCTGTCATGGACAGGGCCGGCGTCAAGCCGGGCGACCTGCTGCTGTGCGTAGCGGACGGCGACGTCGAGCTGGCGCAGAACGCACTGGGCAACCTGCGCTGCGAAGTCGCGCGCCGCATGGGCGCCATTCCCGAAAACACCTGGAAGTTTTTGTGGGTCGTCGACTTCCCGCTCTTTGAGTACGGCGAAGATGACGACGGCAACACCCGTCTGTACGCCAAGCACCACCCGTTCACCGCTCCGGTCGACGAAGACATCCCGCTGTTCGAGTCCAATCCCATCGCCATGCGCGCCAAAGCATACGACATTGTCTTAAACGGCACCGAAATCGGCGGCGGTTCCATCCGAATCCACCAGCCCGAAGTACAGAGCGCCATGTTCCGCGCCCTGGGCATCAGCGACGAAGACATTAGGTCCCGTTTTGGTCACATGATCAATGCGTTCAAATACGGCGCGCCGCCCCACGGCGGCATCGCTTACGGTCTGGATCGCATTGTCATGCATATGGCAGGGACTGAAAATATCCGCGACGTCATTGCATTCCCCAAAGTGCAAAATGCGTCCGAGCTGATGATGGGCAGTCCTTCGACGGTTGACGAGCGCCAGCTGCGCGATCTGTCCATCAAGGTGGACATTCAGAAAAAGCAGTAAAAGCGTCCCCTGTTCACAGCGGACAGGGGACATTTTCCTTGATTTTGACCAGCAGGGAAGAACCTGCATCTATGAAAACAGGCGCTGAAAAGGGAGCGGATATTGATCCGCTCCCTTTTATTGTTTCTCCTCTGCGGCGCAAAGGGGGAAAGGTCGTACTTTTTGTCACGAGCGACAAAAAGTACCAAAAAACGCCCATAAAGTAACCATTGCCGCGCTTGCGCACCGCGCGGCTAATGTCAGCAGCCGCCGAAGGCAGTTTGCTTGTCGCGGCGTCGCGACGCGCGCGGCGACCGCAGCGCTGAATCAATCTCCAGCTTTAGATTGGTGCCTGGGGCGTCAAGCTCGCTTCGCGAGGATGACGCAGGACCCTGTGGGACACGCCGGTGTGTAAAAGGCGTCCGTGCGCCGCCCCGGGACCCACCGAAGGTGGGACGGCGGCCGGTGCCGCCGTATGCGAAGGGGAGGCTCTGCCG
>CALWJQ010000059.1 GCA_944381055.1 uncultured Clostridia bacterium | reverse complement strand
GGTGTTGATTACAGCGAGGGTCCACCCGTTCCCATCTCGAACACGGAAGTTAAGCTCGTTTGTGCCGACAATACTTGGCTGGCGACGGCCTGGGAAGATAGGTAACGCCTACACAAAGAACCGATGGTTTCCCATCGGTTCTTTGCTTATTTTCAGAATCGGAGGGCGGCAGGATGAGTGAGCAGAAATCGCCTGTGGATATTCGCGCACTGGGGACGGACGAGCTGGAGCAGGCCCTGCAGTTTGTTTGGGAAGTATATGCCCGAACAGAAGCGCACGCCCGTGACGACGAGGCGGTTCAGGATTTTTTGAGCAAAATCGACTATGAATATTGCGCCGTGCGCGTTGGCGACGGCCAGCTGCGTTTGTGGGGTGCATTCCGGGAAGACAAGCTGATCGGCATTTGCGCCTTTTTGGGGCTGAACCGTGTTTATCTGCTCTATGTGGATCCGCGGGCACAGGGACAGGGTGTGGCCACACGTCTGTTAAAGCGCGCGGTATTCGACAGCAAACGCCATGATGACGCGCTGCCGCGTCTTATTGTCGAAGCGCCGGACACTGCGGTGGACTTTTTTGGAAAGCAGGGTTTTGTGCCGCTGGGCGACCCTGTGGAAGACGGAGGGGTCTGGTATACCGTTATGGAGCTGCGGCCGGAGGCATGAAAAAAACATTGATGGCCTTTTTGGCCCTGCTCTGCCTGGCAGCTGCCATCGCCGCGTTCCTGTTTGTGCGCGTGCAGCACAGCGTGAAGGCGGAAGCCTGGGCGTCTGTTTTACTGATATTGGGCTTTGTGTGCTGGCAATGGCTGCGGGCGCTGAAGAAAAACGGAAAATAAGCAAAGAGCACATCAGTTATCTGATGTGCTCTTTGCTTTGGCGCGCTTGAAGGGACTCGAACCCCTGACCTACTGGTTCGTAGCCAGTCACTCTATCCAGCTGAGCTACAAGCGCAACTTTTTGCTGCCAATATAGAATACCACAATGTGGGGAAAAATGCAAGAGCTTTTTGAAAAAATTTTCTCTGTAACAGGCTGCGTTCCGCAGCCGCCCGAATAAATGGGATCTTATTGCTTGTTTTTGTCCATCAAAGAGCAGCTGACCGCTGCAAACAGGCCCATGAAAATCCAAAGGAAGAGCTGCGCCCAAAAAATTACCAATCAAACGAACCCCTGCTTTCACAGGAGATTTGCTGTTCTGTAAAAAATATAGCACAGAATGGCAGAAAAGTCCAGCGGCTGCCCTTGCCTTCAAAACGGCGGCGCAATCAGCGCTTCCCCTTGCACAGAGAGCCCAGAACCGGTATAATAAAACAGGAACAATATACCCCCCTCGCGCATACAGTGTGGCGAAGGGAGTGACATGATGCTTTGGAAGCCCCTGATCGCTGCATGGATCTGCGGCGTCGCCATGCATTTTTTATACCGCCCGCTCGGGCGGCCGCGGCTTTTGCGTGCGTTCTTTCCCGTTTCGGAAAACGTGTGGGAGCACTTTAAGATGGCTTTCTGGCCGCTCTGTGGGGCAATGGCTTTTGTCGGGGTACAGATGGGCCGGCCGTGGACGTCCATCAGCGCCGCCGCTGCGGCAGCCGCCGGGTTTGCCATGCTCATGATGTTCGGAATTTTTTACACCTATACCGCCGGCCTCGGCGTGGGGAAAAACCTTTTGTGGGTTGATATTGCAAGTTTTGCAGCCGTTATGGCGTGCAGTTATCTGGCCGGGCTGCGGGTCTTGTCGCGCAGCGTGACCGCCCTGTGCGGATGGGGATCCGCTGCGCTGCTGTTGCTGCTGGCGGTGCTGCTGCACCGGCTGAGCTTTGACCACCCGGATCTGCCGATTTTTCGTGAGGGCGGATTTTAAAGGCGCGGTTCCGGCCGCGATGGAGAAGGAACATGATAGAAATCAGTGTAACAGGACTTAATTTGTATTTTGGCGAGCGGCAGATCCTGCGGGATTTGTCGTTTGAACTGCAAACCGGCGAGCGCGCCAGCATCGTCGGCCCCAACGGCTGCGGCAAGACGACGCTTTTTAAGGTGATTGCAGGGCTGCTGCCTTACGACGGCGGACAGGTGTCCGTCGCGCGCGGCCGCCGCATCGGGCTGCTGGAGCAGCTGCCCGACGTCCCGCCTGAGCTGTCAGTGCGTCAGGTGCTGTGGCAGGCGTTTGAAAATATCGAGGCGCTGGGCACGCGCCTGCGCGCCATGGAAGAGGATATGGCGGCCGGGAAAGAGGTCGACATGCGCGCCTATGCCACGATGCAGACCGCTTTTGAAGACGGGGGCGGCTACGATCTCGAAGTCGCCTATCAGCGCATGGTCAGCGGCCTGGGCATTTCGTCCGACATGCAGCAGCGCCCTTTTATGAGCCTGTCGGGCGGCGAAAAGACCCGCGTCAACCTGGCGCGCATCATGCTGTCGGGCGTCGATATCCTGCTGCTCGACGAGCCGACCAACCACCTGGACCTGGAGTCGATCGAATGGCTTGAAGATTATCTGCGCGCCTTTAAAGGTACGGCGCTCATTATTTCGCACGACCGGTATTTTCTCGACCGCGTCACGTCGCGCACCCTTGAAATGCGGGACGGCAGCCTGACGTCTTATCCCGGCAATTACAGCGAATACGTCGACCGCCGCGACGAGATGATGGAACTGCTGGAAAAGCAGAAAAAGCGGCAGGATAAAGAAATCGAGCGCCTGAGCTTTACCGTCGAGCGCATGAAGGGCTGGGGGCTGGGCAATAAAAAAGTCATGAAGCGCGCTTTTGCCATGGAAAAGCGTTTGCAGCGCATCGAACGCATCGAGACCATCCGCCGCCAGCATAAAATGAAAAACCGCTTTGCCGAAGCCGAACGGTCGGGCAATGAGGTTCTGCAAATCGAGGGGCTGTCGGCTGGGTACGACCGCCCGCTGATCCGGGACTTCAGCGCGATGGTCTTCCGCGGCGAACGCATTGCCCTGCTCGGCCCCAACGGCTGCGGTAAAACCACGCTGCTGACCACGCTGCTGCGCCTTCAGCCGGCGCTTAAAGGCGTGTTTTACGAAGGGACGGGCGTCCGGGAAGGGTATCTGCCCCAGGTCGTGTCCTTTGACCACCCGGAGCGCAACCTGGTGGACACCCTATTGTACGAGACGCGGGCCGATACCCAGCAGGCGCGCGACCGGCTGGCGGCGTTCGGTTTTACGGGCGAAGATGTGTTCAAGACGGTCGGCGTGCTGTCGGGCGGCGAAAAGACGCGGCTCAAGCTGTGCCTGTTTATGAACACCGGCGTCAACACCCTGTTCCTGGACGAGCCTACCAACCACC
>CALWJQ010000058.1 GCA_944381055.1 uncultured Clostridia bacterium | reverse complement strand
AGTGGATTCCGGGCGCTTCGATCACCTATAAGAAGAACCCCGACTGGGTCTTTGCCGACAAGATCTGGCTGGCAGAGGTCACCGAGCGCGTCGTTACCGACACCTCGACCACTTTGCAGATGTTCCTCAACGGCGAGATCGACTATGTCTCGCTGGGCAACGAGGAATACAACCAGTACAAAGAAGACCCGCGTCTGATCACCAGCGATGCCACTTCGCTGTTCCACATCAGCGTCAACATGAAGAACCCCGAACAGCCCATCCTCGACAACCTGAACTTCCGCAAGGCGCTGTACTACGGCACCGACCGTGTCGCCGTTGCTGAAGCAGGCAACTCCATCCCCGCCTGGTGGATTCAGCCGATGATGGTTGTCGGCAATCTCGAGACAGGTGAAAAATATCGTGATATGATGGCTGAGGCACATCCCGAATGGGTCCCCGAGAACTATGCCTATGACCCCGAGGCCGCTGTTGAATACTTCAACACCGCTCTGGAAGAGACCGGCCTTGACTCGGTCAGCCTGACGCTGCTGTACAGCTCGGACAACTCGCGCTATAAGACCTGTTCTGAGTATTTGCAGAAGGCTTGGGCCGAACTGTTCGGCGCCGACCGCTTCACCCTTGAGATTCAGGGCATGCCCAACTCGCAGATGACGGCGACCAAGAAAGACTGGAAGAATAACGCCTCTTCTTACGAGCTTGGCTGGGGCGGCTGGGGCACCAGCAAGATTTCTCCTTGGAACGGCTACAATGTGTGGAGAAGCACCTATGCCCAGAAGAACGAGCCGTACTTCTCGGAAGCTCTGGATGATTTGTGGATTCGTGCCAACCAGACCGAAGAACGCTTTGACAAGGAAGCGCAGATCGAGATGGCGTACGAGATGGAGCACATCATGCTCGAGGATCTGCCCATCATCCCGGTCATGGAGAATCCAAACCGCTACCTCAAGGCCGAGCGTGTCCAGCTGCCGACCCCGGATAACTCCTACATCGTCAACGTCGGCTTTGGCTGGAAGTTCGCCCGTATTGTTGAGTAATAAGATCCAAGCACCGGCAACTGTTCTGAGTACTGTGGCAACATAAGCTACCAAGCTGCCGTCGACCGGAAAGCCGTTAAAGTGCGGCTTTCCGGCCGTTCGGCGGACATATCGACGCAGCAACAGGAGGATGCTTAGTATGAAACGGACCTTGGCGCTGATTCTCACTTTGATTCTGGGGCTGGGTGTGCTTTCGGGCTGCCAGCGTGAAGAACCGGATCTGACCCCGTCGGAACCGGACACCACGGACGATTCCAACCAGACTACGGAACCCACGACCCCTGACGAGCCGGAAACCGGCAGCGACACCCCGCTGCCTGAGGGCGAAGGCACGCTGAAGATCGCGGCGACAGCCGACATTTCAACGCTCAACCCGCACACATACTCGATGGCCCGCGACAGCGACGGCATCGACAAGCTGGCGATGCTGCTCTATAAGAGCTTTATCGGCGAGAATGAAAAGTTCAGCTACCAGCCCGAGTTTGCCGCCGACTTCCCGCAGCAGATGGACGACACCCAGACGGTGTGGCAGATCCCGCTGCGCGAAGGGCTCGTGTGGGAAAACGGCGACCCGATGAACGCGGACACCGTTATTTACACGTACAAGACGCTGCTCGACCCCAACATGCTCAACTCGCGCGCGTCCTCGTTTGCTGACAACTATATCGTCGTCCTCAATGGGTCTGAGTACACGCTGGGGCAGTGCGAGTGGGAAGATGTCGGCCTGAAAAAGATCGATGATTACACCGTCGAGCTGACGACGGCTGCGCCGGTCACGTCGGACGAGATTGTCAACCATTTTGTCAACTCGGCTCTGGCGATGGTTCACGAAGGGACCTACGAGGCGGCTATGAACGCCGACCGTACCGCGACCATGTACGGCACCAGCAAGGATACATACATGAGCTGCGGCCCCTTTGTCATCAAGGACTGGATTGCAGGCGCGACCATTGTGTACGAGAAAAACCCCAACTACGTCTTTGCTGACAAGATCTGGCTCAACAGCATTGACGAACGCACCGTGGGCGAGGCTTCGACGCGGCTGCAGATGTTCCTCAACGGCGAGCTCGACTATGTCTCGCTGGGCAGCGAGGAGTATTTGCAGTACAAAGAAGACCCGCGCATCATCGAAAGCGACGCGACGGGTATGTGGCACATCAGCGTCAATATGGGAAACACGGAAAACCCCATTTTGTCCAGCACCAACTTCCGCAAAGCTTTGTACTACGGCACCGACCGTGAAGCGGTTGCGGCGATCAACAACGTCATCCCGGCGTGGTGGATTCAGCCCAAGATGGTCGTCGGCGATCTTGACACCGGCGAGACTTACCGCGACATGGTCGAGCGCATCCAGCCGTACGAGATCCCCGAGAACAACGGCTACGATCCCGAAAAGGCCCTGGAGTACTTTGAAGCGGCGCTGGAAGAGACGGGATTGGATTCCGTTTCGGTCACTTTGATTTATCCCAGCGATACGGGTTCGTACAAACCGGCGTCCGAGTATCTGCAAAAGTCCTGGGCCGAAATTTTCGGCGCGGATCGCTTCCAGATGGAATTGCAGGGCATGCCCAACTCGCAGATGGTCGGCACCAAGAAAGACTGGATCAACAACCCCAATTCCTATGAAATGTCGTGGGGCAGCTGGAGCACCAGCAAGGTCGCTCCGTGGAACGCGTTTAACGTATGGACGACCGATTACCCCAAGAAAAACGAGCCGTATTCCAACGCCGAGTTTGACGACCTGTGGGTTCGTGCAAACCAGTCGGAAGAGCGCTTTGACAAAGAGGCGCGGCTCGACATGACCTTCCGGATGGAAGAAATTATGCTGGAAGAAGCGGCCATCATTCCGGTGATGGAAAGCCCGGGCCGCTACCTGAAGGCCGATCGCGTGCAGCTGCCGACCAGCGACAACTCTTATGTCGTCAACGTCGGGTTCGGCTGGATGTACGCGCGAATCATCGAGGAGTAACCACAGGAACTTAGACTGCGTAAAAACGCAAAAAAGCAATACGATCGCCCTGCCGTCCGGCAGGGGGATTGTACTGACACAGATGCTGAGCGGCACCAGGAGTAGGTATAACGTCGATGGTGTTGCAGCCCGTTTCCGGCGGCGCAAGGCAGCCGCCGGAAAACCGGAACGTGTCCCGGCTGCCGCCAGTGGCAATAAACCATTGGTCCTGGCTGGCTGAATGCCTGTATTGACGTGCAGCAGCTGATCGCTTTTGCACGCAGGGGGAGTGTTTCGCCGCACTCCTTGTGACCCAGAGACAGAAAGAAAGGTTCGGTGGTATGAGAAACTATATTCTACAAAGGCTTTTGGCGACAGTCGTCACTCTGTTCATCATTCTGAGTATCGGCTTCGTCGTCCTTCGATTGATGCCGGGAAACATTTTCGAAGGCTACGATGAGCTGACGCCGGAAATGCTGGCTGCGCTGGAGTCAAAGTACAACTTTGACAAGCCGATCATCGTACAGTACTTCCTTTACTTGAAAAACATCATACTGAACTGGGATTGGGGCCTGTCCATCAAACTGTATCCCAACATGCCGGTTTGGGACATTGTCGCCCAGAAGATCCCCGTTACGCTGTATGTCAACGTCTACTCGCTGTGCATCTCGCTGCCGCTCGGTATGCTGGCCGGCATTGTGATGGCGCTGAAGAAAAACAGCGGCGTCGACTACCTGGTCTCGTTCCTGGTCGTCATCTTTATTTCGGTGCCGTCCTTCATCTTCGCAACCGGCCTGCAGTACTTCTGCGCTTATAAGTGGGGATGGTTCCCGATTATTTATGACCCGAGCGCCGCAGGCATGGCAAAGTTTATTTCGTTGGTACTGCCCATTCTGGCGCTGGCCTTCAGCCCGATCGCGCGTGTCGCCCGTTACCTGCGCGGCGAGCTGGCCGAAACCATTGGTTCGGACTTCATGCTGCTGGCCCGTACCAAGGGCCTGACCGAAGGCCAGGCGACCCTGCGCCACGGCATCCGTAACTCGCTGGTGCCGCTGATGAACATCATTATCCCCATGTTCACAACGATCATGGGCGGCAGCCTGGTTGTCGAGCGCATCTTTGCCATTCCCGGCATGGGCAACCTGATGATTTCGGGCATTAACACCAGCGACCACCAGGTTACCCTGGCGACACTGATGTTCTACTCAGTCATTTCCATTCTGACCATTTTGATTGTGGACCTGAGTTATGGCATCGTCGATCCCCGAATCAGGATGGGAGGGAAGCAAGCTGTATGAAAATTTATAACGCGAGCGAATACAGCGGGCTGGACAAATCCAAGTTTACGCTGGTGCAGATGGACACCGTGCTGCACGACCAGAAGTTTGAAACCAAGCCGGTCGGCTTCTTTAAAGACGCCATGCAGCGCTTTAAAAAGAACAAAAGCTCGGTTGTCGCTTTTATCATCATCGTCATCATTGCGCTGTTTGCCATTTTTGGCCCCATGGTCAGCGGCAAGGGCTTTAACGATCAGAACCTTGATCACATGAACGCGCCCCCGAAGATCCCGTTTTTGGCCAACCTGAACATTGGGCTTTTTGACGGCGGCACTGTTCTGACCAACCGCCGCGTCGAAAACCTGACGGACACGACGCAGTATCCGGAAGGCAGTATCCTGGCTGTCACCAACCGGCACTTTGTCAATGGCGTCGAAATGTGCGACGTTGAGGTTGACTATTACGAGTTCAATGACATTGACGAGACCTACTGGTTCGGCACCGACTACCTCGGCCGCGACCTGTGGACCCGTCTGTGGCGTGGCACCCGTGTGTCGCTGCTCATCGCGCTGGTTTCGGTGGCCGTCAACGTCGTGTTCGGCGTCGTGTACGGTTCGATTTCGGGCTATTACGGCGGCAAGCTCGACATGGTTTTGATGCGTATTACCGAAATTATCAACGCGTTCCCCAACATCGTTGTCATGACGTTGTTCGTCATGATATTCGGCACAGGACTTTTCTCAATTATCCTGGCGCTGGTTGTCCGCGACTGGATCGGCACGGCCCGCCTGGTGCGCGCGCAGTTCT
This sequence comes from uncultured Clostridia bacterium, assembly GCA_944381055.1. GTDB lineage: Bacteria > Bacillota > Clostridia > Oscillospirales > Butyricicoccaceae > Ventrousia. The sequence goes on along the minus strand of CALWJQ010000058.1, from coordinate 39,880 downwards.
ACCGGTTTAAAGACAACGAATATGTTCTGGCTGCGAGAACGCTGGGTGTCCGCGACAGGACGCTGATTTTCCGTCACATCCTGCCCAACTCCCTCGGCCCCATCATCACCAGAACGGCGCTCGCCGTTCCGGCGGCCATTTTCTCGGAATCGTTCCTGGCCTATATCGGCCTGGGCCTGCGTCCGCCTGAGCCGTCGATCGGCATCCTGCTGTCCGAAGGCCAGAAGGTTCTGCTGTACTATCCGACGCAGACCCTGTTCCCGGCTATCATTATTTCTTTGCTTTGTATTTCGTTCAACATGTTTGGCAACGGTCTGCGCGATGCCTTTGACCCGACCCAGCGCGGCGCATAAAGGAGGTAAGTGATGGAACCCATTTTACAGGTAAAAAACCTCACCGTCACCTTTAACGCCTTTGCGGGAAAGGTACAGGCGGTGCGTGACGTCAGTTTTGACCTCAACCGGCACGAAACGCTGGCCATTGTCGGCGAGTCGGGCTCGGGCAAGAGCGTCACGACCAAAGCGATTCTGGGCATCCTGCCCAAAAACGGCCGCATTGAAAGCGGCGAGATCCTCTACCAGGGCGAAGATATGGCCAAGTACAAGGAAGAGGATTTTTACAAAATCCGCGGCAAAAAGATTTCGCTGGTTTTCCAGGACCCGCTGTCGGCTTTGAACCCGATCATGAAGATCGGCAAGCAGATCACCGAGGCGCTTATCCTGAGCAAGTCGATCGAGCGCAGCAAGGCCAAGCAGCGCGCCATCGAGCTGATGGACGCCGTCGGCATCCCGCAGCCCGAGATCCGGTTTGATCAGTACCCCTTCCAGTTCTCGGGCGGCATGCGCCAGCGTATCGTCATCGCTATCGCCCTGGCGTCCAACCCCGAGCTGCTCATCTGCGACGAGCCGACGACAGCGCTGGATGTCACCATCCAGGCCAAGATCCTCGACCTTATCAACGATATCAAAAAGACCCGTGATCTGTCCATTATCTTCATTACGCACGATATGGGTGTCGTCGCCAACATGGCCGACCGTATCTGCGTCATGTACGCGGGCAAGATTGTCGAGGTTGGCACGGCGGACGAGATTTTCTACGAGCCGGCGCACCCGTACACCTGGGCCCTGCTGTCGTCCATGCCCGACCTGGACACCAAAGAAAAGCTGTTTGCCATTCCGGGCGCCCCGCCCAACATGCTGGCGCCCCCGAAGGGCGACGCGTTTGCGTCCCGCAACAAGTACGCGCTGGCCATCGATTTCGAAGAAGAGCCGCCGTTCTTCAAGCTGTCGGATACGCATTATGCCGCGACGTGGCTGCTGCACCCCGACGCACCCAAGGTGGAAATGCCCGAAATCCTGGCGCACCGCATTAAGCGTATGAAAGAAAAGGAGGCCGAGAGCAATGACTGATAACATGTCGCGGCCTCTGCTCGAGGTCAAAGGCCTCAGCATGCACTTCACAACCAAAAAGCGCGGCAAGGTCAGCACGGTCAAGGCGGTTGACAACGTCAGCTTCAATATTTACCGCGGCGAGACCTTTGGCATGGTCGGCGAGTCGGGCTGCGGCAAGACGACTTGCGGCCGAACCATCATCCGTCTGTACGATCCGACGGGCGGCGAGGTCATTTATGACGGCAAGCCCATTTCGGGCAAAATGACGTCCGAACTGCGCAAGTACATCACCGAGCATATTGCGATGGTCTTTCAGGATCCCATCGCCTCGCTCAACCCCCGTATGACGGTGCAGGAAATCATTGGCGAAGGCCTGAAGATCCGCGGCATTGTCGATCCGAAAGAGCGCGAGCGCATCGTCGTCGACATGTTGCAGCGCGTCGGCCTGATGCCCGAGCACGCGACCCGCTACCCGCACGAGTTTTCGGGCGGCCAGCGCCAGCGTATCGGCATTGCGCGCGCGCTGGTTGTTAACCCGTCGCTGATCATCGCCGACGAACCGGTTTCGGCGCTGGACGTTTCGGTTCAGGCGCAGGTCATCAACCTGCTTAACGACCTGAAAGAAGAGTTCGGCCTGACCATCATGTTCATTGCGCACAACCTGAGCGTCGTCAAGTACTTCTGCGACCGCATTGCCGTCATGTACTTCGGCAAGCTGGTCGAGCTGGCCACGTCGGACGACCTGTTCGCCAACCCGTGCCACCCGTATACCAAAGCCCTGCTCAGCGCGATCCCGCTGCCTGATCCGCGTGCGGAAAAGCGCCGTAAGAAAATTTCATATGATCCCAAGGAAGCTCATGAGTACGGTGCGGGCAACATGCCCGACTATCACGAGGTGTCCCCGGGTCACTGGGTCTACTGCTCAGAGCAGGAGTTCCAGGATATGCTCAAAAACAAAGCCTGATCAAATATCCGTGCAAGCGGGAGGGCGGGGGACTCCCCCGCCCTCTTGTTCTTATAGCAGAAAAGGAGGAAGACAGACGTGGAAAAACTGACCTTTGATCTGCCGATCCGCACGTTCGGGGGGAGCGCCGGCGGTCCGTCCGCCGTCATCACCGGCGGCGTGCACGGCGACGAACAGACCGGTATTCACACGGCGATGCTGGTGTGTGAACGCCTGGCGCAGGCCAATGTCCTGGGCCGGGTGACGGTGCTGCCCTTTTCCAACCCCGAAGCGTCGCGCGTGCGGCGGCGCCAGGCCCCGCAGGACGGGCTGGATTTGAACCGGACCTTTCCCGGCAGGCCGGACGGCAGTTACAGCGAGCAGTTGGCCTGGCACATCTGGCAGCTGACCGACGGGTACGACTACCTGCTCGACCTGCACTGCTGCAGTTTGTACGGCTCTACCTATGGCATGGGCTTTTACAGCCGCCACCCGTGGGCGGAAGAGCTTTTGAGCGCGCTCATGCTCGACACCGTTGTGCACACCAAAGGAACCCGCGGCCAGTTGTATATTGAGGCGGCCGAGCGCCGCGGCCAGAAGGGCGTCCTGATCGAGCTGCCGGGCGGACAGCCGGGCGGCGTCATTGACGTGCCGGCGGCCGAAAAATGCGCCGACGGGGTGATGAACTATCTTGTGCATATCGGCGCCGTCCAGGGGCAGGAAAAAGCATGGGACAAAACGGCGTTCTGTTCGACGCTCATTGACTGCGGGACAGCGGAGTGCGACGGGCTGTTCAAGCCGGCGGTGCCGGCCGGCAGCGCGGTGGACAAGGGCGCTGTTTTGGGCTGGATTGACGGCAAGCCGATGACGGCCCCCTGCGACGCTGTGGCGACCATGGTTTCGCCCATGCGGTACGCCTTCAAAGGGATGAACCTTTTTAACCTGACCGAGCGGCGCAAGGTGCAGCCGGGCGAAATCCCCTGCCCGGAAGCCAAATGAAAGCCCAAGAAGAATCACAGCAATAAGAAAGGCGGGAAAGACGATGTATGACATTCTTTTGAAAAACGGAACGGTCATTGACGGTACAGGCGAAAAGCCGTACAAGGCGGACGTCGCCATTGAAGGCGGGAAGATTGCCGCTGTCATGCCCGATATTTCAGAGGGCCTGGCCAAAGAGACGGTCGACGTCAGCGGTTTGTGCGTCGCCCCGGGATTTATTGATATTCATTCCCATTCCGACCTGAGCTTTCTGGAAGACGAACGCGGCGAGGCCAAGCTGTACCAGGGCGTGACGAGCGAGCTTTCGGGGCAGTGCGGGTCGTCGCCCTTCCCGTGCCCGCCGGGGCAGGAAAGCCGGATTGCCGGCTACGGCGGCACCCGCAAGGGCAATTTTGCCGCCTGCTCGCTTGAAAGCTTTCTTGCGGGCGTACAGGCGCGCGGCAACCGGATGGGCACCAACCTGCTGCCGCTTGTCGGGCACGGCGCGCTGCGCTGCGGCGTCCTGGGGTACGAAAACCGCCGGCCGACCGACGCAGAAATGAAGCAGATGCGTGAACTGCTGGCTGCCAACATGGCGATGGGTGCATGGGGCATGTCGCTCGGCCTGGGCTATACGCCCGGCCTGTCGGCCGATACAGAAGAACTGTGCCTGCTGGGCGAAGAGGTTGCGCCGCATGACGGCATCATCACCTCGCACATGCGGAACCAGGGCACCGGCACGCCGCAGTCGCTCGAAGAAATGTTTACCATCAACCGCCGCAGCGGCGCGCATGTGCACATTGCGCACTTCAAAGCGAGCGGCCGCGCCTGCCATGGCCGCGCCCCCGAATATGTCAAAATTGTCCACGACGCGATGGCGTCGGGCGTCAACGTCACCGTTGATCTGTATCCGTACACGGCATCGTCGTCGGGCATTACCAATTCCTTCCCCAAGTGGTCGATCGAAGGGGGAACGCAGCAAGCGGTCAAAATCCTGAACGGGCCGGATCGGTCCAAACTGATGGCCGAGCTGGAAAAATCGTTCGACACGCCCGAACAGGGCAAAACCCTGGTCGTCGTCAGCACCCACGGCAAACTGCCTGAGATCGACGGCAAAAACCTTTACGAAATCAGCCAGATGTGGGGGATTTCGCAGGCCGAAGCGGCTGCACGCGTTGCGGTCGAGACCAACACGAACTGCACCTGCATTTCGTTCGGCATGGCCGAGGACGACGTCATGTACATGCTGTCGCAGAACGACTTTTCCATCGGCAGCGACGGCAGCGCCCTGCCGCTCGATCCGGCGCTCAACGAAGGCAAGCCCCACCCCCGCAACTTTGGCACCTTCCCGCGGTTCCTGCGCCTGGCGCGCGAAAATAAGCTCTGCCCCCCGGAAACGGCCATTCGCCGTATCACCGGGCTGTCGGCCGATTCCATTGGCCTGCGCGACCGCGGCTATCTGCGCCCCGGTATGGTGGCGGACGTTACGGTGCTCGATATGGACGCTGTCACCGACAAGGCGACCTATCAGGATCCGTTCCAGAAACCGGAAGGCATTGTCCATGTGCTGATGGACGGCCAGTTTGCCCTGCGCAGCGGCGTTCAGACGGAAAAACGGCTGGGCAAAATCCTGCTTAAAAAATAATCAATCAGGAGGAAACAAAGATGCTTTTGGCAATTATCAACGGCAAAGTGCTCGACGGGGCCGGCCACACCTGGGAAAAGGCCAACGTGCTGGCGGAAAACGGAAAGATCAAAGCAGCCGGTCCGGATGTTGCCGTCCCGGAAGGGGCGCAGGTCATCGACGCCGCAGGCTGCTGGGTGACCCCCGGTTTTGTCGAGCCGCACACCCACATTTCCCTGATGGGCGAGCCGCAGACGCGCGGCGGCATTTCGGACGTCAACGAGAGCATCGACCCTGTGACGGCACAGATCCGCGCTATCGACGCCTTTGACCCGTGCAATATGTCGATTGCCTGGGCGCGCCGCGGCGGCTTTACCACCTGCTGCGTGCTTCCCGGGTCGGCCAACGTCATCGGCGGCGAAGGCTTTGTCTTTAAGACGGCGCCCAAAGCGACGGTTGACGAAATGGAAGTGCCCGGCACCCGCGTCATGAAGTTTGCGCTGGGTGAAAACCCGCGCGCCAACTACCGCGACAAAAACAAGATCAAGACCCGCATGGGCACGGCGGCCGTGCTGCGCGAAACGCTGTTCAACGCCCGCGAATATTCCGAGGCGCTGCGCGCGGCCGAAAAGAACCCGTCGGCCATGCCCAAGCGTAATTTCAAACTCGAGGCGCTGGTGCCCGTGGTGCGCGGCGAAATGATGTGCCGTATCCACTGCCACCGCAGCGACGATATTGCCACTGCCATGCGTGTGGCCGAAGAGTTCGGGCTCAAGTATGCGCTCGAGCACGCGACCGAGGGCTATAAGCTGGCAGATAAACTGGCCGCCAAAGGCATTATCTGCACCATCGGCCCGCTGGTTTCGGGCCCCTATAAGCAGGAGGTGTGGGAACGCACTCTGAGCACGCCGGCCATGCTGGCGGAAAAGGGCGTTACCGTCTGCCTGACGGAAGACAGCGCCAGCCTGACCAAGCTGCTGCCCATGCACGTCGGCCTGTGCATCCGCAATGGGCTGAAGTATGAAGACGCGCTGCGCGCCGTCACCATCAACCCGGCCCGCCTGCTGGGCATCGAGGATCGCGTCGGTTCGATCGAGCCGGGCAAAGACGCCGACATCGCCGTCTTTAACGGTGATCCGTTCTGCAATTACACGTCCTGCCTGCACACCATCATTGACGGCGAGGTCTTTACGCACGACCTGTCCGGCCGTCAGATGCTGTAAACAAAGAACGATACATTATTAAAAGGGCGGCAATGCAATTGCATTGCCGCCCTTTTGCGGTTAAAAACGGATTATTCTTTGGGCATCAGGCGATCGGCCAGTTTTTTGACATCGGCCATGCGATCGGGAATTTCAATGCCCTGCGGGCACTTGGGTACGCAGGCGCGGCAGGCGACGCAGTGGTGGGCCTGCTTGCTGTCGCCGGCTTCGGCATAGGCCTTGACAAAGGCCTGCTTGTCCTCGTTCAGCTGGTACTGGTTGTAAATCGAGAACATCAGGGGAATGTCGACGCCGGCCGGGCAGTCCATGCAGTAGCGGCAGCCCGTGCAGGGGACGGTCTTGCTCTGCTGGTAGATGTCGACGACCTGCTCGAGCAGCTTCTTTTCATCGTCCGTCAGGGGCTTGAAGTTTTCCATGGTTTTAACGTTGTCCTTGACCTGCTCAAGGGTCGTCATGCCGGACAAGACCGTCATCACGCCGGGCAGGGAAGCGGCGAAGCGAATGGCCCATGAAGCAGGCGAAGCGTCGGGCCCGGCTTTTTTCAAAAGTTCGACGGCCTGCGGGCACAGGCTGTGCAGTGCGCCGCCGCGCACCGGTTCCATGACGACGACAGGCAGGCCCGCCGCCTGCAAAACGTCATACTGTTCGCGGGCACGCTGCATGGTCCAGTCAAGATAGTTGAGCTGGATCTGCCCAAACTCCCAGAACCCAAGGTCGACAATTTTTTTGAGCACTTCGGGGGAATCATGGAAGGAAAATCCCAGGTGGCGGATTTTGCCTTCTTTTTTCTTTTCCAGCAAAACGTCAAAGACGCCGGCTTCTTTGTACTGGACTAAGCGCTCGGCGTTCATGGCGTGCGCCAGGTAAAAGTCAAAGTATTCGACCTGGCATTTTTCAAGCTGGCGCTCAAAAATGTAAGACGCGTCCTCAGGCTTTTTGGCTTCCCATCCGGGCATTTTGCTGACCAGATGGAAGCTGTCGCGCGGATATTTTTTCAGGGCCTTGCCGATAAAGGTTTCACTCAGCCCCTGATGATAGGGCCACGCGGTGTCGTAATAGTTGACGCCGTGCTCGTAAGCGTAGTCGATCATTTCCTGCGCCTGAATTTGCTGGATGTCGGGCTTGTCAGGGTCGATTTTGGGCAGACGCATACAGCCGAAGCCAAGCAGCGAAAGTTCGGGGCCGACGCCGCGGAATTTGCGTTTTTCCATATCATAGCCTCCTATATTTCATAAAATGTATATCTATTGTATCACAGAAAGGCGGGCAGGACAACTTGAAGAATACTCTAAAAAATTCACAGGGAGTTTGTTGACGCTGACCCGGGAAAGGTCTATCATGAAAGAAAATGAAAGAAAAGCGGAGGAATGGCTATGCAGACGGCAGTCGTCAACGCAAAAGTTTATATGGAAGCGGGGCGGTTTGCGTCCGCCCTGCTCATTGAGGACGGCGTCATTCAAAAAACGGGCGAAACTGATGAGATTTTAAACGCCGCGGATTGCACCGCGCAGGTGATAGACGCCGGCGGACGTCTGGTGCTGCCCGGCATGAACGACAGCCACCAGCATCTGTTTAACCTGGGCCGGCGGCTGTCGACCCTTAATTTAAGCGGCGCGCGCTCTATCGACGACGTCATCGCAATGGGACGGCAGTTCATTGCCGAGCACCCCGAAGCGCGCGGAGGCCTGCGCGCCGCCGGCTGGAACCAGGATTATTTCACCGATGAGAAGCGGCTGCTCAACCGCTTTGACCTGGATCGCATTTCGGCCGAGATCCCGCTGTTCTTCACCCGGATCTGCGGGCATATCGGGGCGGCGAACTCTGCGGCCCTGCAAAAGGCCGGCATTACTGCGCAGACGCCCCAGCCCGAGGGCGGACGGTTCGGGACGCTGCCTGACGGCACGCCGGACGGCATTTTCAATGAGCACGCGCTCGACATGATGGACGACGTCATCCCCCCCGAGACAGAAGAGCAGTGCCTGCGCCAGGTGCTGAAGGCGCTCGGCTACGCGGTCAGCGTCGGCTTAACGTCAGTGCAGTCCAACGACGCCGGCCAGGGCGACGGCGGGCTGGCTTTCCGCATGATGCGCCGCCTGCGCGATGAGGGCCGCCTGCCCCTGCGTTACCGGCACCAGGTGTCCTTTACCTCGCCCGAAGCGTTCAGCGAGTACCTGGGGAACGAATACGACCCCGAACTCAACGACGACCGCCTGTCTGTCGGGCCGCTTAAACTGTTCAAGGACGGCTCGCTCGGCGCGCGCACAGCCCTTTTGCGCAGCGACTACTGCGACGACCCGGGCAACCGCGGTGTCGAAGCGCTGACTGACGGCGAGATGGACGCGCTGTGCGCTTTGGCGCAGCGGCATGGCGTGCAGGTCATCACCCATGTCATCGGCGACGGCGCGGTACAGAAAACCCTGGATACATACGAAAAAGTCCTGGACGGGCGCCCCAACGACCTGCGTCACGGGCTGGTACACTGCCAAATCACCGACCGCGCCCAGCTGGAGCGCATCGGGCGGCTGGGAATCCTGACGCTGGCGCAGCCGATCTTCCTGCATTATGACAGCCATATTGTCGAAAGCCGCGTGGGGCATGACCTGGCGCAGACGTCCTATGCCTTTAAAACACTGGCGGAGCTCGGTTCGCCGGTGTCCTTTGGCACCGATTCGCCGGTCGAGGACTGCAACCCCTTCCCGTGCATCGCGGCGGCCGTCACCCGCCAGGATCCCGACGGCTTCCCCGAGGGGGGCTATGTCCCGGCCGAGCGCATGAGCGTTGCACAGGCTGTCGACTGCTATACGGCGGGCAGCGCCTACGCCGAGTTCTGCGAGCGGAAAAAGGGCCGGCTGCAGCCCGGCTTCTGGGCCGATCTGATTATAGTCGACCGTGATATTTTTGAAATCGATCCCCGCCAGATCGGTCAGACACAGGTGCTTTTGACCATGACAGGCGGCGAAGTTGTTTACCGGCGTCCCGCCGGACAGGGGAAGAAAGGATAGTGCAGTATGCAGACCCAGCAAACGCCTACGGAAGGCAAACAAGATTCCAAACAGGACGCGCCTGCGCCGGAAACGCCGTTTTTTGAGCCGTCCGGGAAAAAGCGGAAAAAACGCCGGCGCGTCATTGCTGCCGCTGCCGTCGCCGTACTGGCAGTTGTTCTGATCGCCCTGCGGCTGGCAGGCGGCGGGAAAAGCCAGGGGCCGCAGACCAGCTATGTGCTGGACACGGTCTCGCGGCGCGACATCACCGTTGTCGTCAGCGGCAGCGCGGCGCTCGAACCGGCCGATTCCTATGTGGTCAACGCCCTGGTCGGCGGCGAGATTCTGAGCGCTGACTTTGAAGAAGGCGACGTGGTGGAAAAGGACCAGCTTTTGTACCAGATTGACACCGACGATGTCGAAAACTCCATCGAACGTTCGCGCCTGTCGGTTGAACGGGCACAGATGAGCTATGATCAGGCGCTGGACGGCCGCGAAGATCTGGTCATCGAAGCCAATGAAAGCGGCGTTGTCGTCGACCTGATGGTTGAAGAGGGCGACAGCATATCCGTGGGCCAGACCATTGCATCGATCCGCGACAGCGCGACCATGACGCTTTGCCTGCCCTTTCCGTCTGATGACGCAGCGGGGTTTTATATCGGTCAGGCCGCGTCGGTGACGCTGGACAGCACTTTCGAGACCTTAACCGGGACGGTGACGGAAATCGCGCCCGTCGACGAGGTGCTGGCCGGCAATATTATGGTCCGCAACGTTACCATTGAGGTTCAAAACCCCGGCGGCATCGCGCCGCAGAGCATGGCGAGCGCGATGGTGGGCACGGCAGCCTGTACGCAGAGCGCCGCCTTTGAATATCAGGCCGAAGCGGCGGTGACCGCTGCCGCCGCCGGGACGGTCGGCGCCCTGTTGGTGCAGGAAGGGGACGAGGTGGCAAAAAACCAGGCGATCCTGCGGCTGGAAAGCGACAGCCTGGACGATTCCATCCGTTCGGCCGAATTGTCGCTGCGCGACGCGCAGCTGTCTTTGCAGAGCGCCGTCGATCAGCTGGACAATTACAGCATTACATCGCCCATTGCGGGCACCATTGTCGAAAAAAATTATAAGCAGGGCGATAAGATCGACAGCGGATCAGGGCTGAGCAGCCTGTGTACCATTTTTGATCTGTCTTATCTGACGCTTACTTTAAATGTCGACGAACTCGACGTGTCAAAAATCGAGGTCGGGCAGGAGGTTGACGTCACGGCTGAAGCCGTGGAAGGGCAGTCTTACCGCGGCGTCGTCACCAAAGTCAATATTAACGGCACGACGATGGGCGGCGTCACGTCTTATCCTGTCACCATCCGCATCGACGAGACCGGCGGGCTGCTGCCCGGCATGAACGTCGATGTGGAAATCAGGGTGCAGAGTGAGTCGGGTGTGCTGGCCGTCCCGGTCAGCGCTGTCGAGCGGGGCAACCGCGTGCTGGTCCGGTCGGAAAGCGCGGGCGAAAATGCGGGAACGGCGCTGGGCGAAGACGGCCTGCCGATCGGGTACGAGTACCGTGAAGTGACGCTGGGGATTAACGACGACGACTATATTCAGATCACCGGCGGGCTGGAAGAGGGCGAGAGCATCGCATATGCCGCCTATGAAAGCAATTCGCTGCTGGAACAGATGATGGGCCTGATGAGCGGCGCCGCGGGCGGAGGTCCGGCAGGCGGCGGAGCCCCGGCGGGCGGCGGAGCCCCGGCGGGCGCCCCGCCGGATGGCGAAGGAGGGCGTTGAGGTGGCCCCCCTGATTGAGTTCCGCAACGTCTATAAAATCTATCGCATGGGCGATACAGAAGTCCATGCGGTCGACGGCATATCAATGACCATCGAGCGGGGCGAGTTCGTCGCCATTGTCGGCCAGTCGGGCAGCGGAAAGTCGACGTGCATGAACATTATCGGCTGCCTGGACGTGCCGACAGCCGGCCAGTACCTGCTGGCCGGCCAGGATGTCGGCAGGCTGGACGACGACGATCTGGCCGCGATCCGCAACAGGATGCTGGGGTTTATCTTCCAGCAGTACAACCTGCTGCCCAAGATGAGCGTTTTGGAAAACGTCGAGGCCTCGCTCGTGTACGCCGGCGTCCCCAGGGCCGAGCGCGACGCGCGCGCCAAAAAGACGCTGGCCCGCGTCGGGCTGGCCGACAAACTGAAAAACAAGCCGGCACAGCTGTCGGGCGGCCAGCAGCAGCGCGTGTCCATTGCGCGGGCGCTGGCCGGCAATCCGTCGGTCATTCTGGCCGACGAACCGACCGGCGCGCTGGACAGCCGGACCGGGCGCGAGGTGCTGGCGCTTTTGCAGGATCTGCACCGCGAGGGCAACACCATTGTGCTTATCACGCATGACAATTCCATTGCGCGCAAGGCGGAACGAATCATCCGCCTCGAGGACGGCAGGATCATTTACGACGGGCCGGCGGATGCAGAGCGCGCCGTAGTGCAGGCCGAAGGGGGGCAGGACGGATGAGCTTTTTCCAGTCTTTCCGTCTGGCGCTGCAAAGCATTTTCAGCAGCAAGGTTCGCGCCCTTTTGACCATGCTGGGGATTATCATCGGCGTGGCGGCCGTTATTGTCATTGTCGGCCTGGGCAACGGGATGCAGAATTTTATGACCGACAGTTTTGAAAGCATGGGCACCAACCTCATCACCGTCACAGTCGTTGGCCGCGGCACGGCACGCAGCGTGTCGGACGACGACATGTATGAGCTGGCACAGGAAAACCCGGCGCTGCTGTCCGCCGTTTCACCGACGGTGTCGTCGGGGGCGCAGCTGAAAATCGGCACCGAAACCCCGTCGACATCGGTAACCGGCGTGGGTGAAGACTATGCCGACATCCGGCAGTACGAAGTGGGGCAGGGACGCTTCCTGCGCTATGTTGACGTCCTGCGCCGCCAAAAGGTCTGTGTCATCGGCAGCTATGTCAGCAATGAGTATTTTGACGGGGGCGGCGTGGGCGAAACGATCAAAATCGGCGGATACACCTACACCGTCATCGGGGTCTTGAAGGAAAAGGCGGACAGCGGCGAATATGGCGACGATAATGTGGCCCTCATCCCCTACACCAATGCTGTCAAGCTGTCAAACAGCGGACAGATTTCCAGCTATTATTTTTCCGCCGCGTCCGAAGATGTGATCACACAGGCCAAAGCAGCCATTGAAGAGCGGCTGGAAAAGGCTTTCGGCAGCGACACTGCTTACAGTGTCATCAGCATGTCCGAGCTTTTGGACATCATGGACGACATGCTCAACGTCATGATTACCATTTTGGCCGCGATCGCTGCGATTTCCCTGGTCGTCGGCGGAATCGGCATCATGAACATCATGCTGGTGTCAGTGTCCGAGCGCACGCGGGAAATCGGCATCCGCAAATCACTTGGCGCGCGGCAGCGCGACATCATGCAGCAGTTTGTCATCGAAGCGGCGACGACGAGCGGTATCGGCGGGGTGATTGGCATCGGGTTCGGATACCTGCTGTCGTCGCTGGCGACGAAGCTTATTGTGGCGCTTTTGCAGCAGGACATGGCGGTCACGCCGACCGCCGGGTCCATTGCCATGGCGTTTGGCATTTCGGTCGCCATCGGCATTCTGTTCGGGTATTTGCCGGCAAAAAAGGCGGCGCGGCTCAACCCCATCGACGCGCTGCGTTATGAATAGGAGGGAGCGAAGATGTTTAAACGGATAACGGCCGCGCTGCTGGCCGCACTGCTGTGCGCAGGGGCGCTGCCGGCCGCGCACGCTGCCGACGCACAGGCCATGCAGCAAACGGTGCGCGCGCTTGGGATTCTGACTGGTGACGAAAACGGCGATCTCAACCTGTCCAGCCCTGTCACCCGCGCCGAGTTTACCAAAATGATGTGCGCCGCGGCCGGGCTGGCCGAAGGGATCAGCACTCAGGCCAACATCTCGGTGTTCAAAGACGTCAAAAGCAATCACTGGGCGGCCGGATATGTCAAAGCCGCGGTGGATAACGGCTGGATTGCCGGGTATACCGACGGGACTTTCCGGCCGGAAAATACCATTTTGCTCGAAGAAGCGGCGACCGCCGTCCTGCGGATGCTGGGCTACGATTCGCAGAGCCTGTCGGGCGCCTTCCCGTCGGCCCAGATGAATAAGTACCGCGCCCTCGGCCTGGATGAAAACATGACGGCCGTACAGGGGCAGCGCCTGACGCGCAATGAGTGCGTGACGCTGTTTTACAACCTGATGAAGGCGGAAACGTCGTCGGGCGCTGTCTACGCGTCGACCCGCGGGCTGACTCTGAACGCTTCGGGAGAAGTCGACTATGCGTCGCTCGTCGCGTCGGACCGCGAAGGCCCGTTTATCGCGCAGGACAGCCAGTGGAGCGCGTTGCTGCCTTTTGCCGTCGACGAGCTGACCATCAACGGCGCGCGCGCCGATGTGTCGCAGCTGCTGGCAGGCGACGTATATTATTACAATAAAAACCTGCGTTCAGTGTGGGTCTACCGCGACCGCGTGACCGGTGTGTACACAGCGGCCACGCCGTCGGCGGCCCAGCCGACCGGCGTGACGGTCGCAGGCGTCAATTACAGCGTGGCCAGCTCGTCGGCCGCCTATGCGCTGTCCGACATGGGTGAATACCACCCAGGCGACGTGGTGACGCTGCTGCTCGGGATGAACGGCGACGTCGTCGGCGTGACAGAGCCGGATACCATGGACACCGTGCGGTATGGCGTCGTGCAGTCGGTGGCACAGACCACCTATGACGACGGCTACGGCAATTCGTGGACCACAGATGTGGCGACTATTTTGTGTACCGACGGCCAGGTGTATCAGGATCCGGTGCGGGCGTCGTCGGTCCGGGCCGGCAGCGTCGTCGAAATCACGGTGCAGGACGGCGAAACCAGCGTCAAGTCGCTGACGCGCCGCCCGCTGCGCGGCCAGGTCAACCGTGCGGCCACCGAGGTCGACGGCCTGGAGTTTGCCGATAACATCGAAATCATGGATACCAATGACAGCGGCGGCCTGATTCTGTACCCCGACCGCCTGTCGCGCATGAAGCTCAGCGACGAAAACGTCCGCTACTATACCCTCGACGAGACGGGAAGAATCAACCGCATCATTCTGGACGACGCCACCGGCGATATGGATACCTACGGGATTCTGACGTCGGTCGTCGAGATCAACGCCAACATGACGCTCATGGGGCAGTACGAGTACCTGATCAACGGCCAGAAAGGAAGCTTTTCGACGCAAAACCGCATTCTCAACCTGCAAAGCGGTCCGGCGCGCTTTGAAATGTCGGAGACGGGCATCGAGCGGGCGTATAATCTGGAAGAGACCCCGCTGACGTCGGTTACGGAGACGTCAGCCCGCAATCAGAACGAAGAGTTCGGCATGTCTGACGCGGTGCAGGTCTATATCCGCCGGGGGACGAGCAGTTACATTTCGTCGACCCTGTCGGCGGTCAGTGATACGTCGCGGTACAGCCTGCGCGGCTATTATGACAAAGACTATGAGGACGGCGGCCGCATCCGCATCCTCATCGCGACTGAGCGGTAAACCCAACTCCCGGCCGGGCAAACGCCCTGCCGGGAGTTTTTACAGGGCGCTTGCGCGTTCTTGACAAACCCGCGGGGCGGGGTATAGAATTTATTCGGGCATGGTGCAAAGCGCTGTGCCGCCAATGCGATGAAAAGGAGAATGCAGTATGAGAAAACGAACCCTGTCCTTGTTGCTGGCGCTGACGCTGGCCGTCGGCGTCCTGGCGGTTCCTGCGGCAGCCGCGGACTTCGCTATCCCGGGGAACCAGTACATTTTGGCAAGCAGCGAGCCGACCGGTACGACGGCTTACAGCGGCTGCACGGTGTACATCTATCCGGAAGGCACCGAGTTTACCCTCGCAAACATCCCGAGCTTTCCCTGTGATCTGACAGCTTATGACACAGACAAGGTGGGCACGGTTAACTTTGGCCCGAATTATGAGTTCTATTCCGCTGTCGATCCGCTGCCGTTTGTGCCGCAGGCGGGCGTGATTTATCACCTGGTTGCCAGCGACACCATGACGGGATTTGAAAGCTATATTCTGATTGAAGGTTCGGCTACAACGACGCCGACGGAGCCCGCCGAACCGACTGACCCGGCAGAACCCACAGAGCCTGCGGAACCCGAAGATCCCAGCGAGCCCACAGAGCCCGCCGAACCCGAAGAGCCGGCCGAACAGCCTGCGGAATGGGCGGCTGAGCAGGTCAGCGCGGGCATCGAGCTGGGGATCGTGCCCGAATCGCTGCAATCGGCCTATGCGCAGGCCACGACCCGTGCCGAGTTCTGCGCGCTGGCAGCCGGCCTGTATGAGACGGTGACTGGCAGCGAAATTACAGACCGCATGACCTTTACGGACACCGAGGACGAAAACGTCGAAAAGATGGCGGCGCTCGGCGTCGTCAACGGTGTGGGCGAAAACCGGTTTGACCCGGACGCCAGCCTGACCCGTCAGGAAGCGGCGACCATGCTGGCCCGCCTGGCGGCGGCGCTGGAAAAGCCCCTGCCCGCACAGGCTTCCACCTTTGCCGACACCGATTCGGTCGCGTCGTGGGCGCTGGAAGCGGTCGGCCAGATGCAGGCCAGCGGCGTGATGAACGGCACGGGCAACGACATGTTCTCGCCCGGCGACCCTTATGAACGCCAGCAGAGCATCGCCACCATAATGCGCCTGTACGAGCTGGTGAAATAGCCAGAACAAAAGGGTTCGGAACCGATGTTCCGAACCCTTTTTGCAGCGCTGCGCAGGCGGCGCTTTTTTTATTTTTCCAGGGCCTGTTTCAAATCTTCCATGATGTCTTCCGCGTCTTCAAGGCCGACAGCCAGGCGAATGAGCCCTTCGGAAATGCCGGCTTCAGCCCGTTCTTCGGGCGTATAGGGGGAATGGGTCATGGAAGCGGGGTGCTCGATCAGGGTCTCGCAGTCGCCCAGGCTGACGGCGACTTTGGCCAGCTGCACGCTGTTGATGACCTTTTTGCCGGCCTCAAAGCCGCCTTTGACTTCAAAGGCGACAATGCCGCCGAACCCGCCGTGCATCTGCCTGGCCGCCGTCTCGTGCCCGGGATGGTTTTCAAGGCCGGGGTAGTAGACGCGTTCGACGGCGGGATGCCCTGCGAGGAAGCGCGCGACGCGCAGGGCGTTTTCGCAGTGGCGCTCTACACGCAGGGGCAGCGTCTTCATGCCGCGGATGATGAGATAGGCTTCAAACGCGCCGAGGACAGCGCCCGTCATATCTTTGAGGCCGAACATTTTGCACTGGGTGATGAATTCCTTGCTTCCTGCGATCATGCCGGCAATGACGTCGCCGTGCCCGTTGAGATATTTGGTCGCCGAATGGAGCACCACGTCGCAGCCCAGGTCAAGCGGGCGCTGGAGGCAGGGCGTGGCAAAGGTGTTGTCGACGATGACCAGAATATCGGGGCAGTGCCCATGGACGAGCGCTGCCAGCGCTTCGAGATCGACGATTTTCAGGTTGGGGTTGGCCGGCGTTTCCAGGTACAGAACACGGGTGTTGGGGCGCAGGGCGGCGCGGACCTTTTCCGGGTCGGACGTGTCGACAAAGGTGACGTCGACGCCGAAGCGGGTGAGGCCGTGGCTGAGATAGGCAAAGGTGCAGCCGTACAGCGTTTCGTCTGCCACAACATGATCACCCGCCTTGAGAGCCGTCCACAGTACGGTGGTGACGGCCCCCATGCCGGAAGACACCGCGGCGGCCGCTTCAGCATGTTCGAGCACAGCCAGCTTTTCTTCAAGCACGGCGACGGTCGGGTTGCCCAGACGGCTGTAAATGTACCCCTGCTCTTTCCCTGCGAAGCGGGCGCCGCCCTGCTCGGCGGAAGCAAACTCAAAGGTCGAAGTCGAGTAGATGGGCGTGGCCAGCGCGCCGTACTGTTCGTCGCGGCGGGCGCCGGCGTGGATGGCCGCAGTGTGGATGCCGCAGTTTTTGTTCATGACAAATCCTCCGTTTCTATTTCGTCCGGGCGCCCCGCAGAGCGCGTTGTGTATCTTTCTTTTATTATATCATGATACGGAAATGTAGAAGAAATAAGGATTTGTAATGAAAAAGGATAAGGATATATTATAGAATGACTGGCTATTTTGACCAGCGATAGAGCGAATCGGTCAATACTTTGACAAAATCAGAGGCCAGCGGGCTGAGCCCGGCTTCGCGCAGGGTGAGAATGCCGATTTCCATCTGTTCGTCGGTGTCGAGCGGGATAGAAGACATGCCGACGCCCGTAAAGGTGGGGATGATGTAACCGGTGCCGATGGTATAGGCGTCGGTCTGGGCAATGACATTTTCCATCGTCGCACGGTCAGAAACATGGACGACCCGGGGGCGGCACCGTTCGACCATCAGCTCTTCAGAAAAGAATACCGGGCTGACCTCACCCTGCTCATAGCAGATATAGGGATAGTCCTGTAAGTGGCGGGGCGAAAGGCGCTGATGCCCGGACAGGGGGTGCTCCGGGCGGATGAACACATGGGGTTCTACCTGTTTGATCGCCCGGAAATCCAGCCCGCGCGAAGCGAACAGCCGGGTCAGCGGGCGGCGGTTAGAGGCGGACAAAAAGAGAACGCCCAGTTCGCTTTTGCGTTCGCAAACGTCGTCAATGATCTCCAGCGTGCGCCCTTCGCGCAGCGTCAGGCTGTAACGGTTCTCGCTCATGCCGCGCATGATCTCGACAAAGGCGTCGGCGACAAAAGAATAGTGCTGTGCCGAAAGGCTGAAGCTGCGCGGCGCTTCGGGCGGCTGCGCGCTAAAGCGCGCTTTCAAATCGTCAGCCTGTTCGAGCAGGGCGACAGCGCCGCGGATAAAGGCCGCTCCGTCGGCCGACAGGCGGATTCCGCGCCCTGTGCGCTCAAAGATCGTGATGTCCAGTTCGGTTTCCAGTTCTTTGATGGCGGCGCTCAGGCTGGGCTGCGAAACATAAAGCTGCCGGGCGGTACGGCTCATGGAACCGCATTTGGCGATAGCGACGGCATAACGAAGCTGCTGCAATGTCAAGGGGAATCACGCTCCTTTGGCCAGAAGAATATTTTTATTATAGCGTGCATACAGCCAAAAAGTAAAGCCCATTTTACAGCTTTTGGGAAATATCTTTTGGAAAATATCAGAAAAGCCGGGTGGAAATCCACCCGGCTCACGGCTGCGCGCCCCGAAAAACGGTGACAATGCGCAGGACGTTTTGATTCCAGTCGGCCAGTACATACCCGCCGTTGCCGATATGGCAGCGGTAAAAATCGCGCCGCGGCAGGGCATAGGCTTCGAGAAGGGCCATAATGACGCCGCCATGGATGACAAAAGCGGCGGGGACGCCGTCCGGCACGGTATGCACGGCGCGGGCAAAGGCGCTGCGGCAGCGCGCTTTGAACTGCCCGGGCGATTCCCCGCCCGGAATGGGGCCGAGGCAGCCGCCGTCTACCCAGCGCCGGTAGGCGCAGCAGCCGGAAAGCTCGTCTGCGGAGCGGCCTTCGAAAACGCCGAAGTCGGTTTCGGCCAGTCCGCGGACGATGGTAGGGGACAGGTCGGGGAAGAGCAGCCGGGCGGTCTGACGGGCGCGCAGCATCGGGCTGACGAACAGCCGGCCGGCATACAGGCCGTGCCCACGCAGCGCCAGGATCTGCCGTACGCCCGTCTCGCACAGCGGCTCGTCAGTGCGCCCGACGTACCGCCTTTCAAGGTTGCCGGCCGTCGCACCGTGGCGCAGCAGGATCAGCCGGATCACAGCGCAAGCCCCCCCAGCCACAAGCCGGACAGCTGCAGAAACTCGCAGATCTGCAAAAAGAATCCGGCGGTGTCCCCGGTGACGCCGCTGAACTGGCGCAGGGCCATCCGGCGGTACCCCATGACCCACAGGCCGCTCAGCAGAACCGCGATCAGCCCCGGCAGGGGGGAAAGCGCCGTCATGGCGGCGGCTGCCAGCCCAGCGGCGCACAAAAGCACGGCGGCGGCCGGCTTTTTGCGCGTCCCGTGCGTATAGGCGCTGAGCATCCCCTGTCCGCGGGCGTTGGGCAGCGTTACGACGCACAGCCCGGACAGGGCGCGCGACAGGATAAAGCCCGGGCATAACGCGGCGGGGAGCCCGGTTCCCAACAGCTCGTGCATCAGCCCAAAGGACAGCAGCAGGTACATGCCGCCGTAAAGGACGGCGAAAGCGCCGCAGCCGGGGTCTTTTAAAATGGCGAGCTTCTGATCGCGCGGGCGGCGCGACGCCAGGGCGTCGACGGTGTCCATGTACCCGTCCATGTGGATGCCCCCGGTCAGAAGCGGCGGGAGGCAGACGGCTCCGGCCGCGCACAGGACGCGGCCGGCGTCCAGCGCGGAACACAGCGCCAGCCAGCCCGCCAGCGCGCCGCCGCACAAAAGGCCGACCAGCGGGAAAAAGCAGAGGGAGTTTTTCAGGTTGTCATCGGTCCAGTCAAACTGAGGAACCGGGACAATGCTGTATGTCGACAGAGCAATGAGGAAAGGCCTTAAAAACATCGGAAAGATCCCCCTTACAGACGACGGGCTCATGGCAGCACATACGCACTGCGGCGTCGGCCCGCCGGAGCAGGCGCTCGTTCAGGCCGTTGAGCGCGTCGATATAGGCGGCCGTTTCGGCGTCGCAGCCGTGCGGCGAAAGGCCGGAAATGGTGACGACGACCAGCAGCAGGCAGCGCTGCTGCAAGCCGAGAAGATCGTACCAGACCTGATCGGCCGTACCGCCTGATTCAAACAGCACGTTGGCCAGCAGATTGGAAAGATCTTCGAGCAGCACGGCGCTGCCGACGGAAACCGGCACGCCGCTCACATGCAGGGGACACTCAAAGGTCGTAAAACCCAGCCCCGCGCGCTGGCGGCGGTGTTTTTCGACACGCCGCCGGTTGTCCTCCGTCACGGGGCGCATGGTGGCAATGTAAAAGCGATCGTCCGCGGCGTGCGCGGCCAGCCGTTCGGCAAAAAGACTTTTCCCGCTGCCGCTGGAACCGGACACCAGAACCAGCCGTCCCATGCTTCATTCCCTGCCCGGGACAGTGAACGAGTCGCCCTGCCGGATTTCGTCGAGATAGCCGTCGTCGATGCCGGCCTGTTCAAAGGTCGCCATATCGTTCATGACGGCGCAGGCCGCTTCCAGCACCTGAAAGGCCAGCGGGCAGCCGCTGCCCTCGCCGAGGCGCATCCCCAAAAGCAACAGGGGCTGCAAATCCATGGCCTGCATGGCGAGCCGGTACCCGATTTCATAAGAGGCGTGGCTGGGCACCAGGTACGCCCGGGTCAGCGGGGCAAGGCGGCAGGCGCACAGCGCGGCGACGGCCGAGATAAACCCGTCGATGACGACGGGGCGGCGCGCGGCAGCAGCGCCCAGGAAAGCGCCGCACATGGCGGCAAGGTCAAACCCGCCGACTTTGCTCAGCACGTCAACAGGGTCGCTCCGGTCGGGGCGGTTGAGCGCGATGGCCGAACGGATAACGGCTTTCTTTTTTGCAAAGCCCTCGTCGGTGATGCCGCCGCCGCGCCCGGTCACGTCTTCGGCGTCGGCGGGCAGCAGCACGGCGAGCACAGCCGAAGAGGTCGTCGTGTTGCCAATGCCCATTTCGCCGACGCCTAAAACGTCGGCGTCGGTTTCCGCAGCCAGCGAAAACCCTGTTTCGATGGCGGCCAGCGCCTGTCCGCGGCTCATGGCGGGGCCGCGGGCAATATTCTGCGTGCCATAGGCGATTTTGCGCCCGACGACGGCGGAATCCCCAATGTCGGCATTAACGCCGACGTCGCAGACCGTAATGCCGCAGCCGAAATGACGGGCCAGTACGGCAGCCCCCGTTCTTGCGCGTGTCAGGTTGATCGTCTGCTGCAAGGTGACCGACTGCGGCGCGCTGGATACCCCCTCGGCAGCAACGCCGTTGTCGGCGGCAAAGACAAGCAGGTGCTTTTTGTCCACCCGGTTGTACAGCCGGCCGGTTATACCGGCCAGCTGCACCGACAGGTCTTCGAGCCGGCCCAGGCTGCCGGGCGGTTTAGCCAGCCGCGCCTGCCGGGCGCGGGCGGCGTCCATCGCGGACTGATCGGGCGGCCGGACAGCGGCGATCATCGTTTCAAGGCGATCCATGACAGTTTGCCTCCTGCGTTCAAAATTCAATTCCCGCCCGGGCGCGGACGCCGCGGTCGTACGGGTGGCGGAGCTTTTTCATTTCGGTGACGTAATCGGCCAAGCCGAGCAGACGGCCGGAGGGGTTTCGCCCGGTCAGGACGGCTTCAAGTCCCTTTGGACGGGTCTCAAGCCACCGGACAAGCCGATCTTCATCCAGAATCCCGTGGTTGCAGGCCGAAACAGCCTCGTCGAGCACCAGCAGCCCGGCGTTCTGCGCGTGTTCCAGCGTGCAGTCCAGCAGGACGCGGTAATCGCCGCGCGCCTGTGCGCGCTGCTCTTCGGTCATATTGGCGAAGCGGCCGGGCGACGTTTTGCAGCGCATCACGCGCACGCCGTCCAGCTGTTCCAGCACCCGGACTTCAGAAGACCCGCCGGTTTTGAAAAACTGCGTAAAGACGACGCGCATCCCCGCGCCCGCTGCGCGGACCGCCAGTCCGACGGCGGCCGTCGTTTTGCCCTTGCCGTCGCCGCAGTAAAGATGGATCAGCCCCACCGTTTTACACCCCCTGTTCCAAAATCCGGTAGACCAGCCCCATGTCGAGCCCGCCGCGCACGGCGCCGGCCAGTTTGTCGTATTGTTCCTGTCGGTAGGATTGCAGGTCAAACGACCCTAAACAGGCACTGTCGGCCCCTTTGGCGTCGCACAGGGCGCGCAGGACGGCGTCGGCAATGCCGGGCGCATCAAAAAAGCCGTGGATGTAGGTGCCGTAAACCGTCCCGGCCCCCAGCAGGGGCGGGAGGTTCTGCCCGCTGCGGCCCATATGGATTTCGTACCCTTCATACGTCATGCCGCCCAGTCCGGCGAGCACACCCGAAACCGCCGGCAGCCGGCCCCGTGTCTGTCTTTGGATTTTTTCCGGCGCGAAAACAGTGTCGACGTCAAGCAGTCCCAGCCCGGAAACCTCGGCCTGCCCGGCGGATTCGGCCCCGTCGGGGTCGGCGATGGTCCGCCCCAGCATCTGGTACCCGCCGCAGACGCCGAAAACCAGCGTCCCGGCTGCGGCCGCTTTGAGAACGGCCGCTTCAAGGCCGCTCTGGCGCAGCCACAAAAGATCGGCGATCGTGCTCTTCGTGCCCGGCAGGACGATCATGTCGGGCCGGCGCAGGTCCGCAGTGCGGCTGACATAGCGAAGGGATACGCTGGGATAGCGCTCAAGCGGGCTGAAGTCGGTGAAGTTGGAAATGCGCGGCAGACGGATAACGGCGATGTCGATGAGGCCGCGGCCCGGGTCACGGGCAAACCGGCCGGTCAGGCTGTCTTCGTCGTCAATGTCGGCGTCGGTATAGGGCACGACGCCGGCGATCGGCACGCCGCATAAATCGCGCAGCATGGCAAGGCCGGGCTGCAAAATGGCCGGATCGCCCCGGAATTTGTTGATCACCATCCCTTTGACCAGCCGCCGTTCTTCAGCGTCCAGCAGGGCCAGGGTGCCGTACAGCTGGGCGAACACGCCGCCGCGGTCGATGTCCCCGACGAGCAGCACGGGCGCGCCGACCCTTGCGGCCAGCCCCATGTTGACAATGTCGTTTTGCTTGAGATTGATTTCGGCCGGGCTGCCGGCCCCCTCGATGACAATGACGTCGTACCGGGCGGCCAGGCTGCGATAGGCGTCGAGCACGGCGGGAAAATATTCCGACTTCCTGCGCATGTATTCCGCGGCGCTCATGTTGCCCTGCGCCCGGCCGCAGACGATGACCTGGCTGCCCATGTCGGTCGTGGGCTTGAGCAGGATGGGGTTCATGCGTACGTCGGGTTCAATGCCGGCCGCTTCGGCCTGCACGACCTGGGCGCGGCCCATTTCGCCTCCGTCGGCGGTGATAAAGGAATTGAGCGCCATGTTCTGGCTTTTAAAGGGCGCGGCGGAATAACCGTCCTGCCGCAGGACACGGCACAGGCCGGCGGCCAGCAGGCTTTTGCCCACGTTGGACATGGTGCCCTGAATCATGATGTTTTTTGCCATATTAGCTCCTTTTGACGGCGTCGGCCAGCGCGGCGATCAGCGCTTCGTTTTCATGATGCAGCCGCACGGCGACACGGTACCACCCCGGCCCCAGGCCCTGGAAGCTGTGGCAGCTTCGGATGGAAATGCCGCGTGCGAGCAGCGCTTCGCGCAGGCCCGGGGGGCCGCGAAACAGCAGATAGTTGGCGTGAGAGCCGCACACCCAAAAACCCAGGCCGCGCAGCGCGGCAGCCAGCGCGGGACGTTCGGCAGCGATGATCCGGCGCGCCGTTTGTAAAAAGTCCTGTTCGCGCAGGGCCGCGGTTCCGGCGGCCTGCGCCGGCGACGAAACGTTCCATGGCTGCACGGTGTGCGACATGGCGCGCAGCAGCCCGGCGTCGGCGCTTAAGCCGTACCCCAGCCGCAGCCCGGCCATGCCGTAACTTTTGGTAAAGGCTTTAAGAATGAACAGGTTGGGAAATTCAGCGAGACACACGGCCAGGCTGCGGCCGCCTTCGGTCAGGTCGAGAAAACACTCGTCGACAAACAGGCGGATTTTCTGATCCCGGCAGAGCGCCAGAAGACGGTGAAGGACAGGCGGCGGTATCAGGCGGCCGGTCGGGTTGTTCGGGCTGCACAGGAACACGGCGTCCGGCGCGCGGCGGCGGATAAAATCGACAAACCCGCCGTCAAGGTCAAACTGGTTCTCCTGCCGCAGGATCCAGCGGGCGACGTCGCACCCGGCCTGCCCGAGCGCCAGGGAATATTCTGAAAACGTCGGGGCCGTTTCGGCGGCGCAGCGGGGCCGTACGGCCAGGCAGTAGGAATAGATGAGTTCAGCCGCGCCGCTGCCGCACAGGACCCATTCGGGCGGGACGCCTTCGTGCGCGGCAATGGCGCGCACCAGATCGCGGCAGTAAGGGTCCGGGTAGAGGTGCAACTGCGAGAGCGTGCTTTGGACGGCGGCCGCGACGCCCGGAGGGGTCCCGAGCGGATTGATGTTGGCGGAAAAGTCGAGAATATCAGGCCTGCCGTACACATCGCCGCCGTGGATATTTTCTGTTTGATACAGCACGATTTCACCCCCGGAAAATCAAAAGCCGGACGCCGCAGGCCAGCGGCAGGGCGAGTGCGGACGCAGCGGTCATCAGCCGGCAGGTCAGCGCGATGTCGCCGTACCGGGCGTCGCGGCAGCCGTCGCCGATGGCCGGTTTGCGGTGCAGGACGCCGCGGTACCACGCGTCGCCCCCCAGGCGGATGCCCAGCAGCCCCGCGCACACCGATTCGGTCTGGGCGGAATTGGGGCTGGCATGGCAGAACCTGTCGCGCAGGAAGATGCGCCAGCCACGGTTTGCGTCAAGCCGCAGCAGCCATCCGGCTGCCAACAGGAGCAGGGCGGACAGCCGTGCGGGAATAAAATTGAAAAAATCATCCATGCGGGCCGGAACTAGGCCGATGTTTTTGTAAGGCGGATCGATATAGCCCAGCATGGAATCCATCGTATTGACGGCTTTGTACAGGAATCCGAGGGGCGCGCCGCCAAGGGCCAGATAAAAAAGCGGGGCGATGACGCCGTCCGAGGTGTTTTCCGCGACCGTTTCGATAGCGGCGCGCGTCACGCCGGCCTCGTCGAGCCGGGACGTGTCCCGGCCCACGATCATCGATACGGCGGCGCGCGCCCTTTCCAAATCGCCGGCCGCCAGCGCGTCGTGGACCTTCATGGCTTCGGTGCGCAGAGAACGGGCGGCCAGAATCTGCCAGACCATCAGGCTTTCGGCGGCGAAAGCCAGCTGCGGGCTGACAGCACGGCAAAAATGCAGAATCAGAAACGGGACGAGAAAGGACAGGACGGCTGTGACCGTCCACAACACAAAGCCGGCCGCTTTTTCACCGGCAGGAGAACGGGGAAAAATACGGCGCAGCCCGCGTTCCAGAAGGGAAATGAGCCGCCCAATCAAAACGACCGGATGGGGAAGCCCGCGCGGGTCGCCGAGCAGCTGGTCCAGGGCAAAGCCCAAAAGCAGGGACAGAAGCGAGAAAATCATGCGTTGTCACATCCGTTTTGCATGGTAAAAACATGGATGGGGTTCTGCCCGGCCATCATGTGGTAGGGGCCGACAGCTTTGCTGCGGGCGACGCTCAGCAGCACTGTCTCGGCGTACGAAAAATCAAATTCATTCAGGCAAGCGGTCAGTTCGGCGACAGTCTCGAGCGAGACAGCGGTCGCCACGATGCGGACGCAGGGGTTTTTGGCAATCAGCTGCGCGATGATTGAGCGCATCTCCCCCGAGCTTCCGCTGATAAAGGCATGGGTCGGGGCGGGAAGGGCAGCGCAGTCCTGCGGGGCGCAGCCATGCACAATCGTCAGATTCGGAACAGAAAAGCGCGCCTGATTTTCCCGCAGCAGGCTTACAGCAGCATCCTTTTTTTCAATGGCATACACCTGCCCCGAACGGGCCTGCAGAGCCATTTCAATGGCAACCGAGCCGGTGCCCGCGCCGATGTCCCAGCAGACGGCGTCACGCGTCAGCCTGAGCTTGGACAGGCACACCGACCGGACCTCACTTTTGGTCATGGGAACGACGCTGTCCGAGGCGCGGATAAAGGCGTCGTCGGGCAATCCGTGGGTCACTGCAGAGCAGGGGTGCTCGTTTTCAATCAGGGCAACGCTCAGCGGGTCAAAGCTGCGGCCGGCCAGTGCATGGGCCTCAGCCGTTATGACGGACTCGTCCGGATAGCTCAGACGCTGTCCGACATGCACAGACACATGGCCAAGTCCGGCTTCGGTCAGCGCAGCACACAGGCTGCTGACACTGTTTTCGCCGCCCAGCAGCACAAAAACGCGGGCATTGGCCCGCACATCGGAAACAATGTCCCGGCTGCGTCCGTGCAGGCTGACGGTGACGACATCTTCGTACGAAGTGTGCAGCCGGGCGCACAGCGCCGCAAGCGAGCTGACGCCGGGCAGGACTCGGACAGAGCAGTCAGAAAGAAGAGGCAGCAGTTTTTTTGCGCCGCTGAAAAAACCGGTGTCGCCCGACAAAAGCACGGCAAAGCGCCGGTGCTCGGGATGAGAAGCAATGTACTGCGCGATGCTCTGGGGGGAAATGGCGTCAAAAGTGCTTTGTCCCGGGCGGGACGCCGAGCGCAGCATGCGTGCAGCGCCGATCAGGCAGTCGGCTGAATCAATGGCGTCGCAGACCTCGCGGGTCATGGCGCTGCGACTGCCGGGGCCAATGCCGACGATGGCGACCTCGGGAACCACAGAAAGCGAAAACCGGCGGCACAGGGTTTTGATGGTCTCGCTGATACTGATTCCGTCCAGCTGTGGGGGCCGGCCGATGACAATGAGCTGCATGCCCGTTTGCCGTGCGGCTGAGGCCTTTTCTTCAAAACCGCCCGCGCTGCCGCCGTCTTTGGTCACCAGAAAACGGGCATTTGCAGCGTGAAGCATGGCAACGTTCATCTCTTGCGAAAACGGGCCCTGCATGGCAAAGATGTGGTCGGGCGGCAGCCCTGCATGGCGGCAGGCGTCCAGCGACTGAGCCATGGGCAGCACCCGGGCGTAGACCCGGCGGGCAAAATCACTGACGCCGGTATATGACGCCAGCTCCTTGCTCCCGGTGGTCAGCAGAATATTGCCGTCGGCCGTATTCAAATACTCGACAGCAGACGCTGCGTCTGGAAAAAACAGCGCGTCGGCAGGCGCATCTGCGCTCTCGCGGAGCAGGCGCAGGTATTCAACGCCGACAGCATGGCAGGCTGAGCAAAGGCTTTCTGTGATATGCGATGCGTACGGATGGGTTGCGTCAATGACCAGGTCGAACAAGCCTTTTCGCAGCAGGTCTTTGATGCTGTCACCGGGAAGCCGTCCTGTCATAACGGTGACATTGTCATAGCTGCCGAGCATGGCCTGACCATATTCAGTGGCCACACAGGCCGTGACGCGGACGGGCTGTGTGGCAAGATATTCAATCAGCTTGCGTCCCTCAGTCGTGCCGGCAAACACACACAGGTTATACATTGCGGTACCCCCTGGGCGTGACCAGCCTGCCGCCGATTTCTTTGGTCATGGCGTTGCCAATAAATATAGTGCAGAACATATCGACAGAGACGTCGCGCAGTTCCCCAAGGGACAGAATACGGCAGTCTTCGCCCTCGCGTCCGATATTGCGCGCAATGCCGCACAGCCGGTTTGCAGGCAGTGTGCGCAGCAGAATGTCACAGGCGCGGCGCAGATAGTCAGGCCGTCCGCGGCTGGCGGGGTTATACAAAACAACAGCCATGTCGGCCTTTGCGGCGGCATCCAGACGCTGCTCAATAGTTTCCCAGGCGGTCAGGCGGTCGCTCAGGCTGATGACTGCGAAGTCGTGGGTCAGCGGCGCACCCAGAAGCGCCGCGCCGCTACAGGCCGCTGTCAGACCGGGAATGACCTCGATTTCGGGCAGGGGGCTGCTGCCGCGCAGCTCATAAATGAGTGCCGCCATGCCGTAAACGCCGCTGTCGCCCGAGCAGATGATGGCCGTCTTTTTGCCGTCTGCGGCAAGCCGCAGTGCCAGCTGACACCGTTCGACCTCACGGGTCATGCCGGTGGTCAGGAATTCTTTGTCCGGATAGCGGCCCCTGACCAGCTCCACATACACCTGATAGCCGACAATAATGTCACAGCTTCGCAGGGCTTCGTCGGCCCGAATAGTCAGATTTTCGGCATTGCCCGGGCCAATGCCCACAACATACAGCTTATCCAAAGCGCACCTCCTGATTTTCTGCCGCGATAGCGACGGTCACGCCGTCAATCGCTGTCTTTCTGACAAGCAGCCTGTCCGCACGCGCCAGGGCCGCACGCTCACACACATTGTCCACGCCGGTGACCGACTGAACAAAGGCTGAAGCGGAAAAGCTGCCCTGGACAGACTCAAGCTCCTGCGCTGAATAAAAGGTCAGCGGCCAGCGGTGTTCGCGGCAGCAGTCGAGCAGCCCAGACTCGTCAGACTTAAGGTCAATGGACGATATGCCCTTGACAGCGCGTATGTCAATGCCGTTTTGTGCGCATACCTGGTCGACAGCGCCGCTGATGGTGCGGGCCGGCGTTCCGCGCCGGCAGCCGATGCCGATGTGCAGCACACGGGGAATGATGTGCAGCGTCACTTCAAAGGGGTCTTGTACACTCCAGCCAACGCTGATGCCAAGAGAACCCTGCTCACCCGCAAAAACACCGGGTGGCAGCTCTGCAAGAGGCAGGTCACTGCAAAGGGGAATGTCGCGCTCTAAAATGGCGGCCGATACTGCCTTTGCCTTTTCCATGCTGTCAATGAGATACCCCTGCTGAGCGGCCCAGGTATCGACGGAAAAACGGCCATTCAGGTCGGTAGCCGTTGTGATAACGGCCTGCGCACTCAGTTTCAGTGCCAGCTCCTGCGCCAGGCGGTTGGCTCCGCCGATATGTCCGGACAGCAGGGGGATGACAAACCGGCCCTGCTCGTCGATGCACACAACGGCAGGGTCAGTGCGTTTGTCTTTGACATGTGAGGCAATGGCCCGCACGGCAATGCCGCAGGCGCCGACAAAGACAAGCGCATCGGCCCAGCGGAACTGCTCAGCATAAAACGGGCTGGATGGCTGCATGATTGGTGAAAAGCCGGATTCACAGAGCCGGGGCGCGGCATAGGCCCGGCATTCTCCGGCCGATAAAAAGGAATATACCCGGCGGGCAGTCCGGCAGCCCTGCCGGCTGAAAGCAAAGACGGCGGCTTTCACTGTGAGGCCTCGCGGTAGCCTGTGGTAAAGGCCGGGTGATACAGAAGGGAGCGCAGATACCGCTCTCCCATGCAGTCTCCTACAATGATCAGGGCCGTGCGGCTGATTGCATTTTCTACTGCTGCCCGGTGCAGCGTCCCCACCGTGCAGCGAATGATTTTTTCATCCGGCCAGGTCGCCTTGTACACGATGGCAGCAGGGGTTTGGGGCGGGTATCCGCCTTCCAAAAGCTCGGTCTGCAGCTTTTCGGTCAGCGAAGCGCTGAGAAAAAGCACCATAGTCGAACGATGTGCCGCCAGCGCCTGCACCGACTCGCGTTCCGGCACGGGCGTCCGCCCGGCTTTGCGGGTGACGATGACCGTCTGACTGACATCGGGAAGGGTATATTCCGTGTGCAGCGCCGCCGCCGCACCGCACAGGGCGCTGACGCCCGGGCAGACGTCAAAGGAAATGCCCAGACGGTCGAGCGCGTCAAACTGTTCGCGCACAGCGCCGTAAATGCTGGAGTCGCCCGAGTGCAGCCGCACTGTGGTCTTACCCGCGGCCTCGGCCGCCTGGATGACATCCAGCACCTGCTCAAGCGTCATCCGGGCGCTGTCATGCAGCTCGCAGTCCGGACGAGCATAATCAAGCAACGCGGGGTTGACCAGCGAGCCGGCGTAAATGATGACATCGGCCTGCCCGAGCAGGCGGGCGCCGCGGACGGTGATGAGGTCGGCTGCGCCGCAGCCGGCACCGACAAAATGTACCAAGCTTATCCCTCCTTGATATAATGCAGCAGGGCTTCGGCGTTTTCGGTCCCGCACAAAAGCCCGTATTCCCTGGAAAACAACACAGCGCCTGCTTCAAGCGTTTCGCCGGCCCGGCGGGCCAGCGCCGTTCCGACGGCGCGGGTCAGACGCCGCAGAGTTTCGTCCTTGAGGCCAGATTCATCCAAAATGCGCAGCGTATCGTCACACGAAACACATTCCAATAATTCGGCGATGCGTTTGGCATCCAGCCCGGCAGCACCAGCGTGGGCTGCCAGTATTTCCATGCGGCAGTCGCCGTATCTGGAATGGGTGTTGAGCATACCGCCGGCCAGCTTGACCAGCTTGCCGATATGGCCGATGAGAAGGGCGCCGCAAAAGCTCAGCTCACGGCACATATCAAGGGCATCGCCGATAAAGTTTGAGACCTGTACGGCCAGAGCGGGGTCGACACCCAGATCCCCGCGGATGAACTCAGAGCCGTAATTGCCGGGCGTCAGTAGAACATACCGGGTCCCGTTGGCCCTGCGCTGCCGCAGCTCGACAGCAATGGTGTCGAGCAGGGCCTGCTCGCTCATCGGTTCGACAATGCCGGTGGTGCCCAGAATAGAGATGCCGCCCTCGATGCCAAGACGGGGATTAAAGGTCTTTTTGGCAAGTTCTTCACCGCCCGGGACAGAGATGACAACGCGCAGCCCACCGCAAAAGTCGGTCAGACGGCAGATTTCGCGGACATTTTCTTCGATCATGCGCCGCGGTACTGAATTGATGGCAGCCGCTCCGACCGGCTGGTCAAGCCCTTTTTTGGTCACGCGTCCGACGCCGGGACCGCCGTCGATGACAATGCCAGCCATGTCTGCACGCTGTACATCGGCAAAGACCAGCGCGCCGTTTGTCACGTCCGGATCATCGCCCGCGTCCTTTTGAACAGCGCAGCGTACTCGATCGCCGTACATGCTGATTTCGCAGATGGCCAGCGCCAGGACCTCGCCGGAAGGAGTCGTCAAAGAAATCTGCTCCAGGCGGTTGCCGGTCAGCAGCATATATGCGGCAGCCCTGGCCGCTGCCGCTGCGCATGAACCGGTGGTGTAGCCCCGGCGCAGGGGCTTTCCGCTTCTGGCGGTGTATTGATTCATCATCGGGTCAGCTGGTACAAAAGCGCATTGCAGATGGCTGCGGCCACTGCACTGCCGCCTTTGCGTCCCCGTGCGACAATGTGGGGCACAGAAGATGATAAAATCTGCTCTTTGCTTTCAACCACATTGACAAAGCCCACCGGCACGCCGATAACAAGCGCCGGGGCAACTCTGCCGTCGTCAATCAGCTCCCGCAGGCGGAGAAGGGCCGTAGGGGCGTTGCCCACAGCAAAAATACTTGGATTTTGAAGCGCGGCTGCCCGCTCCATAGAGACGGCTGCACGGGTCAGGCCGCGCTTTTGCGCTTCCTGCGCAACGTCGGCGTCAGACATGAAGCAGTGCACCCGGCCGCCCAGCTTTTCCAGAGCCGGCTTGCTGATGCCGGCCTTTGCCATCTGGGTGTCGGTCACAATGTCACACCCCGCACGCAGGGCGCGCAGACCCTGCTCTACGGCGTGCGGAGAAAAGATGAGGCTGTCGGCAAAATCAAAATCCGCCGTTGTGTGAATGACCCGCTTGATAACAGGTTCGTTTTCCGGGTCCAGCCGGCGACTGCCCAGCAGCTCGGTGATGATTTCAAAGCTGCGCTTTTCAATATCCTTCGGCGCGATGATTTCAGTCATGACGATATTTCTCCTTTAAACAGGCCTGATAAAAGCGGTCGGCGAAGCCGGGGTTGGCATAAAAATGGAAGTGCGGGAAACCGGCATAGAGATGGTCAGTTGCAAAAGCACAGCGCCAGGATTTTCCTGAAGGCTTGACGGCCGTCAAGCTGTCGCCGGGGCTGTCGCAGTCCCAGTAATGAAACTCGTGCCCTGCGATGGTCTCGCCCGCACAGCAGAGCAGGCAGTCGCGCTCAGCGCACAGCGTTATATAGCCGAACCGCGTCAGGCGTCCGGCGTCGTGGCACTGCCCGGCAAGAAAGCCGACCATGGGACGCCCGCCGATGGCGGAAGTCAGGTACATAAAGCCGCCGCATTCGGCAATGCAGGGGAGACGCCGGCGCAGAGCTCCTAAAACAGAGGCGCGCATAGTGCGGTTTTCACTCAGCGCTTCGGCATACAGTTCGGGGTACCCGCCGCCCAGATAGAGGCCGTGAATACCGTCAGGCAGTGCCGGATCGGTCAGGGGGCTGAACGGCACAAGCTGCGCGCCCATATCGCGCAGAAGCTCCAGACTGTCCTCGTAGTAAAAGCAAAAGGCCCGGTCGCGGGCGACGGCAATGCGTACAGGCTCGCGGGCCTGCGGCAGTGCCGGCGGTGTGAAAGACAGGGGGGCGGCGCTGTGGGCGAGGTTGAGAAGGCCGTCGAGATCGAGCGTTTTTTCGGCCTGTGCGGCCAGCACGTTCATTTTTTCACGCAGTCCGGCGACCTCAGCGGCAGTGACGAGCCCGAGATGCCGGCTTTCAAGCGCGCAGTCCGGCAGGGGAGGCAGATAACCAAGCGGGCGGATGCACCCCCCGAACCGCTCGGCGATGGCCAGCGCCAGCGGCGGATAGACACCCGGCGAACATTGGTTGAGAATAACGCCGCAAATGCGGCTGTCCGGCTGAAAGGTCAAAAAGCCGTGCACAGCGGCCAGCACGGAAAGCGAAGCGCCCCTGGCGTTTACAACCAGCACCGCCGGACTTTCAACAGCCTGTGCCACGGCGCAGGTGCTGCCGCGGCTGTCAGCCATGCCTATACCGTCGTAATAACCCATCACGCCCTCGATAATGCTGACGTCGCAGCCCGCGGCGTTTTTTGCGAGCAGAAAGCGAAGGGTGTCCTGATCAAAAAAGAAAAGGTCCAGGTTGGCACTTTTTGCACCGATGATACGGCTGTGAAACATGGGGTCAATATAGTCCGGCCCGCATTTGAAGGCGCAGGCTTTGAGGCCGCGGTTGGTCAGGGCCTGCAAAATGGCGCAGGTGAGCGTTGTTTTGCCGCAGCCGCTGCCGGTACCGGCCAGCACCAGCCGGGGAATGTGCTGCGTCATCATCCGTGCACCGCCTCGCTTTCCGGATATCTGGTGTAAACAGGAATGCCCTTTTCACGGGCAAAGGACAGCAGCTGCCCATTGAGACGGTTGAGCTCGCCGACCGGGGCGCCTGCGTCGAGCACAGCGCTGCAGCGGACAACGGCCGCGGCTGCGGCTTCAAACTGAGCGCTGGTCATACTGCTAAAGGCCGGCGCGCAGATCACATGCTCACTCAGCGCGCGCGCGACCTGACAGTCTGTGTCGTTTTCAAACAGAATCCCAGCGGCAAAGGGAACCTGACGCCGCTGCAATGCCCTGAAATGGGGAATGCCGCACCCGTTTCCCGCAACGACAAAGACCTGCGGCGCACCCTGCGGGCGGGACAGCTCGACGCTGCCGAAAAGCAGGTTGTATGCGCCTTTTTCCATGTCGTACAGCTGCTCGACAGCGTGGCTCTGCAAGACGTCCTCAGGCGGGCCAAAGGCCATGACGGTCTCGCCCCTGACGCAGAGCAGGCAGTCGGACGCTTTGGCGGCAAGGTCGATTTCGTGCAGCGACATGACGACCGTGGTGCCTTTGTCGCGCGCCATGCTGCGCAGGATATCAAGCAGCTCGACTTTGTGGCGGATGTCAAGGTAGGCCGTCGGCTCATCCAGAACCAGGACATCCGGCTCCTGGCAAATGGCGCGCGCCAGCAGAATGCGCTGCCGCTGACCGTCTGAAAGAGTGGAAAAATCCTGCTGCGCCAGCTCAAGGGCATGAACCTGACGCAGCGCAGTCTCGACCGCGGCGGTGTCCTGCGGCGTCAACCGGCCGAACAGGTTGGTATAAGGATAGCGCCCCATGGCCACGACTTCAGCGCAGGTCGTCAGCTCAGGCCGGATGCGGTCAGTCAGCATGACGGCCATTTGCCGGGCCAGCTGCCGGGGGCTCTGGGAAGCAAGGTCCTGCCCGGCGACGCTGACCGTGCCGTGAAGCGCGGCGAGATGCTGTGTGATGGTTTTGAGAATGGTCGATTTGCCTGCGCCGTTGGGACCTATCAGCGTCAGGACAGACCCTTTTTCCAATGTCAGGCAGATATCGCGGATGAGAACATTCCCATCGTAGCCAACGGCCAGATTTTCAGTGCGAAAGTAACCGTTCATGCTATATCTCCTGCGACTGCCGGCGCCGAATCATCATGATAATGACGACCGGAGCGCCGAACACTGCGGTCACGGTACTGATTTTGAGCTCGGTAGGGGAGAAGACTGTGCGCGCGATGAGGTCGCAGAACACGCAGAAAACAGCGCCGCATAAAAACGCGGCGGGGATGGCATAGGACGGACGCGAAGTCTTTAAAAGCGTTCGTGTGATATGCGGCACGGCGATGCCGACAAATGAAATGGGTCCTGCCAGGGCGGTCACACAGGCTGACAGCAGGCTGGAGAGCAGGATGAGCATGAGCCGGAAGACTTTAATGTTGATGCCCATGCTTTTGGCATAGCCCTCACCGAGCGCATAGGCGTTCATCGGCTTGGAGAGCAGACAGGCGGCCAAAAGACCGAGCAGACAAAGACAGACCGCTGTTTTCACATGGTCCCAGCTGGCGCCGGAAAAGGTGCCCATGGACCAGTTGGTCAGGTTGACAATGTCATTTTCGTCGGCAAAGGTGATGCAAAAGTCGGTCACTGCGCCGCAGATGTCGCCGACCATAATGCCGATAACGAGCAGCATGGACATGCTGCGCACCCGCTGCGAGCACAGAAGGACGATGGATGTAATGAGCAGAGAGCCGATAAAGGCAGCTGCGACAAGGGCAAGCGAGCTGACGTTTCGGATATACCGGGTGAGAAAAATCAGTGTAAAGCTGACTACCATTTTAGCGCCTGACGAGATGCCCAGGACAAAAGGGCCGGCAATGGGATTGCGGAAAAAGACCTGCAGCAGCAGGCCGGATACCGCGAGCGCTCCGCCCAAGACAGAAGCCAGCAGCAGACGGGGCAGACGGATGCTGAACAGAATCTGGCTTTCGGTCGACGTGCGGACAAGGGCCTGCAGGCGTTCAGCGGCGCTGCTGTCAAAAAGTCCGGCCAGCGCGTAACGGACGCCGTCCCAGAACATGCGGAAGACCGAGCCAACAGGAATGGCAACTGAGCCAATGCTGACATTGAGCAGAAGTCCCAGCAGCAAAAGCCCGGCCAGCAGCAGCATGACGGTGATGAAACGGACAGGGTTTCGCACCTGTATGGTCGGCTGCGCATCCGCAGGTACAGCGCGTATTTTGTCTTTCATGACGACCGCCTTTCTGCCGGCAGGAATGGGGCACCCGGCAAGCTGAAGTTGAAATCAATAACGGAGAACAGCCGCTCTTTCGAGCGGCGGCTGTTCAGTGCAGACGGTAGAAGAAGGGGAGCTCGTCAAGCTCATCCGCTTCACCGGAAAAAATTTTGTGAAAGCTCTGGACCATCTGTCCCAGTCTGGTTGTTTCCTGGTACATATTTTGTGCCGTACACCAGACATTGCCGTTTTGCACCGCCTTGAACTCACCCAGAAGCTCACTTTTGGCCAGCAGGTCATCCAGCGTTTTGAGCTCGCCGCCAATGGTGCTGTTATAAAAGATATAGTCAGCGTCCTTTGCTGCGGTGAAAAAGGCTTCCATCTCGATGGTTGCTGTCGAGGTCGCTGTTTCGGGGTCCCCCAGGTCATCGAAAACATAGTGCCCGCCTGCCAGCTCGATCATTTTGCTGACATAGTCCCCGCTTTTGCGTGCAACCACCGAACCGGACGAACTGATGTAGAAAAAGGCAGCTGTCTTGCCCGTATCTTCGCTGTCCAGCACGCTTTGCAGGTAGTCGACCTGCTCCTGAAACAGCGCGTCAGCCTTTTCTTCTTCGTTGAGCAAAGCGCCATACAGACGAATCCACTCTGTGCGGCCCAGCGGATGGCTTTCCAGACTGGACTGATCGACGAGAACGGCAATACCCAGCTCTTCGAGTTTTTCCTTGACCTCGGATGCATGGCCAATCATCATGGATTCGACGGCCAGCGGGCAGCCTCGGTCGAGCAGCAGCTCGTAGTCCGGCTCGCTGTACTTGCCGGCGAACGCAATACGGCCCTCCTGCATGGCGAGCCGGGCGTTTTCGATATACCAGCCGTCCTCTTCAGTGGCTGACAGCGTGATGGCATCGATGCGCCCAAGGGCGTCGAACAGGCACATGGCAGCTGATGCCGCCAGATAGATGTTTTCAAGGGGCTGGTACAGCGGTACGATGTCGTCGGCCGTGCCCTGAGGCAGTTCGCCGCCCTCAGGAATGACCAGAAACCGGCTGTCGTCGGCCAGGGTGATCAGCTTATAGCCGCCGTCATAATAATCGACGGCAAACTGCGTGGCAAACTCCAGCTCCATGCTGTGAGTCGGCTCCCAGCCAGTCCCGGGTCCTTCCGGCTGCGCGTCAGGTGAACAGCCGGAAAACATGGAAAAACAGAGTACGAGGGCGAGCAGGGCGGCCAGGCCGCGTTTGGATGTTGACATTACTCGACCTCCGAGCTGTCAAAATGAAGCGTGTAATCGACAAGGTGGGGTTCGCTCATGGCGATGGTCAGAGCACTGACGTTCATATCAGTATCGAGCACCACGGGAATTTCAAAGGTAGAATTGCCCTCAGTCTGAATGGGGTCATACTGAATGCCGTCAATCAGCATGTATTCGTAGTTGGAGCTGCTCCAGACGATTGTCGCAGTCATGGTATCCCCTTCGACGACGAGCTTTGCGGGAGATTCGACGCTGGCGCGGCCCGAGCCGCCTGTCAGTGTGACGCCAATCTGGTAGGCGCCGTCGGACAGCTCTGTGCGTTCACAGGCGGAAAAAACAGCGCACAAAAGTGCGGCGGCAAGCAATACGGATGTAGCCTTTTTCATTTTATCGCTCACTCCAGTGTCAGGGAATCTGCGGGAATGTTATCAGAGCGGAATACAAGGACGCGGTCATACCACTGTTCCTTTTTGATGCTCCAGGCAGCACAGTTGATGTCCGTGTTGAGCGCTTCGACCGGAACGGTAAAGGTTTTGGCGCCGTCAGCGTCCTGGCCGGCCTGGATGTACTGGCCTTCAGAAGCGGCAAGCGCCTGCGCTCCGGTGCCCATAAAAACCATGCCGTAGCCCTGGCCGCTCATGGTCATCACAGCAGTCATCGCGCCATTTTCAACTGACAGCTCGCACTTGACCACATTAAACATCGACGAGCTGGAATCGACAGTAATCTCATAGGTGCCGTCCTGAATCTGGTCGGCAGTAATGGGCTGCTGCGCAGCGGAGCCAGCGTTGTCGGCAAGCTCGGCAGTCAGACTGTCCTGTTCCATGGCCGCCTCGGCGTGCTTGGCAAAAAGCTGCTGAATCCCTTCGTATTCGCCCATGCCGCGCAGCACACATTCCACTTCATACCCGGCATTTTGGAAAACCGTCTTCCAGGAGTCGTCTTCGTCGCCGGCCATGTCGTTTGTGGCATGGTCGCCGGCCACAATCATCAGCGGCAGCAGGACAACTTTGTTGGCATCAGTCTGCTGCACAGCAGCGAGCACCTCATCCAGCGAGGGCTCGGCCTCGACTGTGCCGACAAAGTAGTTGGTACAGCCGGCGTCAGTCAGCTTTTGCTGCAAAGCTGCGTAGGTGGCGTTTGCCGCATGTTCAGTGCCGTGGCCCATGAGCACGATGGCGGTGCCGTCGGTATTGTAGTCAGCAGTTTCTTCGGCCAGAGCGGCAATCGCGGCGTCATAGTCGTCATCAGTGTTCAAAAGGGGCGAGCCGATCTTCAGACTGTCGAACTGGTCTGCGTAGGCGCTGACTTCGGCGACGACATCGTTGTACTCATAGCCGCTCATAATGTGTGTGGGCACGACGACAACGTCCTTCACGCCATCAGAGACCAGGTGTTCCATGGCCTCGGTGACATTGTCAATTTCAAGACCTTCACGCTCGGCCAGAATGTCAATGATAATCTGGCTGGTAAAGGCACGGCGGACTTCATAGTCAGGGTACGCGGCCTGCAGCGCCTCTTCAATGGCGCCTATGGTGATGTCGCGGCTTTCATTGTAGCTGGTGCCGAAGCTGACGGCCAAAAGGACGGGCTTTACACCCTGCGGGTATCCGGTTGATTCGCCGCTATCCGGAGTGGTTTGTTCCTGACCTTCATTGCCGGTTTCGTCCGGGACGGAGTCGGTTTGCTGGCTGCAGGCGCTGATGCCTAAAACCAGACACAGCGACAGCGTTACGAGAAGAATCTTTTTCACAGTCCTCATTTTCATTTCCTCCAGACAGATTGTTCTGTTATATCGCCGGTGCAAAGGCGCCTTTGCACCGGTCGTCATAACCATGTGCTGTAACGGGCATGGCGCCGCGCGGAAAAAAGAAAAGCCACAGCAGCGTAAATGCTGCTGTGGCCGTTTTTGCACAACAATCCGCCCATCCCCCTGTACGCGAGAGGTCATAAGCACGACTCATTTAAGCAGGTCTCCTGACTTGCGTCTCATCTGCCTGCACGCTGCCTTCTCAGGAAACATCCCAATGGCTGGCTTTCGCCGCGCGTACAGCATCAACGCATACAGTGGCGGTACCGTTCCGGATTCGCACCGGATTCACTATTCTCCGCGGGGCCCGGAAAGAGCCGGCGGCACTTAAATGCGTATTCAATTCTTTAATCAGTATAGCGCAAAAAAAACGTTTTGTCAAGGGTTGATGCCCATAAAACGCAGGCCGGTTTTACCGCAGCGGGGCTCTGAAACGGAAAACGGCTGCAAGCAGAAAACGCTTGCAGTCGTTTCAGAGGGCTTTCCGGCGGGGCTCAGGAACCGGCGCGCAGGCAGGATACAAAATGGCCAGGGGCCAGTTCGCGCAGCTGCGGCGCCTCTTTGCTGCACTGTTCGCACGCCGCAGGGCAGCGGGTATGGAAGGTGCAGCCGGACGGCGGGTTGACCGGGCTGGGGATGTCGCCTTCGAGCGTCGGGCGTTCGTCTTCGAATTTTTTACCGCCGATTTCGGGGATGGACTTGAGCAGCGCCTGGGTGTACGGGTGCAGGGGGTTGCTGAACAGCTCAGCCTTGTCGGCGATTTCGACAATTTTGCCCAGGTACATGACGGCGACGCGGTCGGAAATATACTCGACAACGCCGAGATCATGTGAAATAAAAATCAGCGTCAGCTTGTACTGCTTTTGCAGTTCGACGAGCAGGTTGATGATCTGCGACTGGATGGACACGTCAAGGGCCGACACCGGCTCGTCACAGACAATGAGCTTGGGGTTGACCGACAGGGCGCGGGCGATGCCGATACGCTGCCGCTGCCCGCCCGAAAACTCGTGCGGGTAACGGTTGAGAAAAGCCTTGTTGATGCCGCAGGTTTCCATCAGTTCGACGATGCGCCGCAGGCGCGCTTCGCGGCTGGGACAGAGCTTCATGGTGTCCATGGGCTCGGCGATGATGTCGGCGACCGTCATGCGCGGGTTGAGCGACGCGTACGGGTCCTGGAACATGATCTGCATGTCCCGGCGGACGGAACGCATCTCTTTGTCGCTGAAGTTGGTAATGTCCCGGCCGTCGAACAGAATCGACCCTTCGGTCGGGGTAATGAGCTTTAAAATGCTGCGGCCCAGCGTCGACTTCCCGCAGCCGGATTCGCCGACAATGCCCAGTGTCTCGCCCGAGCGGACGGTCAGATCAACGCCGTCGACTGCCTTGACATACTTTTTTTCGCCGCCGAAAAGGTGGGAGCTTTTAACGGGAAACCATTTGCGCAGTCCGCGGACTTCGAGAATGTTTTCTGTGTTCATTCACTTTTCCCCCATTCCGGTGTGTAGCGGTGGCAGCGCACCTTCCGCCCGCCCATCTGCATCAGCTCAGGTTCGCTTTTGCGGCACAGATCGGTCGCGTACTGGCAGCGGGGGGCAAACAGGCAGCCTTCGTGCTTTTGCAGCAGGTTGGGCACCATGCCCTCGATCATGTACAGCTTTTCCGTGCCCTTGCCGACGTGCGGGATGGATTTGAGCAG
>CALWJQ010000057.1 GCA_944381055.1 uncultured Clostridia bacterium | reverse complement strand
ATGGATAAAATCATGACGCTCATGTGCATCGGGACGCGCCTGAAAATCACCGTTTTTCACGCAAAATACAACACGAAACCGTCCGGGATTTCCGGGCGCCGGCTTTTCTGCAGGAACCGCTCTGACTTCACCGGTTGACAAAACAGAAATCCCTGCATATAATCTACTTATACCCCTAATGGTATGGAGGGAATGACGATGAGACAGTGTATGGACGCGGACAACCTGCACCGCAGGCTGAAAAAGATTATCGGTCAGGTACAGGCCATTGACCGGATGATCGACGAAGATATCCCCTGTGAGGACATTCTGTCCCAGATCAACGCGGCCAAGTCCGCCCTCCACGGGTGCGGCAAGGTAGTGCTGGAGGGACATATCCAGCACTGTGTCCGGGACGGCATCCAGCATGGGGATGCGGACAAGACCATCGAGAGCTTTACCAAGGCAGTGGAGCGGTTTTCCAACATGAGTTGACAAAGCAGAAAAGGCAGCCCGGCGGGCTGCTTTTTTCTTGACAGCGGATACCCCCACAGGTATAATATACCCATACCCCATATGGTATAAAGGAGAGGCATGTTATGCAATCGCTCATGGAAAAACTGGAAGGTCTGCTGGAGCTGGGCGGTATTAAAAAAGATATTGCGCTGCTGGTCATCTCAGGAATCGCTGTGCTGTTGAGTCTGCTGGGCGTCCGGCCCTTCCCCTTTGACATGGCGTGGGTGGCCATTGTCCTGTGCGGCGTCCCCATCGTTCTGGAGGCCGTCATCGGCCTGGTAACCGCCTTTGACATCAAGGCGGACGTGCTGGTGTCCCTGGCCCTCATTGCCTCGGTGGCCATCGGCGAGGACTTCGCCGCCGGCGAGGTGGCCTTCATCATGCAGCTGGGCGGCCTGCTGGAGGAACTGACCGTAGCCAAAGCCCGGGCGGGCATCGAAAAGCTGGTGCATCTGACGCCCCAGACTGCCCGGGTGCTGCGGGACGGACAGGAAAGCATCATCCCTGCCGAACAGGTGCAGGTAGGGGATCTGCTCCGGGTTCTGCCCGGAGAGAGCGTGCCGGTGGACGGCGTCATCGTATCCGGCCAGACCTCTATCAACCAGGCAGTGATGACCGGGGAGTCCCTGCCGGTTGACAAGACCGTGGGGGATGAAGTCTCCAGCGGCACAGTGAACCAATTCGGGGCCTTTGAGATGCGGGCATCCAAGGTGGGGGAGGACAGCTCCATCCAGCGGATGATCCGGCTGGTGCAGTCCGCCGATGCGGGCAAGGCCAAAATCGTGGGGATCGCCGACCGCTGGGCCACCTGGATCGTGGTCATCGCCCTGAGCGCGGCGGCCCTCACCTGGCTCGTCACCGAGGAGATCATCCGGGCGGTGACCATCCTGGTGGTGTTCTGTCCCTGCGCCCTGGTGCTGGCAACCCCCACCGCCATCATGGCGGCCAGCGGCAACGCCACAAAGCACGGCTTCCTGGTCCGGGAAGGGGACGCCCTGGAGCGGCTGGCCGGGGTGAAGGTCATCGCCTTTGACAAGACCGGCACCCTGACCTACGGCACGCCGGAGGTGGTGGACGTTGCCGGTATGACCGATACTTACAGCAAAGAACAGCTCTACCGGCTGGCCGCCTCCGCCGAGCAGCTGTCGGAGCACCCGCTGGGCAAGGCCATCGTGCGCTGCTGCAAAAAAGAGCTGGGCGGGGAACTTGCCCAGGCCGGCGATTTCCATATGCTCCCCGGACGGGGCGTGAGCGCCCAGGTGGAGGGAAAGCAGATCCTGGCCGGCAACCCGGAGCTGCTGCACGAGCACGGCGTGTCCATGACGCCGCCTTCTGCGGCGGAAGAGGCCATTCAGAAGGGCTGCACCGTGACCTATTTGGCGGTAGACGGGGTGTTTGCCGGTTTTCTCGTCCTTTCCGACACCCTGCGGGAGGAAAGCGCAGAGATGATCGGTTCTCTCAATCGTCTGGGGGTACAGCCGGTACTGCTCACCGGCGATCATGAAAATGCCGCCAGAACCATTGCCGGGCAGCTGAAGATCGCTTCGGTACAGGCCAACTGCCTGCCAGAGGATAAGCTGAAGGCCATTGACAAGTACCAGGCAGCCAGGCAGCCGGTGTGCATGATCGGCGACGGCATCAACGACGCCCCTGCACTGAAGCGGGCCGAGGTGGGCATTGCCATGGGCGGCGTTGGCAGCGACATCGCCGTGGACGCGGCGGACATCGCCCTGGTGGACGACGAGGTGAAGGAGCTGCCCCACCTCATCGCCCTGTCCCGGCGGATGATGACCACTATCAAGGTCAACATGACCTTTTCCATGGCGCTGAACTTCATCGCCATTGTCCTCG
Source organism: uncultured Clostridia bacterium (assembly GCA_944381055.1). Taxonomy (GTDB): domain Bacteria; phylum Bacillota; class Clostridia; order Oscillospirales; family Butyricicoccaceae; genus Ventrousia. Next base: position 38,312 of record CALWJQ010000057.1, on the reverse strand, counting down.
CGATCAGCGGCACCCTGAACCCGGTGGTGGGGGCCCTGGTCCACAACGCCGGCTCCGTGCTGGTCATCACCTGCTCTGCCTTTCTGTTGAAGTGGAAACGCAAATGATTGTCCAATGAAAGAGGACGGGACCAGTGAAGCTCACAGGTCCCGTCCTCTTGATGCGATGAGTAAATTGAATGGTTCTTTTCTGCGGCGTCATTCAAGGCTCTTTTTTCAACCGGCAGGGCGCTCATGCTGTGAAGGCTTACACCCAGGGTGGACAGTGGGACGGTGTGAACCTTACGCCGCAGGGCGGCCTCGTCCCGTTCGGCCTCTGCTGATCCGCTCAGCCAAGCGCCACATCCAGCGCCATCATCAGGGTGAAGCCCAGGGCGAAGGCCAGCGTCCCCACATTGGAGTGCTTGCCCTGGGACATCTCCGGGATCAGCTCCTCGACCACCACATAGAGCATGGCCCCGGCGGCGAAGCTCAGCAGACAGGGCAGGGCCGGGACGACCAGCCCGGCGGCCAGAATGGTCAGCCCGGCGCCCAGCGGCTCCACCGCGCCGGAAAGCGCGCCTCCTGCAAAGGCCCGGGCTTTGCTCATCCCTTCCGCACGCAGGGGCATGGATATGATGGCCCCTTCGGGGAAGTTCTGGATGGCAATGCCCAGGGACAGGGCCAGTGCGCCCATCATGGTGATCTGTCCCTCTCCGGCCAGAAGGCCCGCGTAGACCACTCCCACCGCCATCCCCTCGGGGATGTTGTGGAGGGTGACGGCCAGAATCATCATGGCAGAGCGCCCCAGCCGGGTGCGGGGGCCCTCCGCCTGCCGGCTCCGCTGGTGAAGGTGGGGGATCAGGTGATCCAGTCCCAGCAGGAAGAGGACGCCGGCCCAAAAGCCGATGACCGCAGGTAAAAAGGCCCAATTTCCCGCCCCGGCGGACTGCTCCATGGCGGGGATCAGCAGGCTCCAGATCGATGCGGCTACCATGACGCCGGAGGCAAAGCCGGTGAGCCCCCGCTGCACCCGATCCCCCAGGCCCTTCTTCAGGAAGAAGACACAGGCGGCGCCCAGAGAGGTACCCGCAAAGGGGATCAGCAGGCCATAAATCACGGGTGTATTCATCGATCACTCGCCCCCTTATACATGTTTTGTGCCACGGGATAATGAAAAATTCCCTTGTGGTTAGCGATAACTAACCACAAGGGAATTATAACGCCATACGCACCCATTGTCAAGGAACAAACTGCCGCCGGACGGCGATTGCCCCAGGAGCCATGCGCGTTTTTTGAATGCTCATGAACAGCAAGGCGGGGGCATCGTCATAGATGTCCCCGCCTTGTGCGTTAGTCCGGTTTTACTTTGTCCGGTTCCTGCCGCGCTTTCCGCTGCCCGTTCTCGCTATCATGCGTTCTCTTTCTTAAAACCATGCAGCTCATCATTACAATCATCAGGAACACGGCACCAAAAATTAAAATATGAAATATCCCGCCTGGATAGGGCGCAATCTGACCCCGTTTGAAAATAAGGATGGAAAGGTACCCGGTTATCATAGAGACCGGCATAAAAGCAATTCCAACGATATTAAGCCAGTCAATATAAAAGGAAGCTTTTGCCGCTGACAACAACCTCCCTATAAAATAGGCTGCAATTCCGACTGCCTGAATTACCATGGCCCCCCAGACAGTTTTCATCGTTTGTTCATCATACCACCCGCCAAAGGCGCAAAATAACCCAATGGCGATAAAGGCGGTTGATGAAATATACAGGATTCTGCTGATCAATTCTCTGCCTTTTTCGTCTTTGTTTTTTGCTGGTTCAACGCCTTTCAGGATATAATCGGTTGTGACATCGAAGAACTCACTCATGATAATGATTTTATCTAAATCAGGCGTGCTTTGTCCGCTTTCCCATTTAGATACGGCTTGCCTTGAAACGCCGATCTGATCGGCAAGTTCTTCTTGGGATATTCCTTTTGCTTTCCTTAAGCATTGTATTCTGTCTGCCAGATTCATTGTCCTCTCTCCTCTCTTTATGGGGCAATCTTAGCAGAATGATCGGTTGCATAGCCACCATTCAGACATGGAAATGCGGCAACTGGCAGTTGCGGGGACGTTTGCAGGCGGATTTTTTGATCTGTTCGTGATAAAAGTAATTGACAATAACCGGCGGGGCGTCAAAAGGGCGCTGCACGCGGTCATTGTTGATTACATAGTCAAGGCCGCTGTTTGCGGCGTATACTCTCAAGCGCTGATCCAGTGACTCCCAGTACAGGTGGCTGCCGCGGGAATAGATTTCTTCATACAGCCCGGCCAGTTCCGGACGCCTTTCCCGAATATAGCTGAAAATGACTGCCTTGTAGCTGCCGCGGAGGTTCAGGTTTTCCAGCCACACCAGCTGGCACTGATTTTTTACCCGGTCGATAATGGCCGGAACGTCGGTCAGGCCGGGAAAAATGGGCGAGATAAAGCAGGTGGTGCGGACGCCGGCATCATGCAGGGCTTCCATAGCGGAAAGCCGCCGCTGGATGGACACCGCATGGTCCATATCTGCTCGAAAGCTTTCGTCCAGCGTGTTGATGGAAAAACCCACCCGCAGGCCGGGAAAAGCGTGCAGCAGGTCGATGTCCCGCAGCACCAGATCGGATTTTGTCTGAATGGTGATTTTGACGCCGCTGCCCAGCAGCTGCTCCAGCAGGGAACGGGTGCGGCGGTATCGCTCTTCCTGGGGATTATAGGGGTCGGTCACGGTGCCGAAAAACAGCTCCTTCCCGGCGTAACGCTCCGGGCGCTTGATTGCCGGCCAATATTTCACATCCAGAAACGCCCCCCAGGGTTCCGGATGATGGGTAAAGCGCTTCATAAAGCTGGCATAGCAATATTGACAGCCGTGGGTGCAGCCCACATAGGGGTTGACGGCATAGTCGCAGACGGGGATGTCTGTCTTGGCGATGACGCTTTTCACCTGAATTTCGCGGACGGCGGGATATGCCATGCTGTTGCCTTCCGGGCGGTTATGCCCCGTGGGGCTGGCGATGTACTGTGCCGGTTCGGACCCGCTTGGACAGCCGGTTTGAAATTTAAGCTTCATTCCCCTGCTTTACCATTTGTTCCAGCGGACCTTGTTTTCTACCGTGGCTTTGACCTGTGCCGGCAGGAGGGGCTCTTTGACCGAATATCCAAGTACCACCAGCGCGGGCAGGCCCCAGCCGTCAGGCACCTTCAAGAGCTCCCTGATCTGCTGCGGCTCCTTCTTGACCGGGATATGCACCACGCTGCCCAGCCCTTCGGCGGTGGCGGCCAGCAGCATGTTTTCGATCAGCGCCCAGGCCGCACCGTAGTCCATCAGGCCGTAACCGTTTTTGTCCTCGCTGAGGGGGTACTTCTGCTTATACCAGGGCAAAATCACGCAGGCCGATTCTTCGATCATGCTGCGCTGCCGGGGATAAGCAATTTTGAACATTTCCTGCTGGGGTGTTTTCGGCTCCTGAATCCGGCAGGGATAGGGCTTGATGAACTTTGCCAGTTCTAAAATGAGAGGTTTCTCGGTCAGGGTCAGCAGCTCCCACCGGCGCTGATGGTTGGAGGACGGGGCTTTCAGCCCGGCATCCAGAATCCGTTCCAAAACGTCTCTGGGAATTTCTTTATCCTCAAACTGGCGGATGCTTCTTCTTTGGTTGATCACATCGTAAAATTCCATGTTTTAACCCTCTGTTTCCTGATTGACCAGCATGGTCAGATTTTTGGTAAATGTCCGGGACAGGTCGATGAGCTGCCGCTGCTGTTCCGGGGTAAACATCGACATGGCCGTGTCCTCGGCCCAGGTGATGTGCCGGACAACTTTTTCACAGTAAGCCCGTCCGGCGTCTGTCATTTGAACCACTTTGTTCCGCTTGTTTTCCGGCACCTCGGTAACCGTCACATACTCCTTTGAAAGCAAATTTTTAATGATTAGATTCACGGTTTGCTTCGATTGAAAGGTGCGCTGGCAGATATCCTTTTGCGTCAGGCCATCCTTTGCATAAAAAAGGACGTTGACCACCAGCAGCGTTTTCATCATCATCCCGTGGCGCTTTGCGTATTCATCGTAAAGGGCAAACTGTTCATCGCGGAATTTGCAGTACAGGTATGCGTTTTTCTTATCTTCGTGTGTCATAACTTGCCTTCTGTTGGTACATTTCTTTACAGTCAATTATTTGACTATATTGTAGCGGATTCCCTGCTGCTTGTCAAGAGTTCAGTATGGTGGCAAAAAACAGCCCTCCCCGGCATGGGGAGGGCCTTGTTTGACAGGGCGGTCCATTTTATGCAGCGCACGCTTGTGTATACGATCACCGGATTCCGCTTCGCCGGATCCTGCATGGCATCATCAAAAGATATTTCTGCAAACGCAGCCGTCGGGCGGCGTTTCGGGGAAGTCCCAAAAGCTCCCGCCGGATAAGCGGGAGCTTTTATGCAATCGGTCAGTGCTGTTCGGGCTGGCGATCCTGCTGGGTCTGCTGCGTCTTGTTCTGTTTGTTGTTCCCGTTTTGGGGATTTTTGTTGTTTTTCATGCGTCTCACCTCGCTTTGCCTTTATTTTTGCCCCGCAGCCGCCTGATATACATTCATTCAAATCTGATGGTGAAAAATCGCTTGTGCCGCCTGGCGGATTGCAGATGCGTACTTCTTTGATTATCTGCACTTATACATTCTGGGGCCGCTTTGACACGACGGGCGGTGCGTCCGACAGTGCCATTGGTGCTCCGAAAGCATCACCATTCAGCAGGCACAGGAGCTTTATGACGAAATCATCGAAGGGTATGACATCGATGACTTCCAGTGGCCGTCCGGCGACACTGTCATGGTCGAGCTCAGAAACATGCAGGTCATCGACATCAACACAACCATTCCGGCGGGGCTCATCGTCGATGTCTATGAGACGGCCGGCGGATATGACCGCACTTTTCTGATCCGCTATGACACAACAGATGGCCAGCCAATGAAAGTCACCAACGGGCAGCCGCCCCGCACCGAGCCCTATACAAACGCCTATGACGACGTTCAGCCCGGCGACTGGTATTACACAGCCGTGATGGAGTTGACTGAAGGCGGCCTGCTCACGGGATACGGCGATGGAGGGTTCGGCCCTGATGATGTTATCACCTGAATACAATTTTTAACCGTTTGGTGCTGACATACGGCGGTGAACGCTCGAACTGGCATCCGGTCCCCGTCGACTGGAGTACGGACAACATCCCGCTGAGGCGGGGCGACGCGGCTTATATGCTGATTGATATGCTGCTGGACGACGGCGCTGCAACGCCGCAATAAAGCCCCATCCCGCGCAAAACCGGGGTGGGGTTTTTGCTGTCCGCTGCGCACGGATACGCACCTGCATATATATCCCGCAAAGCGCGGTGTTGTGCTGGCGGGAAAAATGTGATAAAATATTTTCCATACGTTATAAATGGAGGCTTTTCTATGTCCGGACATTCAAAATGGCATAATATTGCCCGTAAAAAGGGTCTCGTCGACCAGCAGCGGGCCAAAGTGTTTACCCGCTACGCACGCGAAATGGCCATTGCCATCCGCGAAGGCGGCGCGGATCCTGCCAGCAATTCCAAGCTGAAGGATATTATTTCCAAGGCCAAGGGCGACAACGTGCCCAATGACAACATCAACCGCATTTTGCAGAAATACCAGGGCGGCGCGCAGGCCGAAAATTATGAGCATATCAATTACGAAGGCTATGGCCCGGCCGGCGTGGCCGTCATTGTCGAGACCATCACCGACAACCGCAACCGCACGGTATCCGAAATGCGCCACTATTTTGACAAGTACGGCGGCAACATGGGCGCGGCTGGCTGCGTGTCGTGGCAGTTTGATAAAAAGGGCGTGCTGGTGGTCGAGGCCGAGGACCGCGATGAAGAAGAGGTCATGATGCAGGCGCTCGAAGCGGGGGCTTCGGATTTTGAAGCCGACGGCGACGTGTTTGAGATTTACACCGAGCCCGATGAGCTCGAAACGGTCAAGCAGAACCTCGAAGCGCAGGGCATGACCTTCCTGGAAGCCGAGGTGCAGATGGTGCCCCAGAACTATATCACCCTGACGGACGAAGAGGACATCAAGAACATGAACAAGCTGCTTGAAATGATGGAGAGCAATGACGACGTCCAGAACGTCTGGCACAACTGGGAAAACGCCGACGAATAACGCCGGCTGAAGGAGCTTTTTGTCCATGGATCAATCAAAAATCCGTAACTTTTCCATTGTCGCGCACATCGACCACGGCAAGTCGACGCTGGCCGACCGGCTTTTGCAGCAGTGCAACGCCGTCAGCGAACGCGAAATGACGTCGCAGCTGCTTGACAATATGGAACTCGAGCAGGAACGCGGCATTACAATCAAGGCGCGCGCCGTTTTGCTGGAATACGACGCACTCGACGGCGAGCGGTACCGGCTCAACCTGATCGACACGCCGGGGCATGTGGACTTTAATTACGAGGTCTCGCGTTCGCTCGCCGCGTGCGAGGGCGCGGTGCTCGTTGTCGACGCGGCGCAGGGCATCGAGGCGCAGACGCTGGCCAACACCTATCTGGCGCTGGAAAACGACCTGGAAATCGTGCCGGTTATTAACAAGATCGATCTGCCGTCGGCCGACCCCAAAGCGGCCAAGGAAGAAATCGAAAACATTATCGGTATTCCCGCCATGGACGCGCCCGAGGTGTCGGCCAAGATGGGCATCAACATCCGCGAGGTGCTCGAACGCATCGTGTCCGACGTCCCGCCGCCGGGGAAAGGGCGGGACGATTGTTCGCGCGCGCTGATTTTTGACAGCCAGTACGACCCGTACCGCGGCGTCATCGTCTACGTCCGCGTGTTTGACGGCGCGTTCCGTCCGGGGATGAAAATCCGCATGATGGCGACGGGCGCCGAGTTCCAGATTGTCGAAACGGGCTACCTGCGCCCGCTGGGCTACGAGCCGTGCGGCGGGCTGGAAGCCGGCGAGGTCGGGTATATCACGGCGTCTATCAAAAACGTCCGCGACACCCGTGTCGGCGATACGGTGACGACGCTGGAAAAGCCTGCGTCCGAGCCGCTGCACGGGTACCGCAAGGTGCAGCCCATGGTCTTTTCGGGCCTGTATCCGGCAGACGGGAAAAAATATCCCGATCTGCGCGACGCGCTGGAAAAGCTGCAGCTCAACGACGCGTCGCTGACGTACGAGCCTGAAAGCTCGGCGGCGCTGGGCTTTGGCTTCCGCTGCGGCTTCCTGGGCCTGCTGCACCTTGAGGTCATCCAGGAGCGTCTGGAACGCGAGTACGATCTTGATCTTATCACGACGGCGCCCAGCGTCGTTTACCACGTAAAAATGACCAGCGGCGACGAGCTGGTCATCGACAACCCGCTCAACTACCCGAACCCGGCTGAAATTGAATATGCCGAAGAGCCTATTGTCAAGGCCAGCATCATCACGCCCGCCGAATATGTCGGCAACCTGATGGAACTGTGCCAGAACCGCCGCGGCGTTTACAAGGACATGAAGTATATCGACACCGGCCGCGTCGAGCTGCATTACGAGCTGCCGCTCAACGAGATTATCTACGACTTTTTTGACGCGCTCAAGTCGCGCACGCGCGGTTACGCGTCGCTCGACTACGAGCTTTTGGGGTACCAGCGGTCCAAACTGGTCAAGCTGGACATCCTGCTCAACGGCGATATTGTCGACGCGCTGTCCTTCATCGTCCACGCGGACAAAGCGTACGAGCGCGCGCGCCGCATCGTCGAAAAGCTCAAGGAAAATATTCCGCGGCAGATGTTTGAAATCCCCATCCAGGCGGCCATCGGCGGCAAGATCATCGCGCGCGAGACCGTTAAGGCCATGCGTAAAGACGTGCTCGCCAAATGCTACGGCGGCGACATCACCCGCAAGAAAAAACTGCTGGAAAAGCAGAAAGAAGGCAAAAAGCGGATGCGTTCGCTGGGCACCGTCTCGGTGCCGCAGGAAGCGTTCATGGCCGTGCTGCGCCTGGACGACGATTGATCCCGCAGGGAAAGGGAACAAAGAGGAATTTCCATGCTTGGCATTTATATTCATATTCCGTTTTGCCGGCAGCGGTGCGCATACTGCGATTTCTGTTCGACGAGCCAGTTCAGCGACAAGCTGATGGATCGCTATGCCCAGGCGCTGACGGCGCAGTTTGACGATTTTTTCATCAAAGGCGGACGGTACGAGGCGGACACGCTGTATTTCGGCGGCGGAACGCCTTCGGTCTGGGGGGCGAAGCGCATTGCGCACACCATTAAAGAGCTGCAAAAGCGCGTCCGGCTGACCCGGCCTGAGATAACGGTCGAAGTCAACCCCGAAAGCTGCGACAAAAAACTGTTTAAATCGCTGCGCGCCGCCGGCGTCAACCGCATTTCAATGGGGGTGCAGTCGGCCGACGACGCCGAACTCAAAGCGCTGGGCCGGCTGCATAATTATGCACAGGCAGCCGAAGCGGCGGCTCTGTGCCGCCGGTACTGCACCGACAACCTGTCGGTCGATTTGATGTACGGCCTGCCGGGGCAGACCCTGGGCGGGCTGCGCGCATCGCTCGAAGGGATGCTGGCGCTGGAGCCTTCGCATATTTCCTGCTATGCACTCAAGGTTGAAGAGGGTACGCCGCTGGCAGGGCAGAACCCTGTGCTTCCCGATGACGATACGCAGGCCGACATGTATCTGTATCTGGTGGATGCGCTGCGCCAGCACGGGTTTGCACAGTACGAGATTTCAAACTTTGCGCGCGGCGGCCGTGTTTCCCGGCAAAACAGCAAATACTGGGATTTGAGCGAATACCTCGGGTTCGGCTGCGGGGCGCACAGCTTTTACGGGGGCAAGCGCTTCAGCTTTACGCGCGACATCAACGGGTTTGTCGAGGGGGCGCTGGGCAAGCAGCCGATCGTCGAAGAAGCCGACGAGCTGTCGCTCGGGAACCGCAGCGGCGAATACGTCATGCTCAAGCTGCGCACGACAGAGGGCGTCGACGAAGACGCTTTTTACCGGCGGTTCCAGGCTGATTTTGCGCCCTATGCCGCGCGGCTGGACAAATACCGGGCGAGCGGGCATGTAGTGCATGAAAACGGGGCATGGCGGCTGACGCCCAAAGGCTTTCTGGTGTCCAACGCCATCATCGGCGATGCGCTTGACGGCGCCTGCCCGTCAGAATAGGGGGAAAGGAATGCTCAACCATCAGGGAACACAGCGCCTGGAGACGCCGCGGCTCGTGCTGCGGCGGTTTACGCCCGCCGACGCGCCCGCCATGTTCAACGGCTGGGCCAATGACCCGGAAGTGACGCGCTACCTCACTTGGCCGCCGCACCGCGATCTGTCGGTGACGCGCGAGCTGCTGCTTCAGTGGGAAAAATCGTATGAAAACCCGGAAACATATAACTGGTGCATTGAACTGCGGGAAACAGGGCAGCCCATCGGTTCGGCCGGGCTGCCCGACGTCGACAGCCGGCTGGAAAGTGCGTCGCTGGGGTATGTGCTGGCCCGCCCGTACTGGCGGCGCGGGCTGATGACCGAAGCGGCTGCGGCCATTGTGGAATATGGCTTTCATGCGGTCGGGTTTCATCGCCTGTATGCCGTGCATGTCGTCGAAAACAAGGCGTCGGGCGCCGTCATGCGCAGGTTGGGGATGCAGTATGAGGGCCGCCTGCGCGAAGCGTACCGCAACGGGCAGGGGCGGTTTGTGGATACGGAGCAGTATGCCATTCTGCGCCGGGAATGGGCCGGATCCGGGATGCTTTATGCGGCTGAATGAGCTTGCGGCCGGCGTACGGACGCTTTCGCTGGCGGGGATGTGCAAAAACGCCGGCAAGACGACGGTTCTGGACGCCCTGATCGGGCCGCCGGAAGGGTGCGGCGGGCTGGCGCTGACGTCCATCGGGCGCGACGGTGAGAGCCGCGATGTCGTCACCAATACCCCCAAGCCGCCTATTTATGTCGGCAGGGGGGCGCTGATTGCCACCGCCGAAGGGCTGCTGCCCCTGTGCGACGCGACGCGCGAAATCCTGGCGGTCACCGACGTGCGCACGCCGATGGGCCGGGTCGTGGTATTCCGCGCCCTGTCCGACGGGTTTGTGCAGCTGGGCGGGCCGTCGATGAACGAACAGCTTTCGCGCCTGCGGGAGCTTTTTTTTGACCTGGGGGCCCGCAGGGTCCTGATCGACGGCGCGGCTGGGCGGCGCAGCCTGTGCGCGCGAACGGTGGCCGACGGCGTCGTTTTGTGTACCGGCGCGTCGCTGCACCGCGACATCGACACCGTCGTTGCCGAGACGGCGCATGTCTGCGGCATCCTTACGCTGCCCGGGCTGGGGCGGGAATTGCCCCGCCTGCCGGGAGCGCGGTTTGTGCTGCTTCGCCCTGACGGGATGTGCGCGGCTCTGGACGCCGGCGATCTGGCGTCCAGTGTGAAAAAGGCCGGCGGGAAAGGCGTGCTGGCGGCGGCCGGCGCGGTGACCGACCCTGCCGTGACGGCGCTGGTGCGATCGGGGCTGGATTTGAGCGGCCTGACGCTGGCGGCCGGCGATGCGTCGCAGTTTTTGCTGTCCCGCGGGGTGATGGATGGCTGGCGGCGCAAGGGCGGAAAGGCGGCGGTTGAACAGACTGCCGTGCTGACGGCCGTCACGGTGAACCCGGTTTCGGCCTACGGCTGGCGGTTTGACGGACAGGAGTTTCTGGAAAAGATGGCGGCCGCCGTCCCGGCGCCCGTCTTTGACGTTGTGAGGGATGCCCATGATTGAAACATCGCGCAATGAAAGCCTGGAATGGGTGCTCGACGAGCTGCACCCGGCGTCGGCGTGCGGGCGTGAGCTGCTGCGCAGCCTGCGTCCCGGCGGTCCCGGGGATCGGGAGGCGCTCGAGCGCGAGCTGGACGATGTGCAGCGGCTGGCCGGCGCGGACGACGGGCAGTGGCGGCAGGTATCCCGGCTGGCGCACGCATTTTCGATGGTCAAGGATCTGCGGCGCACCTTTGCGCGCTGCCGCGAGGCCGCGCTCGACGAGATCGGGCTGTTTGAAATCAAGAGCTTTCTCATGCAGGTCGGGCGCATTGCGCCGCAGACAGAGCGCCTGGCCCGGGAACTGGGCGTTGGCGGCGCGGAGCTGGATGTGTGCGCCGGCGCGCTGCGCCTGCTCGACATCGACGGGCAGGGGACGGCGGCGTTTTCGGTGAGCAGCCGGTATTCCCGGGAATTGGCCGACGCACGGCAGGAAAAAAGGCAGATCGAAGACGAAATCCGCCGTACGGGGAAGCTGACCGACGAGGCGCAGGCGCGGCGGACGGCGGCGCTGGCGCGTGAGCAGCGCGAGGAAGAGGCTGTTTGCCGCCGTCTGTCGCAGGAGCTGCGTCCCAGCCTGGACGTGATGGAAGAAAACCTGCGCCGTATCGCGCGGCTCGACCTGCTCATCGAAAAGGCGCGGCTGGCGCGCGCGTGGGGCGCGGTGCGGCCGTCTCTCGGCGGAAAAACCCTGCGGCTGGACGGGATGATCGACCCCTGCGTCGCGCAGGCGCTGCGGCAGTCGGGGGGCGAGTTCACCCCGGTCGATATTGCGCTGCGGCGCGGCGCGACCGTTGTCACCGGGGCCAACATGGGCGGCAAAAGCGTGGCGCTGCGCGCCGTGGTGCTCAATACGCTGCTGGCGCACATGGGCTTTTTCGTCTTCGCGCAGCGGGCCGAGGTGCCGCTGTTTGACGAGATCCTGTTCATCGCCGAGGACGGGCAGTCGGTGCAGCAGGGGCTGTCCAGCTTCGGGGCCGAGATCACGGCGCTCGACCGGGCGCTGACGCGCTGCGAAGGGCGGTTCTGCCTGCTGGTGCTCGACGAGTTCGCCCGGGGAACCAACCCGGAAGAGGGCCGCCGCATTGTCGCCGCGCTGGTGCGGTACCTTTCGGGCAGGGATGTCGTCGCGCTGCTCGCCACGCATTACGACGGGGCAGCGCGGTACGCGCAGGCGCATTACCAGGTCGCCGGGCTGCGGGACGTCGACCCCGAGACCCTCAGCCGCGAAATCAAATCGGGAGAAGGCTTCCGCGCCATCCGCCGGCATATGGATTACCGGCTGCTGCCCGCCGGCGCGCTGGACGAGTGCCCGCGCAGCGCCCTGACGATCTGCCGCCTGATGCTGACGCACAGCGGCTTAATGCACGTCATTGAAGAGGGGTATTGACAAATTGCGGAAAACGCGATATGCTGAATATGTTAAAACTACATAAAAAATAGAGGCGCGGACGGCAAGGTAGCGCCCGGATGCGAAGGACGGCAGGGTCCGACGCCGGGAGTGAATGTGCCGGCCGCCGAAAGATGGGCCGTTCTGCCGCGGCTTTTCTTGGGGGCTGTGCCCAGCGCACTGTCCCTGTCATGCCTGTGCATGAAGAGCTATTGGTCTTTCGGGATCAATAGCTTTTTTTGTAATCGGCATGAAGCGCTATGAACGGACGTTGGTTTTTGTTCACAGCGCTTATTTTTTTGCAAAAATTGCGAAAAAGGAGGCAACAGGATGAAATCCACCATTCGGCTGCGCATGAGCGCGCATGATGCGCACTACGGCGGCAACCTGGTCGACGGCGCCCGTATGCTGGGGCTGTTCGGCGATGTTGCGACTGAGCTTCTGATTCTGCACGACGGGGACGAGGGGCTGTTCCGCGCCTATGACAGCGTCGAGTTTTTAGCGCCGGTCTACGCGGGCGACTATATCGAAGCGACGGGCGAGATCGTTTCGGTCGGGCGCACGTCGCGCAAAATGGTTTTCGAGGCGCGCAAGGTGATCGCTCCCCGGCCTGACATCAGCGATTCGGCCTGCGACATCCTGCCCGAACCCATTGTCGTCTGCCGCGCCAGCGGCACCTGCGTCGTCCCGATTGACAAACAGCGAAAAGGAGGCAGCCTGTAATGGAAAAGCTCATTTTGACGGCCTGTATCTGCGGAGCCGAGGTCACAAAAAAACACAATCCCGCCGTGCCCTATACGGTAGAGGAAATTGCGCGCGAAGCGAAAAGCGCCCGCGACGCCGGCGCGTCGATCATCCATCTGCACGTCCGGTGGGACGACGGTACGCCGACCCAGGATCGCGGCCGGTTTGCCGAGTGCTTTGACGCCATCCGGGCCGTCTGCCCGGACGTGATTATCCAGCCCTCTACGGGCGGCGCCGTCGGCATGACGGCCGACGAACGCCTGCAGCCCATTGAGCTGCTGCCCGAAATGGCAACCCTGGACTGCGGCACCTGCAATTTTGGCGGCGACGAGATCTTTGTCAATACGGAAAACATGATTATCGAGTTTGCGCAGCGCATGGCTGAACGGGGCATCAAGCCGGAAATTGAGGTCTTTGACAAGGGGATGATCGACATGGCGCTGCGCCTGCACAAAAAGGGCCATATCCCCGGCCCCATGCACTTTGACTTCGTCATGGGCGTCAACGGCGGCATCACCGGCGAGGTCCGCGACCTTTTGTTCATGAAAGAGAGTATCCCGCAGGACTGCACCTGGACGGCCGCCGGCGTCGGCCGGTTTGAGTTCCCCATGGCGGCGGCCGCCATTCTGATGGGCGGGCATGTGCGCGTCGGGTTCGAAGACAACGTCTACCTGTCCAAGGGCGTGCCCGCCCGTTCCAACGGCGAACTGGTGGAAAAAACGGTGCGCATCGCCCGCGAGCTGGGCCGCGAAATCGCGTCGCCCGAAGAGGCGCGCGCCATTTTGCGCCTGCGTCCGCGTCCGTAAAAAACAATAATTAAAATACAGAAACCGGAGGAAATTATCATGGCAATGAAAGGCAATAAGTACGGGATTCACCGCGTCATCGAGCCCAAGGGCGTGCTGACCCAGGCGGCTTACAAAATTGACAATGACATGACCAAGCGGTATTCCAACGAGATTATCTGCGACGTCATCTCGCTCAACATTGACTCGGCCTCTTTTACGCAGATGGAAGAAGCCTGCGGCCATGACCCCCAGAAAATCGGCGAAATGATCCTGGGCATTGTCGCCGAGCGCGGCAAGCAGCAGAACCCGGTCACCGGGTCGGGAGGCATGTTTATCGGCAAAGTGGCCTATATCGGCGAGGATCTGGCCGACACCTGCGGCCTCAAGGTGGGCGACAAAATTGCCTCGCTCGTGTCGCTGTCGATGACGCCGCTGAAAATAGATAAAATCAAAGCCATCCACATGGACATCGACCGCGTCGACATCGAGGGCCAGGCCGTTTTGTTTGAAAGCGGCATCTATGCCAAGCTGCCCGACGATATGAGCGAGGCGCTGGCTCTGGCCGCGCTCGACGTGGCGGGCGCGCCCGCCCAGGCCCGCAAGCTGCCCAAAGAGGGGGACAGCGTGCTCATTCTGGGCGCCAACGGCAAGTCGGGCGTGCTGTGCGGCTACGAGGCCATGAAAAAAGTCGGCCCCAACGGCAATGTCGTCGGCGTGGTGCGCAATCCCGCGCAGGTCGACGCGCTGATGGAACTGGGCGTTTACCACAAGGTGGTCGTCGCCAGCGCAACCGAGCCGGTCGCCGTGCTTGAAGCGGCGATCGCAGCCAACGGCGGAAAAGAGTATGACCTGTCCATCTCGTGCGTCAACGTCGAAAACTGCGAGATGAGCGCCATTCTGCCGGTGCGCGACGACGGCATCGTCTACTTTTTCTCAATGGCGACCAGCTTTACCAAAGCGGCGCTGGGCGCCGAAGGCGTCGGCAAGGACGTCACCATGATCGTCGGCAACGGCTATACCAAAAACCACGCAGAAATCACCCTGAACGTGCTGCGCGAAAACGAGAAACTGCGCAAGCTGTTTGACGAAAAATACCTGTAATCTGTAAAAGGAGGATGGCAGCATGACTTTCCGTCAGAGCCGCGCGAGCGGCATGTTTCAAAATGTGCCGGATAAGAACTGGAACGACTGGGCCTGGCAGGTCCGCAACCGCGTCGAGACGCTGGAAGAGCTCAAGCAGCATCTGAACCTGTCCGCCGAGGAAGAGGCGGGCGTCAAAGAGTGCCTGGGCACCCTGCGCATGGCCATCACACCGTACTATTTGTCGCTCATCGACCCCAACGATCCGCACGATCCCGTCCGCCGCCAGGCAGTGCCGACGGCGGCCGAAGTACACCGTTCGCCGGCCGATCTGCTCGACCCGCTGCACGAGGACACCGATTCGCCGGTGCCCGGGCTGACGCATCGGTACCCGGACCGTGTGCTGCTGCTCGTCACCGATCAGTGCTCGATGTACTGCCGCCACTGTACGCGCCGGCGCTTTGCCGGCCAGCACGACAGCGCCGTCGCCGTAGACCAGATCGATGCGTGCATCGACTATGTTGCGCGCACGCCGGCCGTCCGCGACGTGCTCTTGTCGGGCGGCGACCCGCTGCTGCTGTCGGATGACAGGCTGGAATATATCATTTCGCGTCTGCGCGCCATCGAGCACGTTGAAATCATCCGCATTGGCTCACGCACGCCGGTCGTCTGCCCGCAGCGCATCACGCCGGCGCTGTGCAATATGCTGAAAAAGTACCACCCCATCTGGCTCAACACGCATTTCAACCATCCGAACGAGATCACCGAAGAGTCGGCCGCCGCCTGCGCCCGCCTGGCCGATGCGGGAATCCCGCTGGGCAACCAGTCGGTGCTGCTCGCCGGCGTCAACGACTGCGTGCATGTGATGAAAAAACTGGTGCATGAGCTGGTCAAAATCCGGGTGCGGCCCTATTACATCTATCAGTGCGACCTGTCGTACGGGCTCGAGCACTTCCGCACCCCGGTCGCCAAGGGAATCGAGATCATCGAGGGCCTGCGCGGCCACACATCGGGCTACTGCGTGCCCACCTTTGTCGTTGACGCGCCGGGCGGCGGCGGGAAAATCCCCGTCATGCCCAACTATGTCGTCTCGCAGAGCGCCGGCCGCGTCATCCTGCGCAACTTCGAAGGCGTTATCACGACCTATACCGAACCGCGCGAGTACCGCGAGACCTGTCAGTGTGAAGTCTGCCGGGGCGAAAAAGAGGATCGGCTGATCGGCGTCGCCGGGCTGGAACAGGGCAATCAGTTGTCGCTCGAACCGGTCGGGCTGGCGCGCAACCAGCGGCACCGGGAGGAATAACATGCAAAGCAAGCTTTCACTCGACCAGGGCCTGATAGAGCAGGCGCGTGCCTCGGCGCGCTTTGTCGCCGAAGATGTGCAGAGTTATATTGACCTGCACACCACAGTCGCCGTCGAGCGCGCCGTTTGCCGCCTGCTCGGCATCGACGGCGTCAACGCCGACGGCGTGCCGCTGCCCAATGTCGTGGTCGATCTGCTGACAGAAAAGGGCGTGCTTGGGCAGGGCGCGGCCTGGTGGCTGGGCGGTGTCATGGCCGAAACCGGGCTGTCGCCTCAGGAAATTGCGCAGGAGGCGTCTTTGGGCAAGCTGGATCTCACGGCGCCGGTCGGCGCGGACGCAGACGGGATTGAACGGGCGCTTGATGCCCCGGTCCGGGCGGCAATGGAAAAGATTGCTGCCCGGCGGCGGCGGCGCGAACAGTTTATCGCGTCGCACGGCGGCGAGAAGCAGGGGCCGTGGCTGTACCTGATCGTTGCAACCGGCAACATTTATGAAGATATTGTGCAGGCAAAGGCGGCTGCCCGGCAGGGCGCCGACGTCATCGCCGTCATCCGTACGACGGGGCAGTCCCTGCTGGACTATGTGCCGTTCGGCGCGACGACCGAGGGGTTCGGCGGAACCTACGCCACGCAGGAAAATTTCCGCCTGATGCGCGCTGCGCTCGACGAGGTCGGCGAACAGGAAGGCCGCTATATCCGTCTGTGCAACTACTGTTCGGGGCTCTGTATGCCTGAAATTGCCGCGATGGGGGCGCTCGAAGGGCTGGACGTCATGCTGAACGACGCGCTGTACGGCATACTGTTCCGCGACATCAACATGAAGCGCACGCTGGTCGACCAGTATTTTTCGCGGGTCATCAACGGGTATGCCGGTGTTGTCATCAATACGGGCGAGGACAATTACCTGACGACGGCCGACGCCGTCGAGGAAGCGCATACGGTGCTGGCCAGCCAGTTTCTCAACGAGCAGTTCGCCCTGATGGCCGGGCTGCCGGAAGAGCAGATGGGCCTGGGGCACGCTTTTGAAATTTCGCCGGACATTAAAAACGGCTTTCTGTTCGAACTGGCCCAGGCGCAGATGGCGCGCGAAATCTTCCCGCGCGCGCCGCTCAAGTATATGCCGCCTACCAAGTTCATGACGGGCAACATCTTCCGCGGCCATGTGCAGGACGCTTTGTTCAACATCACTACGATTCTCACCGGGCAGAAAATCCATCTGCTCGGTATGCTGACCGAAGCCATCCACACCCCCTTTATGTCCGATCGCGCTTTGTCCATTGAAAACGCGCAGTACATCTTCCGCACCATGGCCGATCTGGGCAGCGAACTCGAGTTCAAAAAGGGCGGCATCATCCAGACCCGCGCTGCCGAGGTGCTGCAAAAAGCGGCCGGCTTGCTGCGTGAAATTGAGGATTTGGGGATGTTCCAGACGCTGGAAAAGGGGATCTTTGCCGACATCAGGCGACCGCAGGACGGCGGCAAGGGGCTGTCCGGCGTCGTCCCCAAGCAGCCGGGGTACATCAACCCCTTTATTCCGCTGATGAAAGGGGGCTGGCAGGCATGAGTTCAGGGCTGTACAACGTCAGCAAAAACGATTTCGACAAGACATTTGACCCCAAAGCGGTGCGCGCCTACGGCGACACCATGAACGACGGCAAGGTTCAGCTTTCCTTTACCCTGCCCGTCAAAAACGATGAAAAAGGGGCCGAAGCGGCCCGCCTGCTCGCCCGGAAAATGGGGATCGGGGATCCTTCGGTCGTCTATCGGCAGACGCTGGACGAGGCGTTTACATTTTATATTGTGTACGGCTCGTGCGTCCATTCGGTTGACTACACGTCGATCCAGGTACTCGAAGTCGAGACCGAAACCATGGACATGGAAGCGGTCAACGAGTACATCCGCCGCAACATCGGACGCAAAGTGGTGGTGATCGGCGCGTCCACAGGCACCGACGCCCATACGGTCGGCATCGACGCCATTATGAACCGCAAGGGCTTCGCCGGGCATTACGGGCTGGAGCGGTATGAGATGATCGAGGCGTACAACCTGGGCAGCCAGGTCACCAATGAAGAGTTTGTGCAGAAAGCGCGCGAGCTTCATGCCGATGTCCTGCTGGTCTCGCAGACTGTGACGCAGAAAGATGTGCACATCAAAAACCTGACCGATCTGGTCGAACTGCTGGAAGCCGAAGGGTTGCGCAGCCGCGTCGTGCTGTGCTGCGGCGGGGCGCGCATTACACACGAACTGGCCAAAGAGCTGGGGTACGACGCCGGCTTTGGCGCGGGCAAGTACGCCGACGACGTGGCGACGTTCGCCGTCACCGAAATGGTGGCCCGCGGGCTGGGCAAAAAATAATCAAAACAGGGCCGCTCTGGGCGGCCCTGTTTTTTCAAAAGAAAATCTATAAAAATCCACAAAAGATATAGGAAAGTCAGAAAAAGCATGGTATAATTAAGACAAATCCCGGCTGCGGAAAAGAAAGGGCCGGGGCAGAAAGGAGCCTTGCACATGGAAGAGAAAAAACGTCAGATCGCACAGGCCATCGATGCTGTTTCACAGGAACTCAGCGCGCTGGCCATCGACATTCACGACAATCCGGAACTGGGCTTTGAAGAGTTCAAGGCGCTGGGCTTTATCAGCGCTGAACTGGAAAAACACGGTTTTGCCGTGCAGAAAGGTTACGGCGGCCTTGCGACGTCCTTCCGCGCCGACGCAAAAGGGCAGCCCGGCGGCCCGACCGTCGCGTTTCTTGCCGAGTACGACGCGCTGAACGGCTGCGGCCACGGCTGCGGGCACAACCTGATCGCCACATGCTCGACGGGCGCGTTCCTGGGGCTGGCGTCGGTCATCGGCGAGCTTAAAGGCAACGTCTGCATTATCGGTACGCCGGCCGAAGAGGGCGGAGCGGGCAAGGTCAAGCTGCTCAGGGCGGGCGCTTTTGACGACGTCGATTTTGCCCTGATGATGCACCCGTCGTCGGGCGGGTCCAATTTGGTGGGCCGCGGCGGACGGGCCGCCTGCACCGTCAATGTCGAGTTTTTCGGCAAAGGCGCGCACTCGTCGGTGCCCAAGAACGGCATCAACGCGCTCGGCGCCGTGATTTGCCTGTTTAACCAGATCGATCTGATGCGTCCGACCTTTGATCCGCAGGACAACATCAACGGTATTATTACCGACGGCGGCACGGCGGCCAATATTATTCCGCCGTATGCGCGCGCTTCTTTCTGTCTGCGCGCCGAAACCATGAAGCGCATTGAAGAGCTTGTTGAGGTCATTCGCCGCTGCGCCCAGAATGCCGAGGCGCTGACCGGCGCGCGCGCTGAAATCACAATGGATGACATTTCGGCCGAACGCTATTCCAACCGTCCCATGAACCAGGCTTTTAAAGACAATATGGCCGCACTGGGCATTGAAATGCAGTGGCCCGATCCCAAAAAACAGTACGGATCGTCGGACATCGGCAACGTGTCCATCAAGATCCCTGCCATCCACGATTATCTGTCGATTACAGATGATAAAACCGTGCAGTCGCACACCGTGGAATACGCGGCCTGCGCCGCGACGCCCGAGGCCATTGAAGTCTGCATCAAGGGGGCTAAAGGCCTGGCCATGACCGGTTATGATATTCTGTCCAGCGAAGATTTCCAGCGCGAAATCAAAGAGTATCATTCCCAGCAGGTTCCGGATTTTTACCGTCAGTAAGGGGGAAGAAAAGATGTATCAGACATCAGAGCAGTGCGCGCAGCAGTTTAAGACGATGGTTGGGCTGCCGCAGGTTCAGAAAGCGCTTCAGCTTATCGAACAGGATCAGGATCGCTGCATCGCCGAACAGTGCGAACTCGTGCAGATCGAGGCGCCGACCGGCCATGAGGAAAAGCGCGCCGCGGTTTTTGCCGACAAGCTGCGCGCACTGGGGCTGGAAGACGTACATATCGACCGGGGCGGCAACGTCGTGGCGCTGCGCCGCGGCAAGGGCAAGGGGCCGAAGGTTCTCATTGAGGGCCATCTGGATACGGTGTTCCCCTTTGGATCGGTTAAGGGCGTCGAGCAGCGCGACGGATTTATCTACGCGCCCGGCATCGGCGACGACACCCGCGCCCTGGCCATGCTGCTCAGCCTGGCCCGCGCCATGAATGAAGCGGGTATCGAGACGGCGGGCGACGTCGTGTTTGTCGGCACCACCCGTGAAGAAGGGACCGGCAGCCTGGGCGGTATGAAAGACTTTTTGCAGGACAATCCCGACATTGACATCTCGCTCAGCATTGACAACAACGATATGAGCGGCATCGTCTATCAGGCGACGGTAGGCGAAACGTGGGAAGTCACCTTCAAAGGCATGGGCGGCCACGCTTTCGGCGCTTTCGGCTCCATCGCCCAGCCCATCCATGCGGCGGCGCGCGCGGTTGCCAAAATCGCCGATATTCAGGTGCCGGCCGAGCCCAAAACAACCTACTGCGTGTCCAACTTCCACGGCGGCAACGACGCCGGCGTTCATGCCATTGCATCGGAAGCGGTGGTCAAGCTCAACTTCCGCTCCAACAGCCCTGAAGAGTTTGAGGTCATGAAGAAGAAAATCTTTGACGCATTCGAGCAGGCGGCGCGCGAAGAGACCGACCGCTGGGGCAAAAACACAATCGAGTGGAGCAAGAAGCTCATCGGCAGCGTGCCGGGCGGCGGGCAGGACGAACACGCGCCGCTGGTCGAAACGGCCTGGCTCAGCCTGGAGCATGTGGGTGTTGAGCCCGTGCTGGCCAAAGGCGGCTGCACCAACGCCAACGTCGCCATGTCGCGCGGAATCCCGGCGCTGTGCATGGGCCGCGCCTATGCGCCCGATGCAGAATCCAAAACCATTTACAACCACAGCCTGGACGAGCGTTATCCCGTGGCCGGCGCTTACAAGGCGGTGCAGCAGGCGCTGCTGGTTCTTTTGATGGCGGCCGGGGTCGACGGCGTGTTCGGCTCCATTGTCAAGTGAGGTGCAGACATGGCAAAGACAACTTTTATCGCCGCCGGCGACGCGTTTATCACCCGCCGCTTTCCTGAAGGCGGGTACGAGGGCTTTGGCCCGGTTCGCGACTGCGTCATGCAGCACGACGTGCGCTTTGTCAACCTGGAAATGACCTTCCACAACCAGGAAGGCGTGCCGGCCGCAGTCAGCGGCGGCACCTGGGCGATGGCCGACCCTCGCACCCTCGACGACATTCGTTCGTACGGCTTTAACCTGTTCAATACGGCCAACAACCATTCGTGCGATTACAGCCACGGCGGCGTGCTGGCCACCATCCGGAACCTGCGCGAGCGCGACATGGTCTTTTCAGGCACGGGAAAAGATTTGGGCGAGGCGTCCAAACCCTGCTATTTCGAGGCAAAGGGCACGCGCGTGGCGCTGATCAGCGTCTGTTCAAGCTTTGACCGTTCGGCTATGGCCGGCGCGCAGACAGCCGATCTGCCCGGCCGCCCCGGGCTCAACCCCCTGCGCTTCAGCAAGATTTTCCATCTGGACGCCGAACACTACGCGATGGTCGAAGAACTGGCCAAAGTGACCCAAATCAACGCCGGCGCCGAACGTTCGGTGCGTATCGGGTACCGCAACCCGCCGCGCGAGGGCACGCTGTCGCTGGGCGGCGCGATGTTCGCGCGGGATGACCGGTGCTTTATCGAGAGCATCCCCGAAGAAAAGGACATGGCGCGCATTGAAGGCGAAATCCGCGAGGCGTGCAAGCAGGCCGACATCGTGCTGGTCAGCATTCACGGCCACGAAAACGATGCTGACGACACGACGGTGCCGGCGCAGTTCCTTGAAACATTCGCCCGCCGCTGCGTTGACGCCGGCGCCAAAGCCGTCATCGGGCACGGGCCGCATGAGCTGCGCGGCATCGAATGTTATCACGGCGGGCTCATTCTGTACAGCCTGGGCAACTTTATTTTTGAGACCGAGACCGTCGAGTTCCAGCCGTGGGACGCTTACGCCAACCGCGGCGTGCCGCTCGACACCAAAGTGGGCGCGTACATGGATGACCGCAGCAAAAACGGAACGGCCGGCTACGGCACGCTGCCGGAGATCTGGTTTTCGGTCATGGCAGGCTGGACGATGGAAGACGGCGAGCTGACCGAAGTCCGCCTGTACCCCATTTCGCTCGGCATGGACAAAGCGCGGCCGCAGAAGGGCGTCCCCGTCATGACGGGCGACGAAGAAGTCCTGCGGTATCTGGCCCGCCTGTGCGAGCCGTACGGAACAGCAATCGAAATCAAAGACGGGGTCGGCATTATCCGGCCCGGCAAATGAGAGGGACAGCAGTATGAATGTTTATGACAAAATCAAAGAACTGGCCGACGGGATTCAAAGCGATCTGGTAGCCTGCCGCCGGGATTTTCACAAATACGCCGAGACCGGCTGGCTCGAAATGCGCACATCGTCGATCATCGCCCGCAAGCTGACCGACATGGGATATGAAGTGCTGACCGGCGATCAGGTCTGCAAAAAGGACGCCCGCATGGGCGTCCCGTCGGACGAGGTGCTGGAAGAACAGTATCAGCGCGCTGTCAATCAGGGGGCGGACCCCGAGTTTGTGCAGCGGACCAAAGGCGGCATGACCGGCGTCATCGGGATTCTGCGCTGCGGCGAGGGCCCGACGGTCGCCATGCGTTTTGACATTGACGCGCTGGGCGTCATCGAAGAAACCGACCCCAGCCACCTGCCGGCGCGTGAGGGATTTGGATCGGTCAACCCCGGCTTTATGCACGCCTGCGGCCACGACGGCCACGCGACCATCGGCCTGGGCGTCGCCCGTGTGCTCATGGCGATCCGCGACCAGCTGCACGGCACGGTCAAGCTTATTTTCCAGCCCGCCGAAGAGGGGGTCCGCGGCGCCAAAGCCATTGTCGAAAACGGGCATCTTGACGGCGTGCAGTATCTGATCGGCTCGCACATCACGGACAAAAAGCCCGACGACCCGGCCACGGTCATCCCCGGCAGCTACGGTTCTCTGGCGACCAGCAAATACGACGTCGTTTTCCACGGCAAGTCGGCACATGCCGGCGGTTCGCCGCATCTGGGCAAAAATGTCATGCTGGCGGTTGCGACGGCCGTTTTGAACCTGTATGCCATTCCGCGCCACGGCAAGGGGCAGACCCGCGTCAACGTCGGCACGGTCCATGCGGGCAGCGGCCGCAACGTCATTGCCGACGAAGCCAAAATGGAAATCGAGGTCCGCGGCGAGACGACCGAGCTCAACCAGTACATGACCAACTATGCGGTCAGCATTTTGGAAAACTCGGCCAAAATGCACGGCTGCACCTGTGACCTGCGTCTGATGGGCGCGGCCAACTCGCTTTCGAGCGATGTAGAGCTGGCCGAACGCGTGGCGCGCGTCTGCCGTGAAAAGCTGGATATGCCGGTGTCCGAGACCCTGCGCAGCAAGAGCGGCGGCAGCGAAGACGTTTCGTACATGATGAACCGCGTGCAGGAGCAGGGCGGCCAGGCGACCTTTATGCGGGTGCTGACGCCTGAAGCAGGGCCGGGCCACAACCGCCGCTTTGACTTTGACGAGCAGGTTTTGTCCAACGCAGTCAAGATTTTCTGCGGAGTCGTGTACGACATTATGGGCTGAAAAAGCGGCGCCCGCCTGCCCGGCGGCTCAAAAGGAGGGAGCGTTGATGAGCAGAAGAAAGAAAACCGTGCTGGCCGCAGCCGCCCTGCTTGCCCTTGCCGCCGCGGCTTTCATTTACACCCGTCCTTTGACGATTGAGCAGCGCTATCCGTTCCTCGACCTGTCGCAATGCACCCAGATACGCGGGTATTATTATGACGGGGAAGGCGTCGCCCCGGTGTCTTTTACCATCCGGCCGGACGACGCGCACTTTGAAGAGCTGCTTTCCATGTTCCGGTCGGCCGCGCTGAAGACGCGTCTGCGCAATATCCTTCCGTCGTCGGGGGTCAAAACCCACCGGTCCGAGGAAGGCGACTTTCAGTGGGAAGTCATGCTGCGCCTTGAAGACGTCCTGTTTCCCAGCGGTGACACGGGCGGCGGCGACATGCTGCACCTCGTCAATTTTTACGGCGACCTGTCGCTGCGTTTCGATGGTGAAACGGTGGAGTGCGCCGTCAGCAATCAGGAACAGTGGCTGAAAGAGGTACTCGAAATCATCAGGCAGTACCCGGACGAAACCGATTTGGGCGGCGGGAGCTGAAAACATCAAACAAGGGCGGGAACACCCGGTGTTCCCGCCCTTTGTCATGGCAGAAAAGAAGAGCACATCAGTTGAAGGTGCGGTACAGGAAAGTGATGATTTCGCCGCGCGAACACACCTGATGAGGCGTGAAGGTCGTGGCGCTGGTCCCGGTGGTAACGCCATTCTGAACCGCCCAGACGGCAGCTTCGGTAAACCAGCTGTCCGCGGGCACGTCGGAAAAGCTGGTGCCGCCCGACGCGCCCGGCGTGCCCAGCGCGCGGTGGATAAAGGTCATGGCCTCGGCGCGGGTGACCCGGACGTCGGGGCTGAAGGTATAGTCGCCGGTGCCGGTGGTGACGCCGGCTTCGACCGCCCACTGGACAGCCCAGCGGTCGTCGCGGTCGCCGACAGAGTCGGAAATATCGGTAAAACGCGTGCTGCCGGTGTTTTCAGGCTGGGGCGACCCCATCAGCTTCCACAGATAGCGGACAATGTCCAGACGGCTGCAGCCGCGCTCGACGCCGAATTCTTCGCCTTCGATGGCGGGCTGCAGATTCTGCGCGGTAGCCCACGCGACGGCGTCATAGAAATAGGCGTTTTCGTTGACGTCGGTGAAGTAAATCGGCTTGCCGCCGAAACCGCCGTCAACACGCACCCGGCAGGATGCGGCAATTTCGCCGTCCGGGGTGGACGCGACGATCTCGGCGACGCCTTTCTGCACGCCGGTCACGCGCCCGTTTTGGTCGACAATGGCCACCGACGTGTCGCGGCTGCTCCAGGTCACGCCCTGTTCGGCCCCATTGGGACGGACATAGGCCATCAGCTTGAGCTGTTCGCCGGGGATTAGCTCGGCATACGAGGCGGACAGGTCGATGTCATCGGCCTGCGCAGGGACTTCGGGTTCCTGCGGCTCGGCCGGGGTTTCAGGCTCTTCGGGCTCTACCGGGGTTTCGGGCTCTTCAGGCTCGGCCGGGGTTTCGGGCTCTTCCGGCTCAGCCGGCTCCTGCGGTTCAGAAGGCGAACCGCCGAGGATGATAATTTCCGAATAGGTGGCGTAATAACAGCCATCGATCGCATCAGCTGTCTGTACATACAGTTCGTTGGTGCCGGGCTTCAGGGCAGTGATGGTGCAGCGGGGCCCGTCAACCGAAATGCTGGCAGTTTCATAATCGTAGAGATCCCATACAACTTCATAGGACGGCGCGCCCTCAGGCAGAAACAGGACCTGCGTGGTCAGCGACTCCCCGACGTGCAGGTACGCTTTGCTGGCATAGATTCCGTCCAGCTTGAGCCTTTCCAGCTCGACTGTCTGAACAGGCTGATTCACCGTGACGGGCAGGGACAGGGTCTTGCCGCCGACGCTCAGCGTCACGGTCGCCGAGCCGCCGCCGACGGCGGTAACGCGCACGCCGCTGCCGTCCTGGCTCAGAGAAGCCACGCTTTCGTTGTCCGAACGCATGGAGCCGGGCTCGAGCGGAGTGCCCCTGTCATTGAAAATATAAACCGTTTCTTCTTCGCCGGGGTCAAGGCGCAGCGAGCTCTGGCTGAGGCGGACGGTCAGGTACTGCGGATCGGTGTCCACCGAAAAACGGAACTGCTCCTGCCCGCTTGAGCGCGGAGCTGCCGCCTTGGCGCTGCTGGTGGAAAACTCCTGCACCCAGTAGGTGTTGCCGGCCAGATCCCTGAGGCAGGCGATGCCCGCACAGTTGTAGATGCTGTTGAGCATGTTTTTACGGTGGCCGCTGGAATCGTACCAGGAGTCGGTGGCCCTGGAAGCGCTCACCGACTGGCTGCGGCCGTACAGGATGTTTTCGGCCCGGGTACCTTTCAGCGAGCTGGAGTAGGCGGTGTCAAACTTTTGGCCGTCGGGGCGGGTGTGGCTGTAATAGACGGCGCACTCGGCGGCGCGGCGGATCGCCATGTCCATCATGTTGGCGTCCATGACCAGCTCGCCGCACCCGTTTTTGCGCCGCAGCTCGTTGAGCTGATCCAGCTCCTCAAAGGCGGCGGCATAGTCGACGGTCAGGACGACTTTTACGGTTTGCGTGCCGGCGGCCAGGGCGCTGGCGGGCAGCAGTCCCAGACACAGACACAAGCAGAGAAAGAGGCATAATGCGCGGTTTTTCACAAAAATCCCCCATTTCGCCTGTTCAGGCTGTCAAAATTTACTTATCAAGTATAGCACGCCCCCGGTTTACTGTCAAACAGCGGCGCACCCGCTTGAAAAGAAGCGGCGGTTTCCGCCTTGCCGGACGGACAAAACAGGAACAACCGGCCTTGCGGCGGGCGGGAAGATCCTGTATAATGCAAAAAACAGGTTCACAGGGCGCAGAAGCGTTCCAGCATTTGAGAAAGGCTTTGTTTCGGCGGCGCCGGGCACAGCCGCAAAAGGAGAATCTTATGGAACTGATCCAATACCCGCCGGGCGGCGCGGACATGGCCGCCCGGATTGCCGAGCTGGAAAACACCGCGTGGCCGGCGGATGGCGGCGCGGCCTTCCCCACAGAACCGGACACCTATGTGACGTCCTTTGTCCTGATGGACGGCGGGGTGGCGGTCAGCCATGCGGCCGTGCGGAAAACCCTGCTGCGCCACAGGGGGGAAAGGTATGCGGCGTATGGCCTGAGCGAGGTCGTGACGCGCCCGGGCTGCAGGGGAAAGGGGTATGCGGGGCGGGTCGTCCGGGAAGCGGCGCGGTTTATCTTGTCCTGCCGCCCGGACATCAGCGTCTTTACCTGCGCAGAAGACAAGGCCGCGTTTTACGCCCGGTTTGGCTGGAAAGCGGCGCCGGGCGTCTGCCTGACGGGCGGCACGCCGGAAAAGCCGCTGCGCAGCGCCGGGCTGGGGCTCGTCACCATGCTCATGCTCGTCTCGCCCAAAAGCCAGGCGCACAGCGGGGATTTTAAAAATGCTGAGCTGGTGCTCCCTTTGGGGGAAGGGCAGCTGTGGTGACGGCCTGAGGCAAACGGCGGGAGCGCCGGTAAAGACGCTTCCGCCGTTTTTGTTTGCCGCAGGCGTTCAAACCGCCCCGGCATAGGGGTTTTATTCGGGAAAATACCGTTTCCACAGCTGATGCAGCAGGCGCAGGTTGTCCGTCCCGCGCTGCCCGAGGCGCTGCGCTGCCGCAACGACCAGGGCGTCGATCAGCGCGGTGGGCACGGCCATGGAATGGTATTCTTCTTCGGTTCCGCGGTAGGCAAACAGGCAAACATCCGCCCGATCTTCGGGGACGAGGCAGGTGCGCCCGACAAAGGCCAGCGTCCGGTAGCCGGCAGCCCGGCTTTGTTCAAGCAGAATCTGCCCTTCGATCGGAAGGCTGAAAAAACCGAACAGCACGACAAGATCTTCCGGCCCGATTTGTACAAGCCCTTCGGCCAGTTCCGATCCGCCGGATGGCAGCAAAACAACATTGACGCCGATACGGCGCAGCCGGAAATAGAGCAGCTGGGCCAAAGCGGCGGAAGCGCTTTTGCCGTGGATAAACACCCGGCGCGCGGTGCAGATGAGGCCGGCGGCGCGGTCGAATTCCGCCGGGTCGAGCAGCTCGGCCGTTTTTTGCAAATATTGCTGCTGGCGTTCCAGCCAGTCCCGCGGGGAAAAGCTTTCGCCCGGCCGCAGGAGCTCCGATGCTTTGACGGCAGGATTGGAAGCCTGTTCCAGCACCAGCGCTTTTAGCGCCTTAAAGTCCCGGCAGCCTGCATGACGGGCGAACCGGGACAGCGTGGCGTCGGACAGCCCGAGCTGGCGCGCCAGCTGTCCGATGGATGAAAACAGGAATGTATCGGTGTTGGTATTGATATAGTCCAGAATTTTTTGCTCCGCCCGGGTCAGTTTGCCGGGGGAAACGGGCAGGCGTAATTCCATGGAAAATCCTCGCTATAATTTGGATTGCAGAGCTGTGTGCAGCAGTCCGTTGGATGCCAAAACGCCCCCGCCCTGCGTCAGGGAAAGCGGGCCGCCGTCCCAAGCGGTGATTTGTCCGCCGGCTTCGGCGATGATCAGAGCGCCGGCCGCGTAATCCCACGGCTTGAGCACAGGTTCGGCACAGCCGTCCAGCCGCCCGGAAGCGACCCAGCACAGGTCGAGCGACGAGCAGCCCGTCAGGCGGATGTCCCGACAGGCGCAGTACAGGGCGCGCATCAGGCCGAACGCATCTTTTTCCGGGTCGCGGCAGCCGGGCAGGGTGCCGGCTGCAATGAGCGCGTCGGATAAGCCGGCGGTCCGGCTGACACGGATGGGGCGTCCGCAGCAGAAGGCCCCCTCGCCCCGCCGGGCGGTAAAACATTCCCCGCTGTAAGGATTATATACCACACCAAAGAGAATTTGTCCAGCCTCGGCCAGAGCGAGCGACACGGCGCTGTGCCGGCACCGGTGGATGAGATTGGTCGTCCCGTCGACAGGGTCGAGAATCCAGAACGGGCGCGCGGGATCGAGCGAGGAATTGTCGGCTTCCTCGCTCATGAACTGCACGCCGGGCAGCAGTCCGTTTAGGCGGGAGCGCAGGAATTCCTGCACCGCCATGTCGACGTTGGTGACAAAGTCCGACCGGCCCTTGACCCGGACGCCGCACACGGCGTCGGGGGCCAGCATTTTTTCCCCGGCCTCGCGGACGGCGGCGATCACCTGATCTGCCGTCTCATTGTTCGCGATAGCGATATTGCTCATAAGCGTCCATCTCCTGCGTTTTGTTTTACTTTGAATCGGTTCGCCGTGCGGCCGGAAAAGGAACATGCAGTATGGGGTGAAAGACAGCCCGGGCATCCGGCAGCCTTTCGGCAGCGTGCGGCCGGCACGCCGGATCGAACGCAGAAAGGCCGCCCCGCGGGGCGGCCTTTGAAACGATCAGTTTTTGACAACAACGCCGTCTTTCATGACAAAACGGCAGTCCTGCATGACCTTGATGTCGTCCAGGGGGTCGCCTGCAAAGGCGGCGATGTCGGCCAGCTTGCCGGGCTCGACCGTGCCGATTTTGTCCTGTATCCGCAAAAGCTGCGAATTGGTCACCGTCGCGGCGGTCAGCGCCTGCGCCGGCGTAAAGCCAAACGAAACCATAAGCTCGAATTCGTAGCCCTGTTTGCCGTGGAAGTTATAGGGCGTGCCGGCGTCGGAGCCGAAGTTGAGCTTAACGCCGCGGGCCAGGCACTTTTGCAGGCCGGCTTTGTGGTTTTCAAGCACCTGCCGGGCCTTTTGAACCGCCCAGCCGGCAATGCCGCCGGCCTCGCCGTTGACGATGATGCGTTCGGCGGCAATGATGGTCGGGGTCAGGTGGGTGCCTTTTTGCAGCATGAGATCAATGGCTTCGTCGTCAAGCATCATGCCGTGTTCAACTGAAGTGACGCCTGCGCGCACAGCGGCCTTGATGCCGTTGGTGCCGTGGGCGTGGGTGGCGGTATGTACGCCGTACATCTCGGCGATTTCGATGATGGCGGCGATCTCGTCGTACGTCAGCTGCTGCGCGCCGACCGTGGTGCCCAGCGACATGACGCCGCCGGTCGACATGAATTTCAAAAAGTCGGCGCCGTATTTCAGGTTGTAGCGGGCTGCCCGCCGTGCAGATTCGACGCCGTTGATGCACAGATCGGGCAGAAGGGTATTTTGAATGTGGGGTGCAAAATGCGAATCTGCGTGGCCGCCTGTCGAACCCATCGATACGCCGGCGACAACCATGCGCGGGCCGACAACGTCGCCGCGGTTGATGGCGTTGCGCAGCGCGACGTCGACAAAGCCGGTGCAGCCGGCGTCGCGCAGGGTGGTGAAACCGGCGTTGAGATCCTGCTGCGCGTTGCGCATGGCGGTAAAGGCGACGTCGCCCAGCGTCTGGGTGACCTGGCGGGCCGTGCCGCTCGGTTCGCCGGAGCTGCTGGTGTGGACATGGGCGTCGATCAGGCCGGGCATGACGAACTTGTCCGACAGGTCGATGACCGAAAAACCGTCGGGAATGGCTTCATGCTCGCCCTGGAGCGCGAGGATCTTGCTGCCGTCGACGAGGACGACGGCGTTTTTCAGCGTTTTTCCGTCCTGCGGGCAAAAGAGCTTGCCGCATTTGAGCGCTTGTTTCATCGTGATACCCTCCTGTGGCTTAAAATGAATTGCAAACATTATACCACAAAACGCCGTGGGATGGTATAATATTTTTATTGCCTGATCCATTGCCTAATTTCATTGTTCAGACAGGGGGAACGCCATGCTGACCATTGTTTGCGGCCGGGCGGGGGCCGGAAAAACGACCGCGCTGTACCGGCGCGTCGCAGAAGGGGTGCGCTCCGGGCGCCGCCAGCTAGTCATCGTGCCTGAAACCCGTTCGCACGACCATGAACGGCGGCTGCTGACATCCTGCGGCAACCGTGCGGGACAGTTCGCCGCCGTCACGACTTTTACCAAGCTGAGCCGCGAAATCCTGAAAAGCGCCGGCCGTGATGCGCCGGTCCTCGACGGAGGCGGGCGGGTGCTCGTCATGTACCGCGCCGTGCAGAACGCGCGCCTCAGCCTGCGGTATTTCAGGGCCGAAGCGCAGCCCGAGCTGCTTTCCCGCCTGCTGGCTGCGGCCGACGAGCTCAAGGCCTGCATGATTGAACCGGGCGAGCTGCTGCGCGTCAGCGGTGGACTGCCTGAAAAACTGCGCGACATCGCCCATATTTACGCCTGTTACTGCGCGCTGTGCGCGACCGAGGGCCTGGACGGAAAGGACCTCATCACCCAGGCTGCCGCCGCGGCGGACGAAACGGCCTTTTTCCGGGGCGCAGATCTGTACATCGACGATTTTGCCGGCCTGACACGGCAGGAATACGCTCTGCTGTCACGGCTGCTGCGTCACGCGCGCTCCTGTACGGCCGCGCTGCTGCTCGGCGGGGATCATAAGCTGTTTGCCGAGCAGTATAAGACGCTTTCGCGCCTGCGGCGTCTGGCCGACGGGGCGGGCGTGTCCTGCCGGGTAGAAGAGCTGCCGCCGCGGACGCATGAAAAACCCGAGCTCGCCTGCCTGGAACGCGGCCTGTTTTCTTTCGGCGCGCAGCCGTATACAGGGGACTGCCCGGGGGTGCGGGTGTACGACGCGCCCGATGCGCAGGGCGAGTGCGATCTGGCCGCCGCTTTGATGCGTCAAAAGCTGCTTGAGGGCGTCCGCGCGCGGGAAATGGCCGTCGTCTGCGGCGGGCCGGACGAGTACGCCGAAAAGCTGGAAAACGTCTGCGCCCGTTTTGGGGTTCCGGTCTTTGTCAGCCGCCAGCAGGACGTTTTGAAAAAGCCGGCTTTTCTCGGCGCGCTGGGCGGATTGCGTTCGCTGCTCGACGGTATGCGGCTCGATACGGTGCTGACCTGGCTCAAGGCGGGCCTGACCGGGCTGGAGCGTGCCGAGCGCGAGCAGCTGGAAAGCTATCTTTTGCTGTGGAACCTGTCGGGAAAAAAGTGGGAAAACCCGTGGACGCTGTCGCCGGGCGGATTTGGGGAAAAAAGTCCGTCCGACGCCGGGCTTCTCGCGCAGCTCAATGCCCTGCGCGAACGGATTTGGGCGCCGCTGGAACGCCTGCGCAGCGAACTTCAGGACTGCCGTACGGGCAGTGATTTCACCGGGGCCATGCTGCGCTACTGGGAACGAGAAGGGCTGGAAGATCGCCTGGAAAGGCGCGTCGAAGCGCTGGCCGCGGCGGGACGCCGGCGGGACGCCGCCGAGTACGCGCAGCTGTATCGGATTCTGCGCGAAGCGCTCGAACAGTTCCGGCTGGTTGTGGGGAATGCCGAAATGGATCGCGGCCAGTTCCTCGGGCTGTTCGAGCTCATGCTGTCGCAATATGACGTGGGCACCATTCCCGTTTCCCTCGACTGCGCCGTCATGGGCGACTTTGAGCGCCTGTCGGTCAGCGGCGTGCGCCATCTGTTCGTGCTGGGCGCGCGCGACGGGCTTCTGCCGCCGGCCCCGCCGGGAGGCACGCTGCTCAGCGAACCGGAGCGCATTTTGCTCGAGGGCATGGGTATCGAGCTGACCCAGACGGCCGAAGAGCGCGCCTTTGAAACGCAGAGCACCGTGTACCGCGCGCTGGCATCGCCGTCGGAAAGCCTGACTTTTTTGTGCCCCGGCCGGGCGGCGGACGGCGGGGAGTGCCGCGAGAGCTATCTGCTGCGCCGCGTTCGGGCGCTGCTGCCCGCGCTGCGCTCGCAGCCGGGCGAACAGGCGCTGCGGCTTTTGTCGCTGACCGCGCCCGGGCCCGCATACGAACTGGCCTGCATGGCGGCGGGCGGCGGCGGGGGCGAGCCCGGCGCTGTTGCGCTGGAACAGCTGATGAAAGACGCAAAAAGCGCCGAAACCATGACCCGGCTGCGGCGCTACGCAGAGGGCCCGCGCGGACCCGTCCGGAAACCTGAAAACATCCGCGCCCTGTACGGCGCGCGCACGCGCATGACGGCCTCGCGCATCGAGCGCGCACAAAGCTGCCGTTTTTCCTATTTCATGCAGTACGGCCTGCGTGCAAAGCCTGTGCGCGCCGCGCGCTTCGGGGCGCCCGAAATCGGCACGCTGGTGCATTATATTATCGAAAACGCGGTGCGCGATCTGTGTGAGGGGCGGTTTGACGACCCCGGCAAGGCGGCGGCGCACTGGGCTGCGCAGTATGTACGCGACGTGCTGGGCGGAACCGGGGATAAGACGGCGCGATTTGCCGGGCTGATCCGTTCGCTGTCGCGGCATGCGGCCGCCATGGTTCGCAACGTGTGGGAGGAGATCTGCGCCTCGGACTTCGTGCCGCTGCAATTTGAAATGTCATTCGGCGCGGGCGGCGATCTTCCGCCGCTGACCATGCGCGCGGGCAGCGTGACGCTCGAGGTCGGCGGAAAAATCGACCGCGTCGACGGCTATGTCAGGGGCGACTGCCTGTACGTCAAGGTGGTCGACTACAAGACGGGGACGAAGCGGTTCAAGCTGTCCGACGTACTCTATGGCCTGAACATGCAGATGTTTTTGTACCTGCTTATGCTGGAAAAAGGGGCGTCGTCTGCACTGCTGGAACTGGCGCGGCAGAAAACCGGGATACAGGCGGGCGGACTGGCCGTCGGCGGCGCTTTGTATGTGCCTGCCAAGGACCCCTATGTCGCCGCCGCGCACGAAGACGGCCCCGACAAGATTGGCGAGCGGCTGGACAAGGCGCGGCAGCGCATTGGGCTGGTCAGCTCGGACAGCGGGATTTTGGAAGCGCTCGAACATGCTCGCGGGGGGAAGTACCGGTTCCTGCCCGTATCGCTGGGCAAATCGGGCGAGCTGTCGGCGCTGTCTTCGGTGGCGAGCGCCGAGCAGTTCGGCCGGCTGCTGCGCCGCGTCGAAAGCACGCTGGCCGGCCTGGCAGACCGTCTGGCAGCCGGCGACATCGAAGCCGAGCCCCTGCGAACCGGGCCGGGGCGTTCGGTGTGCGATTTCTGCGACTACCGCGCAGCCTGCCATTTTGACGAAGACAGCCGCAGGGATGCGTTCCGAACGCTGACCGGCCTGCGCGACAGCGAGGTACATGCTATTTTGGAAGAGGAGGAAAAACATGCCCATCCCCTTCACTGATCAACAGAAAAAAGCCATTGACAGCCGCGGGGGCCGCCTGCTTGTTTCGGCGGCTGCCGGATCGGGAAAGACGGCGGTGCTTGTCCAGCGGGTCATCGAGCTGGTATGCGGCGAACAGCCGGTCGACATCGACCGGCTGCTCGTCGTCACGTTTACCAACGCCGCGGCGTCGGAAATGCGTGCCAAAATCGCGTCTGCGCTGCTCGACCGCCTGGCGGCCGAACCGGACAACGCCCGCCTGCGCCGTCAGCTGGCCCTGCTGCCCGGCGCGCGCATCCAGACGGTTCATTCCTTCTGCATGGATCTGATCCGCCGGAACTTCGCCCTGTGCGGCGTGTCGCCCGATTTTGCACTGGCTGACGAGACGGAATATTCCCTGCTCAAGGACGCCGCCATGGAAGAAACGCTGGAAAACGCCTATGCGGCCGGGACGCCGCAGTTCGAGGCGATGCAGTACGCCTTTTGCGAAGAGCGCGGCGACGAGCGGCTGGCCGGCATTGTGCGCGAGATTTACGAGCGCCTGCGCAGCCATCCCGATCCGGACGGCTGGCTGGAACGCGCCGGGGCGGCGGACGGAAATGCGCCGCCCGAACAGACCGGCTGGGGCGTATACCTGCTGAAATGCGCGCGCCGCAGCCTGCGCTTTGCGTCGTCCGGGCTGGAAAACGCGCTGCGCGCCCTGGAAGACGCCCCCGATCTGCGGGAAAAATACCGCCCGATCCTTGAAAACCTGCTGGAGCAGGCCGACGGGATGGACCGCGCCATGTCCGCAGGCTGGGACAGTGCGGTCGACGCGATCCGCGCTTTTGTCAACCCGCGGCTTCCGCCCGTGCGCGGCGGCGACGAGCAGCTGCGCGAACAGGTCAAGACAGCCAAAAAGCGCTTCGCGGATCGCGTCAAAGGCATCGGCGAAAAATACCTGTGCGCCCGCGCAGACGATATTGCGGGCGAAACCGCCAGGGCAGAACCGCTGGTACGCGGTCTGTGCGATCTGGTGCGCGATTTTTCGGCGCGCTATGCCGAAGAAAAGAAAAAGCGCGGGCTTTTGGATTTCAGCGATCTCGAGCATCTGGCGCTCGGCCTGCTGACCGACGGGCAGGGCGGCCGCACGCCGCTGGCCGAGCAGCTGTCGCAGTCGCTGAGCGAGCTGCTGGTCGACGAGTACCAGGACACCAATGAAATCCAGGATCGCATCTTTGACGCCGTCGCGCCGGCGCGCGGCGGGGTGTTTCAGGTCGGCGACGTCAAGCAGAGCATCTACCGCTTCCGCCTGGCCGAACCGGAAATTTTTGTGGAAAAGTACGCCCGTTACGCCGACTACGGCACGCAGGGCGCCGCCGAGCGCCGCCTGCCGCTCAATCGCAACTTCCGCTCGCGGCCGGAAGTGCTCGAGCTGTGCAATTTCTTATTTTCGCGGCTCATGTCGCGCGAATTCGGCGACGTCGATTACGACGGAAACGAGCGTCTGGTTCCCGGGTCGGACAGCTGGGAAGGCAGCTGCCCGAGCGAGGTGTGCGTTATCGACATGCAGGGCGCGCGGGACGACGACGACTCGCCCGAAAAGGCGCGGGCCGAAGCGCGGTACGCCGCCTGGCGGGTCGCAGAACTGCTGCGGACCCACCGCGTCACGGAAAAGGACGGGGGCACGCGTCCGGCCCGGCCGGGCGACTTCGCCATCCTGCTCAGCTCGTTCCGCAGCAAAGCGCCGTTTTACCGGCAGGCGCTCGAAGACGCGGGCATTCCGGCGGCGGCAGGCGAAGACGGCTTTTTCGACGCCATGGAAGTGCAGATCATGCTGTCCTTTCTGCGCATTGTCGACAACCGCCGGCAGGACGTGCCGCTGATTTCGGTTTTGCGCTCGCCGCTGTTTTTCTTTTCTCCGGACGACCTGGCCGAAATCCGCCAGTATGACCGCCAGGGCGCGTTCTGCGATGCGCTGTCCGCGGCGGCGCAGGCCGGCCGCAGCGACGCGCAGGCATTTCTGGACTTTCTCGACGAGCTGAGCTCGCGCGCCGTCGATCTGACGGTGTCTGAACTGCTGCAGCTTATTTACAGCCGTACGGGAGCCATGGGCGTCTTTGCAGCGCTCGACCGCGGGGAGAACCGCAGACGCAACCTGTCGCGCCTGCTCGATATGGCCATGAGCTATGAAGGCAGGTCTGCCCGCGGCATCCACGCTTTCCTGCGGTTTGTCGACCGCAAGGCTGACGAGGGGAGCGAGGTTCCCGGCGCGCCTGCGGGGGCCGACGCCGTGCAGCTGCTCAGCATCCACAAATCCAAAGGGCTGGAATACCCCATTGTCATGGTCCCTGATCTTGCAAAAACCTTTAATGCAGACGACGTGAAAAAGCCGGTGCTGTTCCACCCGCAAATGGGAATTGGCATCCGTCTGCGCGACGAGCAGACCCACGCTGAGTACGCGACCCAGCTGTACCGCGCCGTGGCGGCGCGCATCACGGCCGAGCAGCGCGCCGAAGAGCTGCGCAAGCTTTATGTCGCGCTGACCCGCGCGCGGGAAAAGCTCATCGTCACGCTGGCTCTGCCGGACGCCGCCAAAAAGCTGGCCGAGTGGGCGCAGCCGGAAAGCGGAGCCATTGACCCCGAAGCGCTGTCCGCGCAGACGTCGGCCGCCATGTGGATTTGCGCGCCGCTGCTCAGCCACCCGTCGGGCGGGCCGCTGCGCGCGCTGTGCCCCGGCCGGATTCCCGTAGCGTCCGACGCCGGAGCCGGGAACCTGCGCATCTCGGTCATCCATTATACTGAAATCCCCGACAGCGTCAGCCCGCCGCGGCCGGAGCAGCCGCGTGCGGCCGGCGATTTTTCCGATCTGTTCGCCCAAAAGGATCGGTCTTATGCGTATGCCGATGTGTCGGCGCTGCCGTCCAAGCTGACGCCGACAGGCGTCAAGCGGCTCGTGCCGGGCGCGGGGGAAATCGGGCAGGAAGAAGGCGCGCCGCGCGTCCGCTTTTACCAGTCGCCCGCCGGTGACGGCCCTTACAGCGCCCGGGAGCGCGGCACGGCGACCCACCTGCTGCTGTCGCTGGCCGACTATGGCGTCTGCGCGCAGCCGGGCGGCACGGAGCGGGAGCTGGCACGGCTGACGGCACAGCGGAAAATGACCGAACAGCAGGCGCGGCTCGTCGACCTGCGCGCGGCGGCCCGCTATTTCGAGGGCCCGCTGGCCGCCCGGGTGCGCGCCGCCGGCCGATTGATGCGCGAATATGAGTTCGGCGCGCTGTTTACGCCGCGCGAGCTGCTGGGACAGGGACGCGCCGACGAACAGATCCTGATGAACGGCGTCATCGACCTGCTGCTTTTTGAACGGGACGGCCTGTGCGTCATTGACTTTAAAACCGACCGCGTGCGGCCCGGGGAAGAACAGACGGCTGCCGGACGTCACCGCCTGCAGCTGGAAATTTACGCCGCGGCAGCGGAAAAAATCTTTGGACAGCCGGTTCACGCCAAAATCGTTTATTACCTGCTGACCGGGCAGGGCGTCGAAATCTGACATGCGTGCACAGGGCCCGGGCGGGGCGAGCCCCGTCCGGGCCTTGTGCCCTCTTGCCAAACGGGCAGGGTTATGCTATTATTATGTCATACGATATATCGCAATACATAATAGTGGGAGGGAAAACCTGTGCAGCAGCCCATGACCGAGGCGATGTACTACATCTTGCTGGCGCTTTTGCACCCGGGGCACGGATACGGTATGATGCAGCGCATCCGCGAGCTGTCGAGCGGGCGCGTCGACATGGGCCCCGGGACGCTGTACGGCGTGCTGAACCGCATGAAAAAAGAGGGGCTCATCGTTTTGACGGGCGAAGAAGAGCGCCGCAAAAACTACGCCATTACCGACGCCGGGCGCCGGGCGCTGCGGCTGGAATACCGCAGGCTTCAGGACATGGTGCGCGACGGGCGCATACTGGAGGAAGAGCAATGAAACGGAAATACACGTTCCACCCCGAGGAATATGCGGTCGGGGAAAATGAAAAGTATTACGCCGATATGGCGCGCCGCGGCTGGATTCTGGAAAAGCGCGGATCGGTACTCAGCCGTTTCCGCAGGGACGAGCCGCAGAAGCTCAAATACCGCATCGAACTGTCGTCGCCCGCCTTCCTCGACGACGACCGCCAGCTGCCCGGCGAACAGATCGCTTTGTACGAGGAAAGCGGCTGGAAGTATGTGACGTCAGCAGGTCTGGTGCACATTTTCTGCGCGCCGGAAAGCAGCAGCGCACCCGAGTTTTACGACGACCCGCGGCAGCAGGCTGCGACAGTGAAGGCTTTAAAGCGCAGCTATGTGCGCGGCTGTCTGATCGTCACACTGTTGCTGGCCGTCCATGCCGTGATGGCAGCCGCCATGACGGGAACGGCAGAAGGCTGGCTGGAAACATTCGGGGCGGAAGCGCGTGTTGCGTGGGTGCGGGCGACGGCGCTGGTGCTGGCATGGCTGGCCATCATGGCCGACTTTCTGTACACGCTGATCCGCGGGACGATCTGCACGCAGCT
>CALWJQ010000056.1 GCA_944381055.1 uncultured Clostridia bacterium | reverse complement strand
AGTACGAAGACGATCTGGGCAAATCCATCGCCTTTGAAGACTTTTACAAAGCCATGGCCGGCGGCGCGGACACCAAGACCTCGCAGATCAACACCGAAGAATATATCGCCTATTTCACCCCGTTTCTCGAAGCCGGCAAAGACGTGCTGCACGTCACCCTGTCTTCCGGCATTTCGGGTGCCAACGCCGCCGCCTGTATGGCGGCCGAACGGCTGCGCGCCCAGTATC
This sequence comes from uncultured Clostridia bacterium, assembly GCA_944381055.1. Taxonomy (GTDB): domain Bacteria; phylum Bacillota; class Clostridia; order Oscillospirales; family Butyricicoccaceae; genus Ventrousia. The sequence goes on along the minus strand of CALWJQ010000056.1, from coordinate 10,238 downwards.
CCGGCCGTACCATTCACATCGTCGACTCGCTCGGCGCTTCCTCGGGCTACGGCCTGTTCCTGGACAAGCTGGCCGATCTGCGCGACGGCGGCATGCCGATCGACGAGCTGTACCAGTGGGCGATCGCCAACCGCCTCAAGCTGCACCACTGGTTCTTTTCCACCGATTTGACCTTTTATATCAAGGGCGGGCGCATTTCCAAAACATCGGGGCTGGTCGGGACCATGCTGGGCATCTGCCCCCTGCTCAACATGGACAACCTGGGCCGTCTCATTCCGCGCGCCAAAATCCGCACCAAAAAGCGCGTCATTGAAGAAATCGTCAACCGCATGGAAAAACACGCCCTGGGCGGGCTCGATTATTCGGGCAAGTGCTATATTTCGCAGTCGGCCTGCATGGACGACGCCCGCGCGGTCGCCGGCCTGGTTGAACAGCGGTTTAAAAAGCTTGACGGCAAAGTCGAAATCAACTATATCGGCACGGTTATCGGCAGCCACACCGGCCCCGGTACGGTGGCGCTGTTTTTCTGGGGCGACGAGCGCCAGGATTAAAACTGTGTGAACAATGGCGGATTTTCCTGAAAATGTTTTGCTATTTTCCTCCGTCTGTGTTATACTAAATTATCATCTGACGGAAGGAGATTTGCTATGAAAAAGCTGCTTGGCTGGCTTGCGGCGCTGTCTGCCGTTTCGGCTCTGCTCGTGTTTGTCTTTTATTTCTTTAAGGTCAACCCGCGCTATTGCCCCTTCTGCAGGGATGACAGCGAGGACGAGGATTTCGCCGACTGACTTCTGATTTTTGCGCGCCCGGCAGCGGCTTTCCGCAGAGGTGCACACTGCGGAAAGCCGCTGTTTTGTACAAGCTGTCAAAACCGGCAGGGTAAAGTTGTGCAATTTTTTTCATTTGGGGGCTTTACAAACAACCCCTGGGTGTTGTATAATAAGCAAGCGCCATACAGGGGTATAGCTCAGCCGGTAGAGCAGTGGTCTCCAAAACCACGTGCCGAGGGTTCGATTCCTTCTGCCCCTGCCACTGTACACCCCCTCGTACGAGGCTTTTGATAGATCGGGGGCACGTCTCCCTCGTGGCCGTGTAGTTCAGTTGGTTAGAACGCTAGCCTGTCACGCTAGAGGTCGACGGTTCGAGCCCGTTCACGGTCGCCATCTGCTGTTATAGCTCAGTAGGCAGAGCACGTCATTGGTAATGACGAGGTCGGCAGTTCGAATCTGCCTAACAGCTCCAAAGAAAAAGACACGCTTTTGCGTGTCTTTTTCTTTTTCTGCGAACACGGAAATTTTCAGGTGCGGTTATTCGCTCTGCGCTGCGCCGTCCGGGATCAGCGACATCAGATCCCCGTACAGCAGCCAACTGCTGTTTTCGGTTTCCTCCTCCCCCGTCCTGACGGAAAGGCTGTATACTTCCCCATCCTGTTCAAGCGAGATCCGGCAGGGCTCTTCCCCGCACGTCAGCTCTGCCGTCACGCCCGCCACCGCGCCGTCCTCAACAAAACCGGGACTCCAGTAGCTGCGCAGCACAATGTCATCTGCCCGCCGGCGCAGTTCATCAGCGCTGTCGTCCTGCCCGTCCGGCGTCCACAGGATCGGTTCGTCCGATTCCCGCAGCGTGATCTCCACGCGCTGCACCGTGCAGCCGTCCGGCAGGAAAGCGCCGAGCGTCGCCGTTTGGAATCCCGAAGCCGCATAAAGCACATAGGCCGCCAAAATGACGGCGAGCTCGCCGATAAACCTGCGCCTGCTTTTGGCGGCGGCAACCGCCATGCCCGCCAGGGTGACCAGAACCCCTGCGCCGACAAGAACGGTCCGCAGAACCGGTTCGTGCCGGGCCGCGATCCCCACCAGCAGCAAAAGCACCGCGGCCGCCGGTATCAGTACCATCCGTTTTTTCATTTGCAATCCCTCCGTGCCGTTTTGCCGTTTTATTGTATCGCGGCGGACGCCAAAAAGCAACCTTGCTGCCGTTTTTTGCCTGCCAGCCGGTGTTCCTCTTCTTTTTATGAGCATTTTGAATAATAAAATGCCCGCCTTGCCGCCGGGCCGTTATGCAGGCAGCACATTGACTTTTTCCCCCGTCCCGCTATAATCTAGAGAGTAGTATCGCGTTTTGTACCCGCAGCACCTGTCAAACCGGATATTGGCTGTACCTGTGTCCGGCGGCGCCGGCAAAAACAAATACGACGACAAGGGGATGGACCGCTGCGTATCCATCCCCGTTTGCTTGACAAAAACGGAGCATGTAAGGATGACACTGAACGCGGGATCGCGGAAAAAAGGGGACCTGTCATGAACAAGAAAAACCGGCTGCTTCTCTTTCTCTGGCTCTGCGCCGTTGCGCTTTTGCTGGTCGGGAGCATTCTGGCGCCGTCCGGAGGGCACGAAGAGACCATACGCGAGGCCATGCGGGACGCCGTGCTGCATGAGTCCAACAAAATCAACCTGCCCGGGATCGGCCCGGTCAACCCCGGCCTGATTTCGGCTGTCACCGTGACGGCGGTGCTACTTGCCGCAGCCCTGCTGATCCGCATTTTCGTCATCCCGCGCTTTCGGTATGTGCCCGGGAAGCTGCAGCTTCTGCTCGAACAGGGCGTCAGCCTGTTTGACAACCTGGCCAAGACCAACAGCCCATGGCGCAACGGGTTTCTGGGCGCTTACCTGTTCGGGGCGGGCTGTTATATCTTTTTCGGCACGCTGTTCGAGCTTCTGGGCGTTCAGGCCATTACCACCCACGGCACGTCCTTTACCCTGCCGGCGCCGTTGTCCGACGTCAATGCGGCCATTATGCTGGGCGTGCTTTCGTACTTTGTCATCTGTTCGGGGGCCGTCGCGGGCAACGGCTTCCACGGCATCGGAAGCGCTTTGAAAGAGATTTCGCTGCTCATTTCCATGAGCTTCCGTCTGTTCGGCGCTCTGCTCAGCGGCCTTCTGGTCACCGAGCTGGTCTATTATTATGTCACGCTGAGCTTTGTGCTGCCGGTCGTCGTCGCCGTGCTGTTCACGCTGCTCCACGCCCTGATCCAGTCCTATGTCCTGACCATGCTGACCGCGCTGTTCTACGGCGAGATGTCAGAGCCCCACGAGCGCAAACCCCGGGCAAAACGCAGAAAAAGCGCTGCGCCGGTTCAAAGCAATTAAACAAGAGAAAACACGGAGGTCATGAAAATGAATATTGCGAAAAAGCTGTGTGCAGCTGCTGTTTTGTTCCTTCTGGTGATGGCGCTGGCCGTCCCTGCCTGCGCGGCTCCCGCCGAAGCGGACGCCGCCGCGGCGTCTGACAGCTCAACGGGCATGAAGGCGCTGGCCGTCGGCCTGGCCATCGGCCTGGCGGCTGCCGGCGGCGCCGTCGGCATGGGTATTGTCGGCGGCAAGGCGGCGGACGGCATTTCCCGCCAGCCCGATATGGAAAGCAAAATCCGCACGACCCTGATGCTGGACCTGGTCTTTATCGAAACCGCCATCATCTACGCCCTGCTGGTTGTCATTCTGGTCATCTTCGTTCTGTAAAGGCGGTGCGCAGTGAATATCCCGTTAAATATTGACTGGCGGCAGATCCTGCTGCATCTGTTTAATTTTGCGATATTGGCTGGCGGCTTGTATATTCTGCTGTATCGTCCTGTCAAAAACTTCATGAAACAGCGCGAAGACTATTACCAGGGCCTGCGCGATGACGCAGAACAGGTCAAAGAACAGGCCGAGCAGCTGAAGACCCAATATGAAACGCAGCTGTCGCAGGCCGACGAAGCCATCGACCGGAAAAAGGCTGAAGCGGAACAGGAGCTGGAACAGCTGCGCGAACGCGAACTGGCCGACGCCCAGCGCCGGGCCGGCGTCATTTTGGAAAAAGCCCGTGAAAACGCCGAGCGCGAACACCAGGAAATGCTTTCCAAGGCAACCCGCGAGCTGACCCAGCTGGCCGTTACGACCGCTGAAAAAATGGTTCTCAACGCCAAAGGCGACCCCTACGAACAGTTTTTAGACCTGGCGGAAAAGGAGGACGCGCATGAGCAATCCGAGTGAAGAAAGAGCGGTTCTGCGCGGCAGCGTCCCCCCCAGCGAGGAACACCGCCGGCGCTTGCTGAAATTCCTGGAGCAGACCTATCACCACCCGTTTACCCTTGACTGGCAGCAGGACGATACCCTGACCGGGGGATTTGTGCTGCGGGTCGGCACCGATTTGTACGACTGGAGCGTCGAAGGCCGGCTGCGGCAGTTCCGGGACCGCCTGGAACAGCTTCGGCCGGCGCACAATGAGGTCATTCCCCTGATCCGTGAAGCGCTTGAAAACTGGTCCCCCGACGTTTCGCCCGAAGAGCTGGGGCAGGTTCTGACCGTCGGCGACGAGATCGCCACCGTTTCCGGCCTGGAACATGCCGCCTACGGCGAGATCCTGGTCTTTTCTTCGGGTGTCAAGGGCATGGTGCAGGATCTGAGACGCGACGAGCTGGGATGCATCCTGTTCGGCGACGACGAAGAAATTTCTGAAGGCAGCATGGTGCGCCGCAGCGGGAAAATGGCCGGGGTGCCCGTTGGGGACGCCTTTTTAGGCCGCGTTGTCGACGCTTTGGGCCAGCCCATCGACGGCAAAGGCGAAATACAGGCCGAAGACTACCGGCCCATCGAGATGCCCGCGCCCGAAATCATCGACCGCCAGCCGGTCAACCAGCCTCTTGAAACCGGCATCCTGGCCATCGACTCCATGTTCCCCATTGGCCGCGGCCAGCGCGAACTCATCATCGGCGACCGCCAGACGGGCAAAACCGCCATTGCGCTCGACGCCATCCTCAACCAAAAGGGCAAGGACGTCGTCTGCATTTATGTGGCCATCGGGCAGAAAGCCAGCTCCATCGCCCAGCTGACTGAAACCCTTGTCAAATACGGCGCCATGGACTATTCCATTGTCGTCAGCGCCTCGGCCAGCGATTCGGCCACGCTGCAATACATCGCCCCCTATGCGGGCTGCGCCCTGGGCGAATACTTCATGTACAAGGGCAAAGACGTGCTCATTGTTTACGACGACCTGTCCAAGCACGCCATTGCTTACCGCGCGCTCAGCCTGCTGCTCGAGCGTTCGCCGGGGCGCGAAGCGTACCCGGGCGACGTCTTTTATCTTCATTCCCGCCTGCTCGAGCGCTCGGCCCACCTGTCGCAGGAAAAAGGCGGCGGCAGCATGACCGCGCTGCCCATTGTCGAAACCCAGGCGGGTGACGTTTCGGCTTATATCCCCACCAACATCATTTCCATTACCGACGGGCAGATCTTTCTGGAAACCGATCTGTTCTTTGCCGGCCAGCGTCCAGCTGTCAACGTGGGCCTTTCCGTTTCGCGCGTCGGCGGCGACGCGCAGACCAGGGCGATGAAAAAAGCAGCCGGCGCTTTGCGCCTCGACCTTGCCCAGTACCGTGAAATGGAAGTTTTTACGCAGTTTTCCAGCGACCTTGACGACTTAACCCGCCGCCAGCTTGTTTACGGCCAGGGCCTGATGCGTCTGCTGCGCCAGCCGCAGTACCACCCCATGAAACAGCACGAACAGGTCGTGCTGCTCGTCGCGGCGCTCAACCACGTCATGCAGAACATCCCTGTACGGCAAATGGATGTGTTCCGCCGGGATTATCTGGCGCACATGGAACGGAACGCCGGTGCGCTGTGCCACAAGATCGATCAGAGCGGGCAGCTGACCGACAGCGACATGCGCTCTATTGTTGAAACGGCGCGTTCCTTCGCCGAATCCTGGACTGCCCCGGTCGCCGGGAAGGGCGTGAAATAAGCCATGGCAAGCACTGCTGAAATCAAAAACCGCATCGAGAGCGTCCGGGAAACGCAGAAAATCACCAACGCCATGTACCTGATAGCCTCGACCAAACTGCGCAAGGCGCGCAGCGAGCTCGATCGGACGCGGCCGTATTTTGACGCGCTGCGCAGCGAGATCAAGCGCATTTTCCGCACGGCCAACGACATCGACAGCCCGTATTTCTACCCGCCCGACCACGAGCCCGACATGCCGGGCACCTACGGCTGCCTGGTCATTACGGCGGACAAGGGGCTGGCGGGCGCATACAACCAGAATGTGTTTAAAGAGGCCAAGCGCCTTCTCAGCGCCCATTCCGACTTCAAGCTGTTTGTCGTCGGCGAATATGGCCGGCGTTTTTTCGAACAGCACCATGTCCCCATCGAGCGGACCTTCCTTTACACCGCGCAGAACCCCACGCTTGAGCGCGCGCGGGAGATCAGTTCCCTTTTGCTGGAACAGTACGATTCCGGGCAGCTTAAAAAGATTTTTGTCGTCTACACCGATATGGGCAACGGGCTGGCCATGTCGGCGCGCTCGACCCGTCTGCTGCCCTTTCACCGGACCTATTTCGCCACGCCGGAAAAGGAAAAAAAGGTCTCTGTTCCCTTTGAGTTCCAGCCGTCCATTTCGGACGTTCTCAACGGCATCATGCCCAGTTACCTGACCGGCTTTATTTACAGCGCGCTCATCGACAGTTTTTGCAGTGAACAAAACGCCCGCATGACGGCCATGGACTCGGCCAACCAGAATGCCGACGAGCTTTTGGCGTCGTTGTCGCTGCAATACAACCGCGTCCGCCAGGCCGCCATCACCCAGGAAATCACCGAGATCACCGCCGGCGCGAAGGCGCAGAAGAAAAAACGAGAGAAAGGGGTGCAGGTATCGTGAAGATCGGAACCATCGTACAGGTGTCCGGGCCGGTCGTCGACGTGCACTTTGAGGGGGGACTTTTGCCCAAAATCCGCGAAGCGCTTTCGGTTTCAGTCCACCGGCAAAAACGGATCATGGAAGTTTCGCAGCATGTTGGGCACGACACGGTGCGCTGCATCATGCTGTCCGGCAGCGAAGGCCTGCGCCGCGGGATGCGGGTGTCCGCCCCCGGCACGACCATTACTGTCCCGGTCGGGGCGATTACGCTGGGCCGGATGTTCAACGTGCTGGGCGACGTCATTGACGGCGGCGACGCCCTGCCCGAAGAAACCGAACGCCGCAGCATTTACCGCAAGCCCCCCGCTTTTGAGGATCAGCGCTCGATGGGCGAGATCCTTGAAACGGGCATCAAAGTCATCGACCTGCTCGAGCCTTATCCCCGCGGCGGCAAAATCGGCCTGTTCGGCGGCGCCGGCGTGGGCAAGACCGTTTTGATTCAGGAACTCATCCACAACGTCGCCATGGAACACAACGGCTACTCGGTCTTTACCGGCGTCGGCGAACGCAGCCGCGAAGGCAATGATTTGTGGAGCGAAATGCGCAGCAGCGGCGTATCGGACAAAACCGCCCTGGTTTTCGGCCAGATGAACGAGTCGCCCGGCGTGCGTATGCGCGTCGCCCTGGCCGGCCTGACCATGGCCGAATACTTCCGCGATCAGGAACACCGCGACGTGCTGCTTTTCATCGACAACATCTTCCGCTTTGTGCAGGCGGGCAGCGAGGTTTCGACCCTGCTGGGCCGTATGCCCTCAGCCGTCGGTTATCAGCCAACGCTGGCCAACGAAATGGGCGAGCTGCAAGAACGCATCACTTCGACTAAAGACGGATCGGTCACTTCGGTACAGGCGGTCTACGTCCCGGCCGACGACCTGACCGACCCTGCGACGGCCACGACCTTTACCCATCTGGACGCCACGACGGTGCTCAGCCGCAAAATCGCCGAGCAGGGCATTTATCCCGCCGTTGATCCCCTGCAATCGAGCTCGCGCCTGCTCGAACCCGACAAGGTCGGTGAAGAGCACTACCAAATCGCCCGGCGCGTACAGGAAACGCTGGAAAAATACAGCGAGCTTCAGGACATTATCGCCATTTTGGGTATGGACGAGCTGAGCGACGAGGATCGCCTGACCGTCATGCGGGCCCGCAAAATCCAGCGTTTTCTGGCGCAGCCCATGCATGTCGCCGAAAAATTCACCAACATCCCCGGCGCTTACGTCCCCCTCAAAGAGACGCTGCGCGGGTTCAAGGCCATTGTCGACGGCGAAATGGACGACTGCCCGGAAATGGCGTTTTTCAACGTCGGCACCATTGACGATGTGCTGAAAAAAGCCAAAGAGATGGAGGCGCAGAACTGATGCAGGCCTTTCGGGTTGAGATCCTGGCGTCGGATCACCCCTTTTATTCCGGCGACTGCTATTCGCTGGTCATCCCCACGCTCAACGGCATGTACGGGATTCATGCGCACCACAGCAACATGATCACCGCCATTGTCCCCGGTACCCTGCAATACCAGATCCGCGAAAACGAACCCCTCGAGGCGGCCGTTTCCGGCGGTATGGCCAAGGTCGAAAACGGCGAGGTTTTGATTTTGGTCGATACGGCCGAGCGTCCCGAGGAAATCGACGCCAACCGTGCGCGGCGGCGGGCGGACGCGGCCAAAGAAGCGCTGCTGCAAAAAAAGAGTATTCAGGAATACCGCGCCGCCCAGGCCTCGCTGGCGCGCGCACTCAACCGCCTGCGCGTCAAGCGCCAGCGTCCGCATCACCAGTAATACCCTGCCATAAGAAAAAAGGGATGGATCATTCCATCCCTTTTCTTATTCCACTTACAGGCTGGGTTCGTGGTCGACCAGCACGACGACTTCCAGGCCGCCGGCCGCAGTATCGACGCATACACCGTTGACACCCGTGCCGCACGACGTCCCGTCGCACGTCACGGGCGGGCGGATGTCGCACGAAATCCGGCGCTGCGCCAGCTCGCTGGCCGCGTTGCCGCACGAAATATTGGTCAGCTCGCACAGCGCCGACTGCACCAGTTCATCGATTTCGGTCAGCTCCATCATCGTCATGGTATTGACCAGGTACAGCGCCAGCTCTTTGGAAAACCCGAACACCGCTTTGCCGGTCACCTCGCCGACCAGTTCGATTTCGACAAAAACATCGCCCTGCATCTGGTGATTATGCACCGTGCGCAGGCGGATGCTGCTTCGGTCAAAGCCGGCCATGGTTTCCATCACTTCGGCCGCGCTTTCAGAAAAAAGCTCGACACACCGGCCGAAATGCTTTTGCCCGTACACCGCTTTTTCGCGCGCAACCATTTTCTGATCCGTATCCGCGACGTGGTAAATGAGCCACGCTGTCAGCATACCGGCCAAATCCTTCAGGGTCGCCAGATCATAGCCGTTGGCCTTAAGCTTTCTTTCATAATCAAACACCGTGCGGGTAAACTCGCGGTGCTCTTTCTGGTGCTCTTCCCTGCCTGCATAGCCAATCGACGCCTGGTACTGCTCTTCATCGGCAAAATGATAGACCACATAGTCTTTTAAAAACTTCAGCGCTTTCTGATAAGCTTCCGCCGAGGCGTGGCTGTCAATAGCCCGGATCAACTCTTCCGTCATGCGGAACAGCTCGATATGCTGTTCGTCGATACGGTCAACGCCAAGCCGATAGCTTTCTTTCCACATCATCTGGGGTCAACTCCTTTTTGTTTTTACACTTTTTTAGGATACCACAAACGATCCGTTTTGTCAGCCTTCCCGCCCGCAGCGCCCGGCGCGCGGCCGCGGGTTTGTTCACGCCGTTTCCCGCAGCCTGAAAAATGTCAGGGTGACCTGCCCGTCTGACGCGCTGCCTGAGCCGGAATAAGTCAGGGTAAAGACGGTGGCGGACGGCGCTTCGATGATAAAATGCGCTGAACCTGCGGCGCTTGAGCCGTTGGCGCTCGTGGCAAAATACACACCGTTTTCCAAATGCGGCGCACCGTTGTATCCAGGCGTCACCTGCATATAGTTGGCGCTTCTGAAGATTGCTGACACGCTGTAAGAGACCAGGTAAACCCCCGGCTGAAGCGCGATATGCGTGCTGTCGGTCTGTACAATCGCCCCCGACGCGTCGGTGACGGCCGGGAACAGCGGGATCAGGCTTCCGCCGGCCAGCGCAGCGCCATAGGTGTAGTATGAAGCAAATGCCGATTCAGGCACGCTTCCTGCCGGGCCGGCGGGCCCCTGGATCCCCTGCGGGCCGGTTGGTCCGGTTGCTCCGGTTACACCGGTTGGTCCGGTCACACCAGTTGCCCCGGTGGGTCCCTGGATCCCCTGCGGGCCGGTCGGACCGGTTGCTCCGGTCACGCCGGCGGAAGACGGCGGACAGCACCACAGCATCCAGTGCATCGGTTGGCCCTGATTCATATCATTTCCTCCTTCCAAAAGGCAGGGCTCTGCCTTTCTCCCCATTGTATGCGGCCCGGCCGGACACGGCCCTGCGGTTGACAATTTTCTTGCAGCCGTT
>CALWJQ010000055.1 GCA_944381055.1 uncultured Clostridia bacterium | reverse complement strand
TATTTGGAAGATGTAGATGCCGTGTAGGGCATGAAAAAGGGCCTGGATATAGATTTAGACTATGTCCAGGCCTTTGGCTTTTCGTTCATATCAGTACAAATGACGCACAGGTTGAAAAAAAGAGGCTCCTGTATTATAATTAAATGTGTAATTAGGAGGCTCTTGGAAAGGAGTAACCGTGTCCGAAAAACGACGCGATAATAAAGGACGACTCCTGAGACAAGGGGAATTACAACGCAGCGATGGCAAGTATGAGTACAGGTATTATGATGAAAAGGGGGAGAGAAAAAGCGTATATAGTTGGAAACTGGTAGATACGGATCGGATCCCATCCGGTAAGAGATGCAACGAATCACTGCGCTCAATGGAGAAACGGATTCGCAGAGATCTCGAAGATGGAATACATACACATGAAGCGGACCGAACGACTTTGAACGGCCACTTTGATCGGTATATCGCCCAGAAGATTGAGATCAAGGAATCTACCAGAGGAAACTATAAGTACATGTATGATAAGTATGTCAGAGATGAAATCGGATACATGAAGCTGGCCAATATCAAGTATAGTGACATCAAGAGATTTTACCTGTCGCTGATTCATGAAAAAGGCTTTAAGCCTAACAGTATGGAAATCATCCATACCATACTTCATCCGGTTTTCTCTACTGCAGTTCGGGATGGCATCATTCGATTGAATCCGACTGATGGTGTCATGAACGAGATCAAAAGAACCCACAACTGGGAAAAACCGAAAAGAAAAGCCTTGACAGAATCGCAACAATCTGCTTTTATTAGTTATGTTTCTTCATCGCCGACCTACAAACACTGGCTACCTATTTTTACTGTGTTGCTCGGGACCGGGTGCAGAATCGGCGAAGTTGTAGGGTTAAGATGGCAAGATTGCGATTTTGCTGAGGGAATAATCTCCATAAATCATAACCTGGTTTATCGCAAACGTGAAAAAACAGGGAAGATGGGTTTCCACGTTACAACGCCTAAGACAAGTGCGGGAATCCGGATTATTCCGATGCTTGAGGAAGTTCGGCGTGCTCTTCTCCAGGAGCGACTTCGTCAAATGGAAGATGGCTTCAATGATACTGTGATTGATGGTTATAGTGGATTCATTTTTTCATCCAGATACGGTGAGGCAATTAGTCCGCATTGCGTCAATCGAGCTATTGAACGAATATGCCGAGATTACAATGCTGAGGAAACGTTACGTGCTAAGCAAGAAAAGCGAGCACCGCAGCTCCTGCCGCATTTTTCATGCCACAACCTAAGGCATACATTTTGCACTCGTTTTTGCGAGAACGAGAAAGATCTCAAGGTTATTCAGGAAATCATGGGGCATGCGGATATCACGACAACAATGAATATTTACAATGAAGCTACGAAGGAAAGAAAAGTGGCCAGCTTCGTTAATCTTGAGGGGAAGATCCGGGTAAGTTAATTTACACCTGATTTTACACCAGTTGAGGAAGTGACGATGGAATATTATGAAACAATATAAGAACATTATGGCCCAGCTTCCGGGCAATGCTGAGGATATGGGAACTTGCGGGGGGATACAGAGCACCGGTTTTCTGTTCCCCACGATGAAGCCTTTGAAAGAGGGAAATACGGGGACTGATGCGGCAAACAAGGCGTCTGAAACTGCCGTGGACGGCGGCAAGGCCGGGGCCGAAAAGATCGATTTTTCCAAGGTGGAGATCGAGCCCTTGTTCAAGGATTTCGTAGATTTTGAGACCTTCAGCAAGTCCGACTTCAGGGCGGTCAAAGTGCTGTCCTGCGAAGCCGTACCCAAATCCAAAAAGCTCTTAAAGTTCACGCTGGATGACGGAAGCGGCGAGCCCAGGACGATTTTAAGCGGCATTCACGCTTACTACGAGCCGGAAGAGCTGGTCGGCAAGACCTGTATTGCCATTACCAATCTGCCGCCGAGGCCGATGATGGGCATCGATTCCTGCGGTATGCTGATTTCGGCGGTGCATCATGAGGAAGGACAGGAAAAGCTCTATCTGCTGATGGTGGACGACCACATCCCGGCAGGCGCAAAGCTTTATTAAGGCGCGCCGTTTTGCCCGTGAAAGAGTGTGTCCCGAAGCCGAGCAAAACGCGGAGCACGTTTTTACGCAACAGCAATCACAAAAGGGTGGTGCCTGAACAGACGGCATCGCCCTTTTGGGGCAAAAAGGGGAAATGTTCATCTGCGTTGCTTGCAGCAACGGCCTGACTTGGGTACAATGGCGGTAATCACTGAAAGAAAGGCGGTTCTCTGCAATGCTGAACGAAAATATCCGATTGGCAAGAAAGTCAAAAGGCCTGTCACAGGAAGAGCTTGCCGTTAAACTGAACGTAGTGCGGCAAACCATTTCAAAATGGGAAAAAGGCCTGTCGGTTCCCGATGCGGATCTGCTGATTTCCCTGTCAGAAGCGTTGGAAACTCCCGTGAGCGCCTTGCTGGGAGAAACGGCTGCCGAACCAAAGCCGGATGTTTTAAAAGCAATTTCTGAAAAGCTTGAGGTCATAAACCTGCAGCTTGCCCGAAAGAAAACATTGAGGCGAAAGATCTTCCATTGGTCGTTTATCGCCGTCTGTGTGCTGAGCGCAGGGGCTTTCGCGGCCCTCTTCATCCTGAACAGCCCTTATCTGGGCTGGGATTACGGCGACCCTGAAACCGCAGTCATTGGGGTGGGGTTTCACGCACTGGAGTGGCTGTTTGTCCGAGCGGCGCCGATCGCCATGCTCGGAGCGGCGGCAGGCGCTTTCCTGACACGGGATAAGAGATAGAGGCATCTTCAGCGGCAGGTTTTGTGCAGGCGCTGCGCAGAGGCCTGAAGCCGCCACATATGCTGTCGGAAGCTGCTTTCGAAAAGACACTTTTGCCTTGTGCAAGAGTGTCTTTTCTTGCCTGCCGGGCAGAAAGGGCTTTTTGTCTGGCGGGTACAAAATCGGCGATATACCAAAAAACCGTTGACTTGAACACATGCAAGGCGTATGCTATACTTATGCCCGTATAAATTTGTCAAGGCCGTGCGCAGGATTTGGGATTGATTCGGCAGACGGGTCCGACCGCCGGACGCGGGCGGGTCTGCTGCCATATACTGTTGCGGTACGAAAATCGCCGGCTGAGCTTTTGGCCTGTGCGGGCAAGGAGGCTTTGCAGATCATTCATGACACGCATTGAAAGCAGAGAAAACCCCCGTGTCAAGCGCGTGGCCAAACTGCTCGTTTCGAGCGCGGCGCGGCGGGAAGAGGGCCTGTTTGTCTGTGAAGGGCCGACCATGCTGCGCGAAGCCGCTGCGGCGGGCGCCGGCATCGCCGAGGTCTATGCGCTGCCGGGGCAGGAAGAGCTGCTGGGCGGCGTCGATGCGCCCTGCTTTACGGTGACCGAACCGGTGCTGCGCAAGCTGTCAGACACGGAAGCGCCCCGCGGCCCGGTCTTTACCTGTCGTATTCCGCGGCAGGAACTCCCGAAGGGCGGGCAGCTTATCGCAGTCGAGGATCTGCGGGATCCCGGCAACCTGGGCACGGTTTTCCGTACGGCCGAGGCGTTGGGATCGCCCGAGGTTGTCCGCGTCGGCTCATGCGCCGATTTGTACGCGCCTAAAACCGTGCGTTCGACCATGGGGTCGATTTTCCGTGTCAAAACTTGCGTCATGACGCCGCACGAGCTGTGGCAGTGGACGCGCGAGCGCGGTGTGGCTCTGATCGGAGCCGCCCTGAGTGCCGGCGCGCAAAGCATTGAAAAAACGGATTTGCGCCGCGCCTGTGTGCTGATCGGAAGCGAAGCGCATGGGCTGCGCCCGGAAACGCTCGCGCTGTGCGACACGCACGCCGTGATCCCTATCGAGGGGGCGGAATCGCTCAACGCTGCTGTGGCAGCCGCCATTTTTCTGTGGGAAATGAAACGTTCGCGCGGGTAGAATAGAAACGGCTGCACCGGCCGGAAGACGGGGGGAAGCGCCATGCACATATTCGGATGTATCTGGCTGAGCGAAGCCCGGCTGGCCCCGGCCCGCCAGGCCGCGCTGCTGCGCGCCTGTTCTTCGGGCGATGAATTTTTGTCCATGAGCGCCCGGCAGGCAGGCGGGCTGTGCGGCGGGCTGACGGCCAAAGAGACCATGCGGTTTCAAAACAAATCCCTGCGCCGGGCTGAAGAAATCCTGCGCCGTACCGAGGCGATCGGCGGGCGGGCCCTGTCCTTTTATGACAAGGATTTTCCCGCGCCCCTGCGTCATATTCCCGACCCGCCGGCCGTTCTTTATGTGCGGGGCGAGCTCCCCGATTTTTCCAAAGTGCCGGCCATTGCCGTCATCGGAAAGCGCAGTGCCAGCGCCTATGGCCTGCAAATCGCCGAAAAAATGGGCTATGTCCTGTCGCGCGCCGGCGTTGTCGTGGTGTCGGGAATGGCTGTGGGGTGCGACGGCGCCGCACACCGCGGCGCTCTCAAGGGCGGGAGCCCGACGGTTGCCGTGCTGGGAACGCCGCTCGATCGGTGTTCGCCGGCGTCCAACGCGCCGCTGATGAGCGAGATCGCACGCTACGGCGCGCTTGTCACCGAATATTCCATCGGGCGTCCTTACAGCGCGTCCGATTTTCCGCGGCGCAACAGGCTGATCAGCGGCCTGTCGCTCGGCGTCGTCGTGTGCGAGGCGGCAAAGCAGAGCGGGACGCTGCAAACGGCGCATCAGGCGCTGGAACAAGGGCGGGACGTTTTCGCAGTCCCCGGCGCGGTCGACGCGCCCAACTCTGAAGGAACCAACGAGCTCATTGCTTCGGCCGGCGCACAGCTGGTGACGTCGCCGCAGCGGGTGCTCGACGAATATGCGGGGCGCTGGGAATCGCTCGGCCTGCGCCCGTGCGCCCCGGTTTTTGAAGAGCGGCCGGATACCGGCGAACCGCCGCGCCCGACCGCGCCCCGCAGGCGGGAGGGAAAGGCGCGGCCCCAAGCCCCGCAGCCTGCCGCGGGACCGGGCATTGCGGCGGCCTATGCGCCCGACGTGCCTGAAGGCCCGCAGCGCGAGCTTTTGGCGGCGCTGGACAGCGCCATGCAGATAGACGAACTCATCGAACAAAGCGGGGTCCCGGCCGCCGAAGCGCTGCAGGCGCTGACATTTTTGGAAATCGCCGGATTGGTTCGCCGCCTGCCGGGCAAGCGGTATGAACGCACCTATTGATCAGAACAGAAAGCGCGGCGTCTGCGCCCGCTTTGAAAACCAGGAGGAACTATGTCGAAACTTCTCATTGTGGAATCGCCGGCCAAGGCAAAGACCATTACCAAATACCTGGGGCCGGGCTACGAGGTAAGCGCTTCCATGGGCCATCTGCGCGACCTGCCGAAGAAGGAGCTGGGCGTCGACATCGAGCATGGCTTTACGCCCCAGTACGTCCCTATCGAAGGCAAGGACAAAACGATCCGCGAGCTCAAGTCGGCGGCGCAGGACGCCGAGTGCGTTTATCTTGCGACGGACCCCGACCGTGAAGGCGAGGCCATTTCGTGGCACCTGCGCGAACTTCTGGGCCTGCCGCACGACAAGACTTTTCGCATCACCTTTAACGAAATTACCAAAAAGGCGGTGACCGAAGCGGTGGCCGCGCCGCGCGACATCGACATGAACCTGGTCGACGCGCAGCAGGCGCGCCGGATTCTGGATCGCATCGTCGGCTATAAGCTTTCGCCGTTTTTGTGGCGCAAGGTGCGTTCCGGCCTGTCGGCCGGGCGCGTGCAGTCGGTCGTCACCCGTCTGGTCGTCGATCGCGAACGAGAAATCAGAAACTTTAAGCCCGAAGAATACTGGAGCATCGACGTCACGCTGGAAAGCGGCGGCAGGCGCTTTGCCGCCCGGTTTTACAGCGATGGGGCGGGCAACAAGGATCTGCACAACGAACAGGAAACGGCCGCTGTTTTAAACGCCATTGACGGGCAGCCGTATATCGTGCAGACCGTTAAAAAGGCCAAGAAAAAACGTCAGCCCGCGCCGCCCTTTATTACGTCGACGCTGCAGCAGGAAGCGAGCCGCAAACTGTCCATGACGGCGCGGCGGACCATGTCGGTGGCGCAGGAGCTGTATGAAGGCGTCAACATCGCCGGTATGGGGCCGACCGGCCTCATTACCTATATGCGTACCGATTCGCTGCGTATCGCCGACGAGGCCCTGGCGCAGGCGCGCAGCTATATCGGCGAGCGTTTCGGCGAACCGTTTCTCCCTGCCAAAGCCCGTGTGTTCAAGACGAAAAAAGGCGCGCAGGACGCGCACGAGGCTATTCGCCCATCCAATCCGGCGCTCGACCCTGAAAGCATCCGCAAAAGCCTGACGCCCGATCAATATAAGCTGTATAAGCTGATCTGGTCGCGCTTTATTGCGTCGCAGATGGCCGAAGCCGTGCTCGACACGACGTCGGCTGATATCCTGTGCGGCGGCTGTACCTTCCGCGCCAGCGGGCAGATTGTCGCGTTCCCGGGCTTCCTCGCGCTGTATGAAGAGGGTACGGACGACGCGCCCGAGGAGGAAGGCGGCGCGACGCTGCCCGCGCTCGAAGAGGGCGACAGCCCCGCGCACATTGCCACCGAGCCAAAACAGCACTTCACCCAGCCCCCCCCGCGTTATACCGAGGCCTCCCTTATCAAGACAATGGAAGAAAAAGGCATCGGCCGCCCCAGCACCTATGCGCCGACCATTTCGGTCGTCATCGGCCGCGAATACGTCGTCAAAGAGGGCAAGGCCCTGCGCGCCACGGCGCTGGGCGAGGCGGTTACAGACCTGATGATCGACAAATTCCACGACATTGTCGACGTCCAGTTTACGGCCAATATGGAAGACGAGCTCGACGGCGTTGAAAGCGGAAAAGTCGACTACCGCAAAATGCTGAGCGAATTTTACGACGGGTTTTCCGCCGAGCTTAAACAGGCGGAAATCGACCTGGACAAAAAACGCATTAAGGTTCCCGACGAAGAAAGCGATGTTGTCTGCGAGCTGTGCGGCCGGAAAATGGTCATCAAGTCCGGGCGGTTCGGCAAGTTTTTAGCCTGTCCGGGGTACCCGGAATGTAAAAACACCAAGCCGCTGAGCGAAGACACCGGCGTCCCGTGCCCGGTGTGCGGGGCGCGTCTGCTCAAGAAAAAATCCAAGAGCGGGTTTTATTATTATGGGTGTGAAAAAAACCCGACCTGTCCGTTTATGACATGGGACAAACCGACGCAGCAGAAGTGCCCGCAGTGCGGCGGCACATTATACCGCCATTACACCAAAGAAGAAAAGCGGATGGTCTGCCACGTTCCGGGATGCGGTTATTTTGAAGAACTGCCGGTACGAAAATCGGCCAAAAGCAAAGCGTCCGAGGCGGATTCGCCTGCGGAAGAAAAGCCGAAGCGCACGCGCAGGAAGGCTGCCGCGGCCGCCGAGGCCGAGGAGCCGGCTAAAAAGACAACGCGCAGGAAGGCTGCCGCGGCCGCCGAGACCGAGGAGCCGGCTAAAAAGACAACGCGCAGGAAGACTGCCGCGGCCGCCGAGGCCGAAGAGCCGGTCAAAAAGACGACGCGCAGGAAGGCTGCCGCGGCCGCCGAAGCCGAAGAGCCGGCCCAAAAGACAACACGCCGCAAAAAAGCGGCCGAAAGCGATGAGTAAGGCCATCGTCATCGGAGCTGGGCTGGCCGGCAGCGAGGCGGCCTGGCAGCTGGCGCGCCGGGGCGTCGACGTCACGCTGGTTGAGATGCGTCCGGAGAACGAGTCGCCGGCCCACCACACCGGGCAATTCGCCGAGCTGGTCTGTTCCAACTCACTGCGCGGCGCCGCGCTGAGCACGGCGCCCGGGCTGCTCAAAGAGGAGCTGCGGCGAACGGGATCTCTCATTATGGAATGCGCCGACCAATGCGCTATCCCGGCGGGCGGGGCGCTGGCCGTCGACCGCGAACGCTTTTCAAAGATGGTCACCGAACGTCTTTGCGCCCATCCGCGCGTCACGGTGGTTCGCGAGCGTATCAATGAAATCCCGCAGGGGAATGTGATCGTCGCGTCCGGCCCCCTGACCGAGGGCGCGCTGGCAGACAGTATTTCGCGGGCGCTGGGGCAGAGCGCACCGCTGCATTTTTACGACGCCGCAGCGCCCATCGTTTCATTTGCAAGCATCGATATGGACAAGGCTTATTTTGCGTCGCGCTACGATAAAGGGGATGCCGATTATATCAACTGCCCCATGGACAAAGAGCAGTACACCGCCTTTGCTGCGGCGCTGCGGACGGCGGAGGAAGCCCCGGTCCACGGCTTCGAGGACAAAAAGGTCTTCGAGGGCTGTATGCCGGTCGAGGTGATGGCGCGCCGCGGCGAGGACACGCTGCGGTACGGGCCCATGAAACCGGTCGGCCTGCGCGACCCGCGTACCGGCGTGCGCCCCTATGCGGTCGTGCAGCTGCGCGCCGACAACGCGCAGAAGACCATGTACAATATGGTCGGTTTTCAGACGCACCTGCGCTTCCCCGAGCAGAAGCGGGTCTTTTCCATGATTCCGGGGCTGGAAAACGCCGAGTTTTTGCGCTATGGCGTTATGCACCGCAACAGTTTCCTGCGATCGCCCGGCCTGCTCGACCGGCATTACCGCGTCATCGGCCAGGAAAACCTGTGGTTTGCCGGACAGATTACGGGCGTCGAGGGATATATTGAGTCGGCAGCTTCGGGGCTGTGTGCAGGCTTTAACCTGGCCCGGCAGCTGCGGGGGTGCGCGCTCATCGATTTCCCGCCTGAAACGGCGCTGGGCGCGCTGGCTTTGCATATCAGTACGGAAAACCGGGATTTTCAGCCCATGAACATCAATTTCGGGCTTTTGCCCCCCATGCCTGAGCGCATCCGAGGCAAGCGCGAACGCTATACAGCGCTGGCCATGCGCGCGCTCGACTGTCTGGAGCAGCTGCGGCCCGTTTATCAGGAGGATTTGGAAGTATGAAAATCATCATTGACGCCATGGGCGGCGACAACGCGCCGGACGCCATCGTCAGGGGCGCGGTGCAGGCGGCAGATCAGCTGGGCGTCGACATTGTGCTGGTGGGCGACGAGGCGCGTGTGCGCCCGCTGCTTGGACAGTGCGCGCCGCAGAACCCGGATCGGATCACGGTACACCACGCCAGCGAAATCATCACCATGGAAGACAACCCCATTTCGGTGGTGCGGCAGAAAAAAGATTCCTCACTGGTCGTTGCGCTGCGGCTGCTGGGCGAGGGGGCGGGCGACGCCATGGTCAGCGCGGGCAGCACGGGCGCGCTGCTGACAGGGGCCACGCTTTTTGTCAAGCGCATCAAAGGCGTGCGCCGCGCCGCCCTGGCGCCGGTGCTGCCGACGGCCAAAGGGGGCAGCCTGCTGGTCGACTGCGGCGCCAACGTCGAGTGTTCGGCCGAGTCGCTGGTTCAGTTTGCCTTTATGGGCTATTACTATACCCAGAAGCAGATGGGCATGAAAAATCCCCGCGTGGGGCTCATCAACAACGGCGCCGAAGAGACCAAAGGCACCGACGCGCTGCGCGAAGCCTATCAGATTCTGAAAAAGGCTTCGGCAGAGGGGAAAATTAACTTTGTCGGCAATATCGAAGGCCGTGATATTCCGGAAGGGGCGGCCGACGTCCTGGTCTGCGACGGCTTTACCGGCAATGTCGTGCTCAAGACCATCGAGGGCGTGGGGCTGTTCTTTGTCGGAAAAGTCAAAGAGATTTTTATGAAAAACGCCGCTACCAAGCTGGCGGGCGCCATCGTCAAGCCCGGGCTTCGCGAGTTCAAAAAAATGCTTGATTATAACGAGGTCGGCGGCGCACCGCTGCTCGGTATCAGCAAGCCCATTGTCAAGGCGCATGGGTCTTCCGGGGCTGAGGCGCTGAAAAATGCCGTGCGCCAGGCGGTCGTCTACGCCAAAGGCGGCGCCGTCGCCGATATCGAACGCAGCATCGCGCAGCTGTCGCCCGGCAGCGACGGCTGACAAAAAAGCAGTAGACAAAGCGGGAAAGCTCTGTTATAATCCATGAATGGTAAGTCTGTCCGAAGCGAATCTTGATGCTGGAGGTGACAAGAATGATTTTTGATAAACTGTGCGAGCTGGTAGCGGATCAGTTTGGCGTCGACCCCGAGGAAGTGACCATGGAAACTTCGTTTGTCGACGATTATAATGCCGATTCCATCGACATTGTCGAACTGATGATGGCGGTCGAGGAAGAGTTCCACCTCGGCGAAGTCGAAGAAAACGCACTGGAAAACATCAAAACCATCGGCGATGTTGTCGAGTATATCCAGGCGCGTGTCGACGAGGACTGAGCCATGAGCAAGCTGTTTGGCGTATATTCTTATACTTTCCGTGACAAGGGGCTTTTGCAGAACGCGCTGACGCACAGCTCGTATGCCAACGAGAACCGCGACCGCGGTGCGGTCAGCAACGAGCGGCTGGAGTTTCTGGGGGATTCGGTGCTGGGGCTTATCTGCGCCGACGCCATTTACTCGGAATACGCCGGGCTGCCTGAAGGCGATTTGACCAAGCTGCGCGCCGCCATTGTGTGCGAAGGCTCGCTTTACGAGTTCGCCTGTCAGATAGGGCTGGGAGAGCACCTGCTTCTGGGCCGCGGGGAGCGGGCCGGCGGCGGCGCGGGCCGGCCGTCGGTGCTGGCGGACGCCGTCGAGGCGGTGCTGGCCGCATTGTACCTGGACGGCGGGATGGATGCCGCGCGCGGCTTTATTCTGGACTTTATCCGCCGCAAGGCGGCGGAAACGGCCCGCGCCGGCCGCGTTGTCGACTACAAGACGGCGCTGCAGGAAATCGTCCAGAAAAACCACGAAGAAACGCTGGAGTACCGTCTGAAGGAAGAACGCGGCCCGGATCATGACAAACGCTTTGTCATTGAACTGCTCATCAATTCCAACGTCCTCGCCGTGGGCGAGGGACGCAGCAAAAAACAGGCCGAACAGGCTGCCGCCCGCGCCGCACTCGAGCTGATGGGCGAGTGAAGACCAACACCCGCAAGGAATGAAAGCGATTCATACCTTGCGGGTGTTTGCCTGTTAAATCAGCAGGTTTTGGGACTGTGCGCAGCCTGATTTTGCGTTTTTTGCTTGTAATAGCGGCAAAAAGTTGATAAAATAGAAAGGATTCCGGTACAGGGAGGTGAGACGGTGCATCTGAAATCGCTTGAGATCCAGGGGTTTAAATCGTTCCCGGATAAAACGCTTTTGCAGTTCAACAAGGGGATCAGTACCATTGTGGGCCCTAACGGCAGCGGAAAATCCAATATTGTCGACGCGATCCGCTGGGTTTTGGGCGAACAGTCGACGAAGACGCTGCGGGGAGGCAAAATGCAGGACGTCATTTTCGGCGGGACGCTGCGCCGTCCGCCCCAGGGATACTGCGAGGTCTCGCTGACGCTGGACAATACGGACCGCGCCCTTGACCTTGATTTTGCCGAAGTCACCGTCACCCGCCGGTATTACCGTTCGGGCGACAGCGAATTTTATCTCAACCGCCGTTCGGTGCGTCTGAAAGACGTTCACGAATTGTTTATGGATACCGGCCTGGGGCGCGATGGATATTCCATCATCGGCCAGGGGCGCATCGATGAAATCCTGTCGGTCATATGCGCCGACCGGCGCGAGATTTTTGAAGAGGCAGCCGGTATTTCAAAGTTCCGCTACCGCAAAGAGGAAAGTGAACGCCGCTTGCAGTCGGCCGAAGAAAACTTGGTGCGTATCCGCGATATTGTCGCCGAGCTGGAAGGGCAGGTCGGTCCGCTCAGGACGCAGGCAGAAAAGGCGCGCAGCTTTTTGCTGCTGCGCGATCAGCTGCGCACCCTGGAAGTTTCGGTGTGGATGCTGGGGCTCGAGGGGATTAAAGATAACCTGGCGCGGGTGCAGACCGATTATGACAACGCCGAACGGCTGCTGGCCGCGCGCCGGGGCGAGCTTGAAGATTTATATGCGCGCGCCGAGGCGTTTGCGCGGGAAATACAGGAAAAAGACCGGCAGGGCGAACGGCTGCGTGACGAGATCCGCCAGGCCGAGGGGCGCATTGCCGAAGTGCAGAGCGCCATCGCCGTTTGCCGTGCCAACCTGAAAAGCAACGAAGACAACATCGCCGTACAGATGCGCGAGCTGAGCGAGAGCGAAGACCGTGCGCGTTCGCTGCAAAAACAGCAGGATGAGCGCCGGGCGCGCATGGATGAGCTCGGGCGCCGGACGGAGGCGCTGCAAAGGGAACTTGACGACATCCAGAGACAGGCGCGCGAGGCGGAAAGCGAGAGCGCCGGCCTGGCCGAACGCGCCGATGCGCTGCGTTCGCGCATCAGCCTGGAACGTCAGGCGGCCCAGCAGGGCGCGCTGGAACGCGCCGCTTTGCAGAGCGGCCGGCAGGAACTGGAGACACGCTCGCAGGACATCGAACGCGAAAAAGACGAGACGTCGGAAAAATTGCGTGCCGAAGAGGAAAAGGCGCGGGGAATCGCGTCCCGCATTCAGGAAAACGATGAAAAAAAGACGGCGGCCGACAACATGCTGCGCGGGTACGCGCTGCGCTGCGAAAGCCGTTTGAAAAAGGTCGAAGAACTGCGGCAGGGGCTGGAACGCATGACGCGCGAACGCAACGCAAAAAGCGACCGCCTGGGGCTTTTGCAGGCCATGGAACGCGAGTACGAGGGCTTTTCACACGCCGTCCGAAAGGTGATGAACGCGGCGCAGCACGGCGCGCTGCAAGGCATTCACGGCCCGGTGTCGCGGCTGATCAGCGTGCGCGACGACGCGGCGATCGCTGTCGAAATCGCGCTGGGCGCGGCCATGCAGAACATCGTCACCGACGACGAACAGGCGGCTAAGCGCGCCATATCCTTTTTGAAAGCGGGCGAACACGGCCGCGCGACCTTCCTGCCGCTGACCGCCGTACGGCCGCGCCGCGGGGAGCGGCGGAACCTGGACGGCGAAGCTGGTTTCCTGGGCTATGCCGACGACCTGACGCAATGCGGCAGCCGTTACCGTCCGCTGGTGTCCAGCCTGCTGGCGGGGACGGCGGTCGTCGATCATCTGGACAACGCCGTCGCGCTGGCCCAAAAAACGGGTTATGGCGTGCGCATTGTCACGCTTGACGGCCAGCTCATCCAGACGTCGGGCGCCATGACGGGCGGCAGCCTCAACAAAAATGCCGGCGCTCTGTCGAGGAAAAATGAAATCAAACGCCTGGAAAGCGAAATCGCTTCTATGGCGGAAACTGCCGCGCAGGAAGAGCGCCGGCTGGGCGAAGCGCGCCGCGAGCTGGAAAAGGCGCGGTTTGAGTCAGGCGTGGCGGAAGAAGAAAAACGGACCGCCGAGGACGCGCTGCTCGCCGCGCGGGCTGAACAAAGCCAGCACGGCGCACTGCTTTCCAGTTTGCAGGCCCGCTTGCAGGGGCTGGAAGCAGAACAGAAGGGGCTTTCGGAGCGTTTCGGCGAAATCGCGGCGCGTGACGCCGCTTTGTCCGGGGCGGAAAAACAGCACTTGGACGAGGCCGGCCGTTTGCAGACAGAGCTGGACGCGCTGACCGGCGGCGCCGAGGCCGCCGAGGACGAACGCGGGCGGCTGGGCGGCCTGGCGGCGGACAAACGGACTGAGCTGGCGTCGGTTCAGACCGAGTATGGCGCGCTGCACGAGGCGCTCCGCCAGCTAGACGAGCTGCGCGAGGCGCTGTCCGGCGACCGGCGCACCAAAGGAGAGGCGGTGGCCGCCATCCGCGCGCAGAACGAAGGGCTGAGGCAGGAGCTGCGCGGGCGCGAAGACGATCTGATCCGGTGCCGCGAGGGGCTGGAGCAGAAAAACGCCCTGCTCCGCGCGTCAACCGAAGAGCGGCTGCGTATCGAAGGCCAGAAGCAGAAGTGCGAAAAGCAGAGCCAGAACAAAAACGCCGAGCTTTTGAACCTGGAACGCGAGCGCGCCAGGCTGGAAAACAAAAAAACACAGGTCGAAATGGAAGAGAGCCAGCTTGTCGACCGGCTGTGGGAGGCGTACGAGCTGACGCGTACGACGGCCGAAGAGGTCCGCGTGCCCATTGAAAGCCTTTCGCGCGCGCAGAAACGCATCGGCGAGCTGCGCGCGGACATCAAAAAGCTGGGCGACGTCAATATCGGCGCCATCGACGAATACGCCAAGGTCAGCGAGCGGTATGAATTTTTGTCCGGGCAAAAGAACGATTTGGAAAAGGCCACAAGCGACCTTTTGGGGGTTATCGGCGAGCTGACGCGCAGCATGCAGCAGATCTTTGCGCAGCAGTTTGCCGCCATCAACGACAGCTTCCGGGATACGTTCCGGGAAATTTTCGGCGGCGGCAACGCATGCCTGCAGCTCGAAGACGAAAGCGACATTTTAAACTGCGGCATCGAAATCCGGGTCGAACTGCCTGGCAAATCCATGCGCGCCATTTCGCTTTTGTCGGGCGGCGAGCGCGCTTTTGTCGCCATTGCGCTTTATTTCGCCATCATCAAGGTGCGGCCGACGCCCTTCTGCGTGCTTGACGAAATCGAGGCCGCGCTTGACGACGTCAACGTCCTGCGCTATATTCAGTATATGCGCACGCTGACGGACAAGACCCAGTTCATCGTCATTACCCACCGCCGCGGCACTATGGAAGGCAGCGACATCCTGTACGGCGTCACCATGCAGGAACAGGGCGTGTCCAAGCTGCTGGCGCTCAATCTGGGTGAAATCGAAGAAAAGATAAAAATGAAGATCACGTAAGGGGCGATTGCATGAGCTTTTTTGACAAGATCCGCGAAGGACTGAAAAAAACCAAAGAGGCGGCCGGCGGGCAAATCAACGCCGTGCTGGCCAACTTCCGAAGCGTTGACGAAGAGCTGCTTGAGGATCTTGAGGACGCCATGGTCATGGCGGACATGGGGGCTGCTCTGTCGTCCGAGGTGACGGAAGAACTGCGCCGGCGTTCCAAGCTGGAAAGCCTTCAGACGCGCGAACAGGTCGTCGGCGCGCTGTGCGACATCCTGGCCGCGCGTATGACCCCGAACGAGGGGCTTCAGCTCAGCACAAAGCCGTCGGTCATCCTGGTGGTCGGCGTCAACGGCGTCGGCAAGACGACGACCATCGGCAAGCTGGGACAGAAACTGGCGTCACAGGGCAAAAAGGTGCTGTTCGCCGCCGCCGACACTTTCCGTGCTGCGGCGGCCGATCAGCTGACCGTGTGGGCGCAGCGCTGCGGCGCCGACATCGTGCGCCACAGCGAGGGCGCCGACCCTTCGGCCGTCATTTTTGACGCGTTGACCGCGGCCAAAGCCCGCGGCGTTGACGTCGTCATCTGTGACACGGCGGGGAGATTGCACAACAAACAGAACCTGATGAACGAGCTGAGCAAAATGAACCGCGTCATTGACCGCGAACTGCCGGACGCAGACCGTGAAACCCTGCTGGTGCTCGACGCGACGACGGGGCAGAACGCCATTGTCCAGGCGGACGCCTTTAACGAGGCGGCCCATCTGACGGGCATTGTCATCACCAAGCTGGACGGGACGGCCAAAGGCGGCATTGCCATCAATGTGTCGGCACGCCTGCGTGTGCCGGTGCAGTATGTCGGCGTGGGCGAAAAGGCCGACGACCTGCTCGAGTTTGATGCGCGCGAGTTCGTCAGGGCGTTTTTTGAAGACTGAAAGGCGGTGTTTTTATGGCTCGGTATGACGGGCGGAAAGTTTATGAAATCAGGCCGGTCAAAATCACGACCGGGTTTATCACATATCCCGAGGGTTCGGTGCTCATCGAATGCGGCAACACCAAGGTGATCTGCAATGCGACGGTGGAAAACAGCGTGCCGCCCTTTATGAAAGGGCAGGGCCGGGGCTGGGTGACGGCCGAGTATTCCATGCTGCCGCGCGCCACCCAAAGCCGTACGCCGCGCGACATCCAGCGGCTCAAGCTGGCCCCGCGATCGGCTGAAATCCAACGGCTGATCGGCCGCGCCCTGCGGTCGGTCACCAACCTGGACAGGCTGGGCGAGCGCACGGTCACCATTGACTGCGACGTCATCCAGGCAGACGGCGGTACCCGCTGCGCCAGCATCACGGGCGGGTTCTGCGCGCTGGTGCTCGCGCTTGACAAGCTGCGGCAGGAAGGCGTGTTCCATCAGCTGCCGCTGTATTCCTATGTCGCGGCCGTCAGCGCCGGCATTGTCGGCGACGTGCCGATGGTCGATCTTAACTATGTCGAAGACAGCGGCGGCGAGGTTGATTTCAACTTTGTCATGGATGACGAAGGGAAGATCATCGAGCTGCAGGGCACGGGCGAAGACCGCCCGTTCAGCAAAAAGGAAATGGACGACATGTACGCCCTGGCCGAAGGGGCCATCCGGCAGCTGGTGCAGAAGCAGCGCGAAGCCATTGGGCATCTTTTTGGGTGAGACGCATGAAGTTTGTGCTTGCCAGCAACAACCAGAAAAAACTGATTGAGCTGCGCGCTATTCTGGGCGCACAGGGACACGAAGTGCTGTCGCTGCACGATTGCGGCGTCGAGTCTGACCCGGAAGAAACCGGCCAGACCTTTGAGCAAAATGCGCTGATTAAGGCGCGCAGCGCCTGCGCCGCGGCGGGAATCCCGGCCGTCGCCGACGATTCGGGGCTTGTGGTCGACGCGCTCGGCGGGGCGCCCGGCGTGCGCTCGGCGCGGTACTGCCCGGGCAGCGATGCGGACCGCGTGAACTTCCTGCTGAAAAACATGCAGTCTGTGCCCGACGGAAAACGGACAGCGCGCTTTGTGTCGGCGGTCGCCTGCGTTTTCCCGGACGGCCGTGAAATTGTGGCCCGGGGCGAATGTGAGGGCGTGATTCTGCCTGCGGCGCGCGGCACGGGCGGCTTCGGATATGATCCGGTTTTTTATGTGCCGCAGGAAAAAATGACCTTTGCCGAACTGCCGCCCCAGCGGAAAAACGCCGTTTCACACCGGGGTCGGGCGCTGGCTGCCTTTTCTGAGCGGCTGAAGGAAATACTCGGCTGAAAAGACCGTTTTACCAAAAGAAAGAGGAACGATACCCATGCTGACCAGTAAACAGCGGGCGTTTTTGCGCTCGATATCCAACAACCTTGACACCATTTTGCAGATCGGAAAAGACGGCGTGACCGGCGCGGTCGAGCAGTCGGCGCGGGATGCTTTGCGCGCGCGGGAGCTCATTAAGGGCCGGGTGCTGGAAAGCTCGATGCTGACCGCGCGGGAAGCGTGCGATATGCTGTGCGCCCGCCTGGACGCCGAACCGGTACAGTGCATCGGCAGCCGTTTTGTGCTGTATAAACGAAACGAGCAGAACCCGGTCATTGAATTGTCGAAATGAGCCGCGTCGCCATTTTCGGCGGGACCTTTAACCCGCCGCACCGCGGCCACGTCGAAGCAGCCTGTGCCTGTGTGCGCCAGCTTGCGCTTGACAAGCTGCTGCTGGTGCCCGCCGGCCTGCCGCCCCACAAATCCCTGCCGCAGGGCACGCCTTCGCCGGTTCACCGGCTGCGCATGGCGCAGCTGTGCGCGCGGGAAATCCCGCGCGCGGAAGTGTGCGGGATTGAGCTCCGCCGGCAAGGGAAAAGCTATACGGTTGACACGGTGCGCGAGCTGTCGCGGCGCTTTGCCGGGGACACGCTGTGGCTCGTCGTGGGCGACGACATGCTCGAAAGCTTTGAACGTTGGCGCGAGCCGCAGGAAATTGTACGGTTCTGTCGGCTGGCGGCCGTGCAGCGCAAGCCCGAAAGCGCAAACGATATCTGCGCCTGTGCTGAAAAGCTGGAACGTGATCTCGGCGCCGCTGTGGACATCGTCCACAACAGCGTGCTGCCGCTCAGTTCGACGCAGTACCGCGACAGCGGCAAAGAAGGAATGCTGCTGCCGCAGGTCGCGCATTATATCGAGGATAACGGCCTGTACCGGCCGCGGCCCAGCCTTGCCCAGGTGCGGGAAAAGATGGAAAGCACACTGTCCCCCAAACGGATGCGTCACACGCTGGGCGTCGAGCGCGAAGCGGCTGATTTGGCCCGGATCTGGGGCGAAGACATCGAAGATGCCCGGCTTGCCGGGCTGCTGCATGACTGTACGCGCGAGCTTTCGGTGCAAAAGCAGTTGAATCTTGTCGAAAAATACGGTATAATCAATCAATACGATCCTGACGAGTATCCGCAGCTGCTGCACGCCCTGACCGGGGCGGCTGAAGCGCAGCACAGATACGGCGCTTCCCCTGCCGTGGCGCGCGCCATTGCATCGCACACCGTGGGCGCTGTTAATATGAGCCTTTTGGGGAAGATTATTTTTATCGCCGACGCCACAGAGCCGGGACGTGATTACGCCGGCGTGGACGAGCTGCGTCAGACAGCCCGCCGCGACTTAAACGCCGCCGTTGTCGCCAGCATGGAGCAGACCGATCGGTACCTGCGCGGGCAGGGGAAAACGCCGCACCCTGCCGCCGCGGCGGCGCTCATGGCCATGAAAAGAGAGATTTTGAAATGAACGAGCACACTCCCCAGGGGCCCCGGCACGTTATGCCCAAAAGTCCCAGACCGCCTAAAAAGCCTGTCAACCGCCGCCGCCTGCTGGTCGTTGCCGCCTGTGCGGCCGCCGCACTGGCGCTGGCCGTAACGGGCGTGATCATCTGGTGGAAAAGCACGGTCAGGCCGATTGACATCGACCGGCCGTCTGCCGCCGAGCCCGACAGCGGGCCGTCCGAACCCGAACAGGGCCGCGATTATTACGAAGGCGATCTTGTCAAGCCTTTTGTAGAAGATGAAAATAAAACCCGAAAAGAGGATTACTATACCTTCCTGCTGTGCGGGACGGATGAAGACAGCGCGCGCACCGACACCATTATTGTTGCGTCTTATGACGTGAAAAACCAGACCATCAACATGGTCAATGTCCCGCGCGACACCATGTCCAATGTCCGGCGCAGCATCAAAAAAATCAACAGCGCCTTTTACGGCGGCGTTGAACAGCTGCGTGAAGAGCTGCAAATGCTGCTCGGTTTTCGCATCGACCGTACGGTAGTCGTCGATTTCCAGGGCTTTGTCGACCTTATCAACGCCATTGGCGGCGTCGAGTTTGACGTGCCGGTGCGTATGCTGTACACCGATCCGACCCAGGATTTGTATATCGACCTGGTGCCCGGCCTGCAAACTCTCGACGGGGATCAGGCGCTGCAGCTTATCCGGTTTAGGCAAAACAACCCTGGCGTGCCCGGCGGATACCCGGGCGGCGACATCGAGCGCATTGCCTGCCAGCAGGAATTTTTGCAGGCCGTCGCCAGCCAGCTTCTCAGCCCGACAAACCTGCTCAAGGTTTCAGACATTGCAAGCGCCGTTTTGAACAACACCGAGACCGATATGAGCATGGGCGAGCTGATGTGGCTGGGCATACAGGCGCTGTCCATGAAAGCGGAAAACATTTCGATGTCCATTCTGCCTGGAACCGCCCGGTATTTGTGGGAAGCCGATTACGGGCACATGCAGTCTTATTATGTCCCGGAGGAAGCAGGGATTTTGGAACTGGTCAACGAAAAGCTCAACCCGTATAACGAGCCCATCACCGATCTCAATCTGATCGACGCAAGCGCCTATCCGACCAGTCCGCCGGCGGAAGACACCGGCGACGGCGGGGATGTCGAACCGCCGGCAGAAGAGACGCCGTCCGATCCGGATGCTTCCACGGAGCCGTCCGGCCAGGACGATCCCACAGAGCCGTCTGATCCATCGGAACAGACAGATCCCACAGAGCCGTCTGATCCATCGGAACAGACAGATCCCGCAGAGCCGTCCGGCCCCGAACAGCCTGAAAATCTGTCCGATTCGCAGGACGACGACCCTGTTCAGCCGGGCACCCCGGCCGATCCGCCGGAGCCGGCCGGGCCCGCAGAACCGGGTGTACAGCCGGAAGATCCCGCTTCCGGGACAACCGTCCCGGAAGCGCCGGCCGGGCCTGTGCAGCCGCAGGAGGAAACGCCGTCCGGGACAGCCGGCCAGACGGCGCCGTCAGAAGAGAATCCGCCGCAGGCAACGGCCGATGTGCCGGACAGCCCTGCACAGCCGGCTTTATAATGCAGTTCTTTGCAGGAGGCAGTGAAATATGACAGTTCATCCCACTCCCGAGCAGATCCTGGCCCTTGCCGTCCGCACGGCAGACGACAAAAAGGCGCGCGACATCACCGCCATGCGCGTCTACGAGCAGACGACGCTGGCTGATTATTTTGTCGTCATGACGGGCACCAGCACGACCCATATCCGGGCGCTGTGCGACGAAATCGAGTTCAAACTCAAAAACGATATGGGCGTCTACGCCCATCATATTGAGGGGGTCACCTCGAGCTGGATTTTGATGGATTACAGCAGTGTCGTTATCAACATCTTCCTTTCAGAAGCGCGCGAACTGTACGCGCTCGAGCGACTATGGAGCGATTCCCAGAACGTCGATCTGAGCCAATATCTGAAAAAGGAAGAGGAATAAAATGAAATACGACTATCCAGAAATAGAAAAAAAGTGGCAGGAAAAATGGCGTGAATCCAACGCGTTTGAGGCCAAGCAGGACTTTTCGCTGCCCAAGTACTACGCGCTGATCGAATTCCCGTACCCGTCGGGCGTCGGCCTGCATATTGGGCACCCGCGTCCGTATACGGCGATGGACATCGTCGCGCGCAAGCGCCGGATGCAGGGCTACAACGTCCTGTTCCCCATGGGTTGGGACGCTTTTGGCCTGCCGACAGAAAATTTTGCCATCAAAAACCATGTCCATCCGGCCGAAGTGACCAAAAGGAACGTCGCCCGCTTCAAAAGCCAGCTCAATGCCATCGGCCTGTCTTTTGACTGGTCGCGCGAGGTCAATACCACCGATCCCGAGTACTATAAGTGGACCCAGTGGATCTTTTTGCAGCTTTTTAAAAAAGGCCTGGCGTATAAAACCACCATGCCGGTCAACTGGTGCACATCGTGCAAGTGCGTGCTGGCCAACGAAGAGGTCGTCAACGGTGTCTGCGAGCGCTGCGGAAGCGAAGTCGTGCGGCGTGAAAAGAGCCAGTGGATGCTCAAAATTACCGCCTATGCCCAGCGTCTGATCGACGATTTGGACACCGTCAACTTTATCGATCGCGTCAACGTACAGCAAAAGAATTGGATTGGCCGTTCGACAGGCGCAGAAGTCGACTTTGCAACGACCGAGGGCGACAAGCTGACCATTTACACCACGCGCCCTGACACGCTGTTCGGCGCGACGTACATGGTTATGTCGCCCGAGCACCCCTACATCGACAAGTGGAAGGCGCAGATCAAAAACTGGGACGAGATCATCGCCTATCGTGAAGCGTCGGCCCGCAAGTCCGATTTTGAGCGCACCGAGCTGCAAAAGGACAAGACCGGCGTGCGCATTGACGGCGTCATGGCCGTCAACCCGGTCAATGACCGCCAGATTCCCATCTATGTGTCTGATTATGTCCTGATGAGTTACGGTACCGGCGCCATCATGGCGGTGCCGGGGCATGATACCCGCGACTGGGAATTCGCCAAAAAGTTCGGCTGCGAAATTGTAGAAGTCGTCGCGGGCGGCGACGTGGAAAAAGAGGCTTTTACCGACTGCGATACCGGAGTGCTGGTCAATTCGGGCTTTTTGAACGGCCTGAGCGTGGAAGAGGCCAAAGCCAAAATCATCGATT
Organism: uncultured Clostridia bacterium; assembly: GCA_944381055.1. GTDB lineage: Bacteria > Bacillota > Clostridia > Oscillospirales > Butyricicoccaceae > Ventrousia. The sequence continues at coordinate 13,675 of CALWJQ010000055.1, read as the reverse complement.
GGCTGACTGAGACCGGCAAAGGCCGTGCTAAAGTCAACTTCAAGCTGCGCGACTGGGTATTCTCCCGTCAGCGCTATTGGGGCGAGCCGATTCCGCTGGTGTGGTGCGACCACTGCGGCGAGTGGGTGCCCCTGCCCGAAAGCGAACTGCCGCTGCGCCTGCCCGACGTCGAAAGCTATGAGCCGACCGACAACGGCGAGTCGCCGCTGGCCAAGTGCACCGACTGGGTCAATACGACCTGCCCGCGCTGCGGCGGCCCCGCGCGCCGCGAGACTGACACCATGCCCCAGTGGGCGGGGTCGAGCTGGTATTTTTTGCGTTACTGCGACCCGCACAACGACAAGGAGCTGGCCTCGAAAGAGGCGCTTGAATACTGGATGCCCGTCGACTGGTACAACGGCGGCATGGAGCACACGACCCTGCACCTGCTGTACTCGCGCTTCTGGCACAAGTTTTTGTATGACATCGGCGTCGTTCCCTGTGCCGAGCCGTATAAACGCCGCACCAGCCACGGCATGATTCTGGGTGAAAACGGCGAAAAAATGTCCAAGTCGCGCGGCAACGTCATCAACCCGGACGACATTATCCGCGATTACGGCGCGGATACGCTGCGCATGTACGAAATGTTTGTCGGCGATTTTGAAAAGGCTGCGCCGTGGTCAACCCAGTCCATCAAGGGCTGCCGCCGCTTCCTTGAGCGCGTCTGCGCGCTCGAAAGCGAGGTCAAAGACGGCGTCAGCTATTCCCCCGAAAACGAGAGCCTGATTCACAAGACCATCAAAAAAGTATCAGAAGACATTGAGACACTCAAGTTCAACACCGCGATTGCCGCGCTCATGACGCTGCTCAACCAGTTCTTTGAAAAAGGGGTCAACCGCGCCGAGTTTAAGACCTTTATTACGTTGCTCAACCCCTTTGCCCCGCACCTGACCGAAGAGCTGAACGAGCGTATGGGGAACCCCGACATGCTGGTCCGTGAACCGTGGCCGCAGTACGACGAGAGCAAGACGAAAGATCAGACCCTGGACATCGCCGTGCAGCTGAACGGCAAGGTCAAGAGCATTGTCACCATCCCGGCGGACGCCGACGAGCAGGCCATGCTGGACATCGCCCGTGCCGACGACAAGGTCGCAGCGGCGCTCAGCGGCATGAAAATCGTCAAAACCATTGTCGTCAAGGGAAAGATTATCAATATTGTCGTCAAGCCGCTTTAAGTCCTTGACAAGCGGCCGCACAGCGGTTATAATATTTATGTTCTGTAATTTATTGAGTGCTTGATATACGGAGGGAGGGAAAAGTTATGTCAGAGATTCGCGTTAAGCCCGATGAATCGCTGGACAGCGCCCTGCGCCGCTTTAAGCGCTCCTGCGCCAAGTCCGGTGTGCTCTCCGAAGTCCGTAAAAGAGAACACTATGAAAGCCCCAGTGTCAAACGGCGCAAAAAGAGCGAGGCTGCTCGCGCCAAGAAAAGATCCTATCGCTAAAATGACAGGCGGTGCGCCATCGGGCGCACCGCCTTTTGCGTGCCCGGCTGCCTGATATGCCCGGACGCAGAAAGAACACACCCGCACGGGTGTGTTCTTTTGTGTTTACCATTTGACGATTTTGTAATAGGTTTTGGCTGTGAACCGGTAAACCGCAATATACACAACGGCAAAGCAAAGGCTGATGACCCCCATGCACGTCAGCGTGATGCCGATATCGTACAGCCAGAACAGCTCGAGAAGGCGCACCATGATGTTGACGGCAGCCGCCGTGTGCAGCAGCGCGCCGACGAGGGGCAGGAAAAAGACGATCAGCACCTGGCGGTTGATGGTCGAACGCACCTCGGCGTCGCTCATGCCGACCTTTTGCATGATGGTAAAGCGCTCGCGGTCTTCCATGCCTTCGGACACCTGCTTGAAGTAAATGATGATAACGGTGTTGGTTAAAAACAGGATGGTAAAGAACACGCCGAGCACCAAAAGCCCGCCATAGGTGCCCAGTGAGGATGCCCGGTCGATGAAGATCGAGCTGGTCCGGACACTGTATTCGCCGCCTGCGGCGGCATCGGACGTGATTTTATTAAACCGTTCGAACATCCGGTTGCCGAAGTCCAGGCCGTCTTCCTGCGAAAGATCGACGTCAAAGTACAGGCACTCGTCAATCAAACGTGTAAGGTCGCCGCCCGGCTCGTCATACATGACGGCAAGAGCATTGCTCAGCGCGTCTTCGTCCGCGGTCAGAATAAGAACGCTGCCTTTGTCGAGCACGCCGTCGTGCAGGGGAAGGGGCTTGCCGTCGGCGGTCTGGATGGAAAAGGAGCCTTCAAGCTGGTCCCGGAAATGTTGTACCGAGCTTTCACTGCCGCCGATGAACAAAAGCTCGTCAGGTGCGAGCAGGTATTGGCTGCCCGTCATTTCATTATATTGCCCGACAGGGACAATGCCGCCCGAAAGCTCTTCGCCGCTGCCCGGCCAGAAGTAGGTCTGATACCAGGTCAGGCGTGCGACGTCTGTAAGCTCGGCGCCGTATTCAGCGGCCAGCGACTGTGCGGCATCCAGCACATCGTCCACGGCGGCGCTGCGCGCATCCCGGTCAGAAAGCGCCAGCCCAAGCGAGATGTCGTAAGGGTTCTGTGAACGCAGTATCGATTCCTGGCCAAAAAAGAGAGAACAGCAGCCGCTCATGGTGATGATGACCATGGTCGACAAAATGCAGATGTTGGCAAGACCCGCGGCGTTTTGCTTCATGCGGTGCAAAAGTCCCGAAACGGCGACAAAGTTGCGCGGCTGGTAATAGAACTTTTTGTTCTTGCGCAGGCGGTTGAGAATGAAGACGCTGCCCGCAGTGAACAGGCATAGAGTGCCGATGATGACGAGCAGAACGGCCGGCCAGAAGCTGAGCAGCGCGATGGTGGGGATGGCGGACAGCAGGCTGAGGGCATAGCCGCCGCCGAGGGTCAGGACGCCGAGAATGGTGATGGGGACTGTGAAGCGCGGCTTTTTTTCGCCCTTGGCCTCACCGTGCAGAAGGTCGATGGGCGAAGCAACCCGTACTTTAAAAATATTGTACAGGCAGGTCAGCAGAAAAATGACCAGGAACACGCCGGCCGTCGAAAGCAGGGCCGGCAGGGTGGGGGAAACGGTGCTGCCCGGCGCAAACGATCCCATGGCACGCATCAGGATGAGAAAGACCAGCTTGCCAAACACCGCGCCCGCAGCAAGGCCGAGCAGCAGCCCGCCGCCCGACAGGATCAGGTTTTCCCAAAAGATGATGCGGGCGACGTGGCGTTTTTCCAGGCCGAGCACGCCGTACAGGCCGAACTCGGTCTTGCGCCGCGACGTGAGAAAGCTGTTGATGTACAGCATGTAGATGACGGTGAAAAAAATCATCACGCTGATGCCGAAGCCCAGCATCCCCTGTAATGTGGGGCCGTAAATGACGTTTGCGATGCTTTGCGAGTCAATGAGGTTGTAAATGATAAAGAACATGCCGGACAAAACGGCGGTGGCGAAAAAGTAGGGCATGACCATGCGGCGGTTGCGCCGCAGGTTGCTGAGCGCCAGACGCAGGTAAAATGCTTTACCCAATGTCGACACCCCCGTCTGACAGAACCGAAAGATTGGATACAATGCGGTCAAAAAATTCGCGCCGTCCCATCTGCCCGCGGAACAGCTGGCTGAACAGGCGGCCGTCTTTGATGAACAGCACGCGCGAAGCGTAGCTGGCCGCCATCGAGCTGTGGGTGACCATCAAAATGGTCTGCCCCTGGGCGTTGAGGTCTTCAAAAATACCGAGCAGCGCGGCGCTTGAACGGCTGTCGAGCGCGCCGGTCGGCTCGTCGGCGAGCAGCAGCAGGGGATTGGTGATGACGGCGCGGGCGACGGCGGCCCTCTGCTTTTCGCCGCCCGAGACTTCATAGGGGAATTTGTCCAAAAGCTCGGTCAGGCCGAGTGACCGTGCGAGCGGCTCGATGCGCTTTTCCATTTCGTGGACGGCGGTTTTCTGCAAAACCAGGGGGAGGAGAATGTTGTCCCGCAGGGTAAAGGTGTCGAGCAGATTGAAATCCTGGAACACAAATCCCAGGTTGTCGCGGCGGAAAGCCGACAGCTCGCGGTCGGGAATGGCGGAAAACGATCGGTTTTCCAGGCAGACGTCGCCGCTGGTTGGCTTGTCAAGGGACGCGAGAATGTTGAGCAGCGTCGTCTTGCCCGAGCCGGAAGCGCCCATAATGGCGACAAATTCCCCCTGGTCGACGGAAAAGCCGATGTCTTCCAGCGCGACGCACTGCCGTGCGCCCAGACGGGTGTTGTAGACTTTTTTCACATGGTTGACCTGTAACAGTTTCATCATCCGGACCTCCGTATCAATGCCTGAAGAAAGCGGTTTTCTTGTCTTCGGGCACTATCATACCAGAACGTCCCGGCCGGCGCCATCGATCCGGCTTACAATTTGCCGTCCAGACTTACAAATTTGTAAGGCTGCCGGGCAAAGGCAGATCGAGGCGGACGGCGGTGCCCTGTCCGGGATGCGAATCGACCGACAGGCCGATGGAAAGGTCCTCGGCAATTTGACGCACCATGTACAGGCCGATGCCTGACGCGCGCTTGTCAATGCGCCCTGCCGTACCGGTGTAGCCTTTTTCAAAAATGCGGGCCGCGTCTTCGGGCAGGATACCGATGCCGCTGTCGCGGATGGTCACCGAATGATCCGCAAGCGTGACGGACACGCCGCCTTTGCCCGTATACTTGATCGCGTTGGACAAGAGCTGCTCGATGATGAAGGCCAGCCACTTTTCATCGGTTGCGGCGACAAAACCGCTGCCCTCGACGGATGCGGAAAGGCCCTTGTAAATAAACAGCGAAGCGTATTTCTTTACGCAGTCGCGCACGACGGGCAGAACGTCGGTGTCGCGGATGACAAGGTCGGCGCTGAGATCCTGCAATTTGACGTATTGCAAGGCCATTTCGACATATTGCTCGATTTTAAACAGTTCCTGTTCGAGCACAGCGCCGTCGGCTTTCCCGGCCTGCATGGCCAGCCGGATAGCGGAAATGGGGGTCTTGATCTGGTGCAGCCAGCGGGTGTAGTAAAACAGCTGATCGGCGTGGGCCGCTTCGAGCGCGCCCGTTTTGCGGTTCAGCAGACGGCACAGCTCGACGGCAATGTCCTGATAAGTTTCTTCCAGCGGACCGTCGGGCAGGGGAAAATCGTGCCGCACTGCGCTGATATTGTGCAGAATGTCGTCCAGCGCGCGCATCCGCCGGGCGAATGCGCGGCCGTCGACGGCGGTCCACAGCGCGAGCAGGAAGGCGGCGATGAGCAGAAAGTAAGACGCACCGTCCAGCCCGCCGCCGTACAGATAAAGCAACAGGGTGAAAAACAGGCAGAAGACGGCAAAAAACAGAAAGACGGCCCGTCGGTGGCGCAGATACTTACGAATCATGGATGCAATACCCCAATCCCTTGCGCGTGGCAATGACGTCGTGCAGGCCCAGATCGTCCAGCTTTCTGCGCAGCCGGGCGATGTTGACCGTCAGCGTGTTGTCATCGACAAAACTGTCGTCGTCCCACAGTGCGCGCATCAGCTCTTCGCGCGACACGATGGCGTTTTTGCGTTCTAGAAGCGTAGTCAGAATACGCGCTTCGTTGCGTGTCAGTTCCAGGGTTTTGCCGTGCCAGCGCAGCACGCCGGCACGCGCGTCGAGCTGTGCGCCGCGGATCTCGAGCGGCGGCGGGGCAGGGACATAGCTGTAAGCGCGGCGCAGCAGGGCTGAAATTTTGGCCAGCAGCACCTCGGTAGAAAAAGGCTTTTGCACATAATCGTCGCCGCCCATGTTCATGGCCATGACGATGTCCATGTTGTCCCCGCGCGAAGACAGGAACAGCACCGGGACGTTCGACTGCATCCGGATTTCGCGGCACCAGTGGAACCCGTCGTAAAAGGGCAGCGAAATGTCGAGCAGCACAAGCTGCGGGGCAAAGTCGCGGAATGTGTCAATCACATGCTGAAAATCGTCGGCAGCCCGTGCTTCGTACCCCCAGCGGGCCAGACATTCGCACAAAAGGGACGCGATGGTTGCGTCGTCTTCGACAATTAGAATCCGGTACATAAAAAATCCCTCCAGGACAGACGCTTCAGTCTTTATTGTACCACATCCCACAGCGGAAAGCGACCCCGGCAGCATGGGGAAAAGGGGGTTTTGCCGTTGACAGCGGCCCGCGGGTGTGTTACTCTACCGAAGGACAAATCCCGAGCAGAGGAGGCGCCGTCATGCGGCGTATGATTGATTTGGGCAGCGGCCCGGTTTTAAAGGTAGTTCTCCGTCTTTCTATTCCCACTATGCTGGCGCAGCTGGTCAACGTGCTGTACAGCATTGTCGACCGCATGTACATCGGCGCGGGCGTCGGCGACCTGGCCCTGGCCGGCGTCGGCGTATGCGGCCCTATCGTCACTTTTATGGCGTCGTTCGGGACGCTGGTCGGCATGGGCGGTTCGCCTAACGTCGCCATGCGTATGGGCGAGGGGAAGGACGACGAAGCACGCCATATTCTGTGGAACGGATTCGTCATGCTGCTTGCCCTGTCTGTTGTGCTGACCGCCGTTTTCCTGTTGGGAAAGACGCAGCTGCTCATGTGGTTCGGTGCGTCCAGCGATACTTTTGCCTATGCCGACACCTATCTGACCATTTATACCGCAGGCACCTTTTTTGCCCTGATGGCGGGCGGCATGAACAGCTTCCTCATCTGTCAGGGTTTTTCCGGCCTGGGGATGCTGACCGTCATGCTGGGTGCGGTGCTCAATATCGTGCTTGACCCGGTCTTTATTTTTGCGTTCGATATGGGCGTTGCCGGCGCGGCGCTGGCCAGCGTCATTTCACAGGCCGCTTCATGCGCCTGGGTACTGCTTGCGCTGCGGGGCAAAAACGTGCGCGTCCGCTTGCAGCCCAGCGGGTTTTCGTGGAAGGCGGTCGGCCGAATCGCACGGTTCGGTTTTTCGCCCTTTCTCATTATTGCCCTGGACAGCGTGCTGTTTATCGCGCTTAACGCCGTTTTGCAGCGCTACGGCGGCCCGGGCGAAGGCGACATTCTGGTCACCTGCGCAACCATTGTACAAAGCTACTACCTGATTATATCCATGCCCATGAGCGGCCTGACCTCGGGCTGCCAGCCCGTTGTCAGCTATAATTACGGCGCGGGCAATATTGCGCGCATTAAGCAGGCCATTAAAACGGTCGTGGGGCTCGATTTGATTTTCTGCGCTGTCGTGTTGGCCGGGACCCACCTGTTTTCCATTTATTTTGTCCGCCTGTTTACCCAAAGCGCCGAAATTGCCGCCCGAACCGTGCAGTACAACAAGATTTTTACCTGCATGATCCTGCCGCTCGCCGTGCAGTACGCTTTAGTCGACGAAACAACGGCGGTCGGGTATGTGCGGCTGTCCTGCTTTTGTTCGATGTTCCGCAAAGCGCTGTTCCTCATCATGGTCATGGCTCTGCCCGCGCTGGCGGGAGCGGCGGAAGCGGTGTTCTGGGCAGAGCCCATTGTCGACCTGGTCGCTGCGGCGGTGACGACCACGCTGTTTTTGCGGCTGGTACCGCAGCATCTGGCACGGCGTGAAAACCAGCTGCGCCAGCAAAAGGTCCTTCGATAAAACAAAAAGGCCGCCGGCAAGCCGGCGGCCTTTTGATGCTTTACAGGCTGTGCTTGACGCGGTCGTGCTCTTCGGCACGCTTGGCGTCGTTCCAGCGATCCATGGTGCCGACCAGATAGCCGGTAATGCGGCGGATACGCTCAAAGGGCACAGTGGTCAGCTCGTAACTTTCTTTGCAGTCGTCGCCCTCCAGACGTTCGAATGTGATCTCTTTGATGGCGCGGGCGGGGTTTTCCTGCAAAATGGCGTGGATCTCAGAGTCGACAAACTCTTTGGGGACCTGGCCGATAACATTGACTTTCATGATTTTCACCTCTGGAACAAGCATACCAGAAAACAACGGAAATTGCAAGAGGAAAATCAATATTTTGTGTGCATGCTTGGAATGTGCCCATATATATTGTGCGCAGCAGATCAAACATTGGGCATTTTGGCGGTCGGCATCATCAATACTTTACCTGTGCCGCGGTAGACGTTGACCAGCCCTTCACCCGAAGCCGCCGACCCGATGAGCGATTTGCCCGAGCGCTCGACGGTGAAGCTCAGGCTGGCGCTCCACGCGATGGCGTAATTGCCGTCGATTTTCAGGACGTCGTCCTGCAAAGTGATCTCAATCAGCTCTTCGATGGGGCAGTCAGATTCGATGCAGAAAATGCCGCGGCCGTTTAAACTGAGGTTGAACAGCCCTTCGCCGCCGGCCAGGGCCGACGACACGTTGGAGCGCATGACGGCTTTATGCTGCAGGCCGGAATCACAGGCGAGGAACAGCCCGTCGTCAAGCACGACGGCCCCGTTCCAGTCAGCGGCATCGAGCAGGATCAGGTGCTTGTAGGTCGGTTCCAGCACCAGCATCCCGGTGCCGGTGTATTCCGGCTTAATGGCTGATTCGCCCGAGGCCTTGCCGCGCACCGCCTTGCTCAAAAGGTCGCCCACGCCCTTGACTCCCGTTGTGGCGTTGACGTCGCCCAGCATCCACTGCATTGCGCCGGCCTGCACCGTGACGCCGCCGGATTTGCTCATGTCGCAGACCAGCTGGCGCTTGCGTACGTTCATCTGCGCGCAGTAATAGGCGTTGAGCGCCGACGACGGCGTCACACTCAGGTCGCGCTGGTATTCGATGACGGAAAACGGTCCTTTCTGATCCAGTGTTTTGACGTCGTCGTTGCCCATGAAATTGTTTACCTGATACATGCCATACCCCTCGCTTTATAGGTGATTTCACACCTATTATAATGCAGGGTGCAGAAAGAATGCAAGAAAAAACAGCCGGCTTTCCGGCTGTTTGATTTTATCTTTTTTCAAGCAGATCGATGATTTTTGCCACGCCCAGAAACAACATCCCGGCAGCAAAGGCAAAAAACCAGGCGATGACAGCGTCGATAATGATAAAGCGATAGGTGACTGTGCCGTCGACGGTGAACATCTGGTCGCCTGCGTCATAGCCGATAAAGGCGCCGGCAATAAAAATCAGTACAGCGACAACCCGCAGGACGTTTTTGACCGACAGTTTTTGCATTAGATGCACCTCGCAGCCTTATTTTGTCATGTATTATGCAGAAAGTATACCATAAAGAATTGCCAAAGGTCAAGAATGCGCAGGCGCGACAGCTATGCATGATAAAATACTGGCGCGTCTCTGTCTGAGCGCACGGATCGAATGGCCCAGAAAAGCTTCTGTGCCAGAGCATATGCAAAAGGGCTCGGCTGAGCCGAGCCCTTTTTACGGGGGCAATCAAAAGTAAAATCGGTCTGGACGCTATTTTCATACCGCAAAAACCGGTTGTTTTCGGCGGCGGGAGATTTGTTCATAAGCATATGCGGCAGCGATCAGCCGGGGCTCATCATAAGCGCGGCCAATAAAAGTGATTCCATAAGGCGTACCGTCAGAGCAATAGCCGGCAGGCACACAGATAGAAGGATAGCCTGATACAGGGGCGAGCCCTGAAAACATTGGAGTGACCAAAAGATCCAGCTCATATTCTGAAAAAATGCGATCCAGACCATGCCGCGCAAGATCAATACACTTCATACGGGCATCAATATAAACAGGATCGGTGAGCGCATGACTGGCCAGGAACTGCGCGTCCAATAAAATGCTCATACCATATTTGAGACCTTCTTTGGGATGCTTTGCATAGAAATGGATGATATCGAGCAAAGAACGTATGGGCTGTGACGGGCTGGTTGAAGACAGGTATGCGTTCAGGCATTGCTGGAATTCGTAGAGCATGACATCGCGATCCGGAAGCGCAGTGCAAAGATTGGTGGAATCGATTACAACGGCGCCGCCCTTTTCCATATCCTGAATGGCATCCCGGGCCAGGGAGCAGTGTTCGTCTGTAAAAGGCATGAGGGCATTGTCGAGTGTGGCGCCGCACCAGTTAATGCCGAGCCGCAAGCCCGAAAGGCCGTCGGTATGCAGGAAAGCGGTATAGTCAGATGGAATTTTGTCGTCAATATACCAGGTAGCCGGGTCGTTTTCATCGGTTCCGACTAAAATGTTGAGAAGCGCAGCAGCATCGGCCACTGTACGGGCCATAGGGCCGGCAGTGTCCTGGGCGGTACATACAGGGATGATGCCGTGACGGCTGATCAGGCCCAGGGTGGGTTTTATGCCTACGCAGCCATTAATAAAGGACGGCGCGATAATCGATCCGTCTGTTTCCGTTCCAACAGACAGAGCGCACAGGTTAGCCGATACAGAGACAGCAGAGCCGGTGCTGGATCCCCAAACTTCGGCGCCTGGTTTATAGGGGTTTATGACTTGCCCGCCGCGGGACGAGTATCCGCTTTTCATGGTATCCGACATGAAGTTGGCCAATTCGGTCATATTCGCCTTGCCGAGGATGACCAGCCCGGCATCACGAAGCCGCGTGACGAGCGAAGCGTCATAAGGTGCATAATTGTCAGCCAGCGCTAAAGAACCAGCGCTGGTATGCATTTTGTCACAGGTGTTGATATTATCCTTAAGAACGACAGGAATACCGTGCAGTGGTGAACGGACAGAGCCCTGTTGGCGCTGACGATCCATTGCTTGCGCAATATGCAGCGCGTCCGGATTGATTTCAATGATGGAATGTAACGAAGGGCCGCTTTTGTCAATATGCGCAATGCGCTTCATATACATCCCGGTTAGTTGAGCCGAAGTCAGCTCTCCTGCTTTAAAGGCCCGTTGAATATCTGCAACAGTACATTCTTCCAGCGTAAACATACAAAGACCTCCTTTCAAATCACTGATAGAGAACGCAGGCTGTGCGGTGCCTGTCTGCCGTGTTTTTTAAGGGGATATCCTGCCCCATGCATTTATCACTGGCATAGGGACAACGGGGTGCAAAGCGGCACCCCGGCGCCGGCTCTATCGGGCTGGTAACCTCACCATGAATCACATCATTGACACGGCCGCGGCTTTTAAGGTTGGGCTTGAGTATAGCTGAAAGCAACGCTTTGGTATAGGGGTGCTGTGGATTGGAAAACAGCTCGTCTGTTGGCGCCGACTCAACGCACTGGCCCAGATACATGACGACGATTTCGTCGGAAATGTGTTTGACAACGCTCAAATCATGGGTGATAAACATATATGTCAGGCTCAGATCGTCTTGCAAATCCATTAAAAGATTAAGGATTTGCGCCTGAATAGATACATCCAGTGCAGAAACCGGCTCGTCACAAACAATAAATTTGGGGTTAAGAGCCAGCGCACGGGCAATGCCGATGCGCTGGCGCCGGCCACCGTCCAGTTCATGGGGATATGCGTCGGCAAGCCGGGCTGCAAGTCCGACCGTTTGCATCAGCTGCGCAGTACGGTCACGAATATCCCGTTTACTTCCGAAGCCAGGAGTGATGGTCATGGGCTCAGCAATAATGTCGGAAACGCACATACGAGGATCAAGACTGGAATAGGGATCCTGGAAAATGATCTGCATTTCGCGGCGCAAAGGCTTCATCTGTTTTTTGTCATATTGCATAATGTCCTGCCCATCAAAAATAATCTTTCCCGCACTTGGGTCAATTAAGCGAAGCACCGTGCGGCCCAGGGTGGACTTTCCACAGCCAGACTCCCCGACAACACCAACGGTCTCTCCACGTGCAATATGTAAATTGATATCATCCACAGCATGGAGCAGACCCTTGGAAGTTTTAAAATATTTTTTTAAACCAATGGTTTCCAATAAACTTCCACTCATGCCTGCACTTTCCTTTCCTGGGCAATTTTATGGCAGCGAATCAAATGACCGTTGTGGATAACTGTATCAACAGGTGGAACACTTCGGCAAATATCTGTACAATAGGGGCAGCGAGGATGGAATTTACATCCATTCGGCAAATTGGTTGGATCGGGCATAATGCCTTCGATGGGAGACAGACGGTCGGATGCGACGTCCAGATCGGGAATCGATGCAAATAGTCCAGCGGTATATGGGTGATGGCACGGACCTTCAAAAATATCTTCAACTGCCCCAATCTCAACGATTTCGCCGGCATACATAATAGCAACGCTGTCACAGGTTTCGGCAACCACGCCAAGGTCATGGGTAATGATGATCATTGAAGTGCCCAACTCGCGTTTGAGTTTGAGCATCATGGCCAGGACCTGCGCTTGAATGGTTACATCCAAGGCCGTCGTAGGCTCGTCTGCAATGAGAAGTTCGGGGTCGCAGGCCAGCGCAATGGCAATAACAACACGTTGCTTCATTCCCCCGGAAAATTGATGAGGGTATTCATTTTTACGCTGCGCAGGAATGCCGACAAGTTCTAAAAGTTCATCGACGCGCGCTTCGATCTGCTCTTTGGTGCGGTGTGTTGAGTTGTGCAGAGCCAAAGATTCGGCAATTTGTTTTCCGACGGTCAGCACTGGGTTAAGACTGGTCATCGGGTCTTGAAAAATCATTGATATCCGTTCGCCACGCACAGCACGCATGTCAGCGTCGGTATATTTTGTAAGCTCTTCGCCGTCAAAAAGAATATCGCCCTGTGTGATTTGTCCGGTGCGTTCAGGCAAAAGCTGCAAAATAGATAATGCGAGTGTTGTCTTACCGGCGCCGGTTTCGCCGACAATACCCATCGTCTCTTTGCGATGCAAAACAAAACTTAGAAGTGTACTGTGATGCATTACGTATCAAGCAGGTCATTTCCAATTTTATAAGCAATGCGCTCAAGTACTCCGATAGCAAAAAAGAACTGATTGTTTTAGCTCGTGAAGAAGCGGGGTGCTGTGTCATAACTGTAAGGAATAGCGGTCATATTACACAGAAACACTTAGAAAAAATTTGGAAAAGAAACTTTAGTGAAGGCGGACGGGAAAAAACACGGCTGCCCAGTCAAGGTATTGGGTTGAGTATTGTTAAAAGTATCTTAGAGCAGCATAGCAGCCGATATGGCTGCTATCAACAGAATGGATATGTGAACTTTTTTTACATTGGATATTTTTTAGAGAGTACAGAAAGGTGGCAGACATTTTATGCTGCACCTGTTAAGGAAAAGCAGACATTAAAAAGAAGATTTCTCAGAAGCCTCGTTTGGTTTTGAACTGAACGGGGCTTTTGTAACTTTGGGCATTGGCAGGTAAAAGTCCTTGACGCCCCAGGCACCAATCTGAAGCAGGGAATGGATTCAACGGTACGGTCGCCGCGCGCGTCGCGACGCCGTGACAGGGCCGGCAAGCGCCGGCTGGCGTTTGGCCTGGTACGGATGTTCCTGTCGACAGGAAAATGAGAAAAGGAATCGGGAATTTTTCTGATATTGACTTTATCCGGGGCCTTTGCAATAATAAATTAAAATGACACATGAGGCGGGAGATGGCGAAAGATGAGAACCACAAAAGAACTGGAACATCAGATTCGGAAGAGTACGACAGCCCAGGTGCTGACCGGGGCGGACTATACCATGCCATCCCTCCCCATCTACCTCAACAACCTGCTGCATCGTCACAGGCTGACCGTTCAAGACGTGGTGGTACGGTGCAATATGGACCGCAGCTATGCCTACCAACTCTTCAACGGCACCCGGCGGCCCTCCAGAGACTTTCTCCTCCGCCTGGCGC
>CALWJQ010000054.1 GCA_944381055.1 uncultured Clostridia bacterium | reverse complement strand
ACAGCCGCAGCATGGTGACAATGCTCTGCTCGCGGGTGTACGGATCAGCGGGCGCGAACCGGTTGCCCTCGACGCCGTTCATAATCCCCGAAGCCTGCACCTGCCCCACGGCCTCAACGGCCCAGCTGGAAATGGATGTATTGTCGGCAAACGACGCCGTCCCGGACGTCAGCGGCTTTTCCATGACATTGGCCAATCTCGCCAGCATGGCCGCCGCTTCCTCACGGGTCAGGGACGCGCTCGGGTCAAATTTGCCGTCACCCACGCCGTTGACGACCCCCAGACCGGCCATCTTTTCGACATTGACATCCGTCGTGTCGCTGAAGGTGGCGCGCTCGGTGATCTCCGTGCCGAGCACGGTCTCGTACAGCTCGACGGCCAGCGCGCAGAACTCGGCGCGGGTCGTCGCCTGCGTGTACGCCGACTGCAGCGTCTCGGGCACAATGCCCGCTTCGACAGCGGTATTGACGTTTTCCACTGCCCAGCTCGACGGCGTGCCGCCTGCCGGCTCAGTCGGCGTCTCAGGGTCGGTCGGGGTGCTTCCGCCGCCCGTAATCTGCCCGGTCGCGGCATTGTAGACCTTTCCGGGGCCGGTGTATGTACCTTCATGGGATTCGAGTACATAATACCATTTGTCCACCACCGACATGCCGTTAGACCTCAATGTAACTGTAAGCAGCGACAAGCCGTCATTGAAGTTGGTTGCATCCATACTAAACTCTAAAACAGCACCCGGCGCATTATAGGCTTTTTGAGCTTCTTTTTGGAGCGTTACTGCGTCCACTCCCACTACTTCGGAAAAACTGTACGGAACGACCGTATTGCCCTTCTTGTCGATAAAAAGCCCGGATTCCGCTGTGCCTCGGACAAGCCCGCTGTTGTAATATGGATTACCGGATCCCACTTTTCCCGGCTCTACGACAATATTGCCGTGGACATCGACAGCGCCGACACCGCCGCCGCTGCCGCCTTCCGTGTTGGTAAAGCCCGTGATAATCAGTCCGTCATGCACAACGTTGTAGGGAACCGCTGTCATAGGTGCGCCGGGGTCAACACGCCCGACCTCATTGCCCTCGGTGTCAATAATAAGATATACAGGATACCGGCTCCCGTCGCGTTCTTCCTTGACGATGGCATAACCTTCGGAAAAGTAACTGCCAAGAGAACTGTCGGGTGTATAGCTTCCACCCAGCAGCTCCAGGTTGCAGTCTTCTCCGTCGCCCTGATACAGGATGACGGCTGCGTCGCCGTTCTTGTCAATGTAGCCGACAAAGTAATCGCCGTTATCCAGATGCCCGCTCCACGGCGCAAGCCCCTCACTGAAAAAGCTTACTTGGTCGCTATTGTATGGCCCAAGCACCTTGTTGCCGCTCTTGTCAATATAGTACCAGTCGTATCCTCCATCATTTACAGCCGCCAGACCATCGCTGAACGCATAGGCTGTATAAAATTGCGGTTCAATGGCTACATTGCCGTCCTCATCCAGATAACCGATAAGCTCTGTTTCATGATCAATGAACGCGCACATACCATCGTAAAACTGTAAAGCATCGCTTTGGCCGAAGTTGCTTCCTACGTTATCGGTGATATCTGCATCGGTTTCAAACAAATTGCCGTTCCTGTCTACGTAGTGCACTGCCGCGTAGCTGCCTGTCAGATAGCCGTATTCATCACGCTCTTCTTCTCCCGTAGTGAACCCGATCCAGCCGCCATGGAACCCTTCTGCGCTGCTTCCCAGCACAAAGTCGACGTCCAACGGCGGTTTAAACGGTGTTGCCGTGGCATATAGTCCATCCCCCTGAAAGGCGTCAGGCAGCGCGGGCGGCGTATACCCCGCCGCAGATGCCCCGACGGGTAGCAGAGTCATGAGCAGCATTGCAGACAAAATGCCTGCAAAAAGACGTTTTGCTTTCATTTCACCAACTTCTCTCTTTTTAAATTTTATATAATTTTATCATATGTTTCCAGGCAGGTCAATCTCTGTGTATCTAAAGCTTTCTGCAAAAAGCCGGTCCCTGCCGGGACCAGCCTGCCATTTACCTTTTCTTCCGCTTTCATTCAGTTCGATAACGATGCTTTTGCATCGGCTCGTTTTCCCACGCCGTTTTCGAGGCGCCGGCGCGCCATATTCTCTGCAGCGCAGCGCAGCTCTGCCGGAACATCCTTTTGTGTACACAGCACATCAAAGGCTGTGCTGCCGCTTTGGCAGTACAAATTGGCCAGCTGATGAATCAGCCGGTACTGGTCGTTGCTCCAGACGGGAAAAGACCGGCCGATGTCGAGCATGAGCTCAACATTTTCACGCGGCGCCGCCGACGGCACCTGACAGCCCGTGGCCAGGACGAAATTTTTATAGTCGCGCGTCTGCCGCAGCAGCGTCTCGACCGCGGCGCGAACCTCGTCCGGCGTGCCCTGCCACAGCAGCATGGGGTTGATATTGCCCATGACGACGACATCGCCGGGCACGGCTTCCAGATAGCGGACAAGGTCGGTACACCAGTCGATGCTCAGGGCCTGCGCGCCGGTTTCAAGCAGCGCGCCGAGGTGCGGGTCCGTGTTGCCGCAGACATGCAGCACGCCGGGGATGCCGATCGCGCCGAAAATCTCTTTCAGGTAGGGCGTACAGAAGACGCGACACGACCGGGGCGACAGCAGCGACGCGACCGGCTCAGCCACCCAGAACGAGTCGGCGCCCATTCGCTCTTCTTCACGCGCAAGCAACAGCATAAAGTCCGTGACGCGGCGCAGCACGGCATGCAGCGCCTCCGGACGCTTATGCACCATGCGGACGCATTCTTCGACGCCGACAATGCACGCCGCCACCGTCAGGGGGCCGAAGCAGCCGCCGCCCTGATGGACGGCGCTGTCCCGCAGCCAGCCGCGCAGCGCGTCCAGCTCGGCGCGCGCCTGCGCGCCGTCCAGCGATACCTTCCAAGGGAAGCGTTCCGCTTCTTCGGCCGTGGCAAACGGGTGCGGCACAACGGCCGTCACCACTCCCGCCTGCTGTGCTTTAAACCCCAGATCCACCGCAATGCTGACCTTGTCCATACAGGCAAACCCAAAGTCGCTCGGCACGCCGTAAATCGCATAGACCGGGCGGCGGTCAAACCGGTACAATTCATCCATGAGCTTTCGCATACGTTCTTCCTTCCCTGCGCTCGGTTTTCAGCTTTTAGCATATCCCCTGTTTTCATAGCTTGTCAAGCAGTCAGGCCCAAAAAAGCGGTTGACAAATTTACAGACAGGGATTATGATGAAAAAAGTGATGAAAAATCGCATTATTTGTCATTTTATCGCTTTATTTATAGATAAAAGTGCATTTTATCCGGTCATTTATTGCAAAGACCTATAATGTGCCAGCAGGAGGAAAAGGCATGGCCAGCATCCAGTTTTCGCATGTCAGCAAGGTGTTTTTGTCCGGCGCCGAAGCTGTCAAAAACTTCAATCTTGACGTTGCTGACGGCGAGTTTGTCGTCATTGTCGGCTCGTCGGGCTGCGGCAAGTCCACGGTGCTGCGCATGGTGGCCGGGCTGGAGGAAATCACGACGGGCGAACTCAGAATCGACGGCAAAGTGGTCAACGACCTCGACCCCAAGCGCCGCAACATCGCGATGGTCTTTCAAAACTATGCGCTGTTCCCCAACCTGACGGTCGAAGGGAATATGGAATTCGCCTTAAAAATGCAGCGCGTCCCCAAAAAAGAACGGCGTGAAAAGGTGGCCGCCATGGCGCAGACGCTGGGGATTTCCGACCTGCTCGGGCACAGGGCCAAAGGTCTTTCGGGCGGGCAGTGCCAGCGTATCGCCATCGGGCGGGCGCTTGTGTGCCAGCCCCGGGTATTTTTAATGGACGAGCCGCTTTCCAACCTGGACGCCGCCATGCGCAACGAGCTGCGTTCAGAAATCGCCCGCCTGCAAAAAGAGCTGGGCGTCACGACCCTGTACGTCACCCACGATCAGACCGAAGCCATGACCCTGGGGTCGCGCGTCGTCGTCATGGACGCCGGCCAGATCCGGCAGGTCGACACGCCGCAGAACATTTACAGCCGCCCGCAGGATCTGTTTGTCGCCCGTTTTGTCGGCGGCACGTCGATGAACCTGTTCCGCGCGCAGTGCGTGCTGCACCGCGGCGCACCCGCTTTGCAGACCGGCGGCTGCGTCATCCCCCTGCCGGACTGGAAGGGCGATGTCTTGAAAGAACGGGGCTACATCGGCAAAACCGTCGTCGCCGGCATCCGCGCCGAAGACCTGTACCCCGTGTGCGAAGGCACCGCTGTCCCCGGTGTGGAGCTGGCTTCGGCTGACGGGCGGGTAACGGCCATCGATATTTTGGGCGCCGAAAAAAAGCTGTATCTGTCGGTCGGCGATGCCGCGCTGACCGCCCGGGTCCGCACTTACGCGCCCGTCGAGGTCGGGCAGGAAATCGGCCTGCGCGTCGCCGTCGGGCAGATCCACATTTTTGACGCCGAAACCGAGCTGGCCGTCGTCCACTGAGCGCGGCGTTATAGGAATAATCGTAAAACAGAACCTTTTTCATTGAAAATTCAAATGTTTTTGCAAAAGCATTTACAAAGCCAAATGTTTTTGACATAATATTTCAGGCGCTGCGGAAGCGGCCCCTTGAAAGACAGAATGGGCAACCCGAACAGCAAAACACACAAAGGAGAAATGCACCATGAAAAGAATCCTGGCGCTGCTGCTGGCGGCCGTCATGCTTGTCGGCATGGCCGCGTGCAGCAATTCCGAAAGCGAAACCCCTGATACGCCGGACGACACCGCCCAGCAGGAGCCGGCGGCCGGCGACGAAAACAACTCGTCCGGCGAAGATGAGTACACCGGCCCGACCGGCGAAATCACCTTTGTCGCCTGGGGTTCCGACGCCGAAATCGAGTGCGACCTTGAAGCCTGTGAAGCTTTTATGGCTTCGCACCCCGGCACGACGGTCAACTTTGAAGCTCTGAACGACGATTACGGCACCGCCGTTGAGACCCGCTTTATCGGCGGCCAGTCGCCCGACGTCATTTACGGCCACCCCCAGACCCTGCTCAGCTGGATGCAGGAAGGGATGCTGATGCCCATTTCGGACATTTACGAAGAGCATGAAGAACTGTGGGACGACGAGATCTATTCGACCAACCTGTACGGCGCCTACCTGTATGACGGCGAGTATTACGCCACCCCGGTCGGCGCCTGCACGACCGTGCTGTTCTACAACAAGGACATGCTGGACGCGGCCGGCCTTGACTATCCGACGGCCGAAACCACCTGGGAAGAGCTGTCGGAAATGGCCGAAAAGCTCACCGTCCGCGACACCGACGGCGTGCCCACCACCATCGGCCTGAGCACCGCTACCGGCAACTGGCTCAACGTCCTGTTCTCCAAGGGCGGCAAGTTCCTGGACGACATGAACAACCCGACCGAAGTCGTGTTTGAGTCCCCCGAGGCCCTTGAGACCCTGGAGTGGATCAAGCAGGCCAGCAGCGAAGGCATCGCCCCGTCGGCCGACGACGGCACCTACCTGACCGGCGGCTTTGCCGGCGGCGAATACGCTTTCTACATGTCAGGCGTTTATGACATTGTGTGGCTGAGCGCCATCGAAGACTTCACCTGGGATATCGCCCCCCTGCCCGAATCCATGCACCAGGAAGGCGACACCCCGGTTTTGTACGCCGGCTATGCCGTCAGCGCGCAGAGTGAAAACCCCGAGCTCGCCAAAGAGTTCGCCTATTTCATGACGACTTACGAAGCCCAGCGCATCATGGCCAAGACCGGCCTTATCACCCCGCTGCGCAAGGATGTCGCCATGCTCGACGAAGTCCTTAATATCCCCGGCGGCCCCGAGCATCACTCGCTGCGCGTCGAGACTCTGCCCTATGCGCAGAACCAGCAGGGCCAGTGCCTGTGCTGGTGGGAAATGACGGCTGTTGTCGACAACTACATTTACCAAATGATTGACGGAACCATCACCCCCGAAGATGCCATGCACGCTATCCAGACCGAGTGCCAGGCTCTGCTGGATGCGGAGCTTGGCAACCAATAAGAGGCTGAACCCTTCAGTCAGTCCATGCTGCCGCGGAAAGCGCCTCGTGTGGGGCGCTTTCCGTTCTATGAGGTGAGAATTTGATGAAAGGAAAAGCGATGCCAACCCTAAAAAAGCGGCTCCGGCGGCGCCGGCTCGGCGGCACGCCGCGCTTTTTTCTGTGGATCAGTCCCTGGGTCATCGGTTTTGTCCTTCTGACGCTGCTGCCGCTTTTGGGGTCGCTGTACGTCAGCTTTACCGAATGGAAGATTGTCAGCGACCCTGTTTGGGTCGGCCTGGCCAACTACAAAGAGCTGTTCACGGAAGAGATTTTCTTAAAGTCGCTGCGCGTGACCTTTTTGTACTGCGCCATGACCATTCCCGTCAACATGGTGCTGTCGCTGGCTACCGCCATGCTTCTCAACGGCGACCTGCCCTATTCCGGGATCCTGCGTACGATTTATTACATGCCCTGCGTCGTTTCCAGCGTGGCGGCCGCGCTTTTGTGGTCATACATTTTCAACTACCGTTTCGGCCTTATCAACCAGCTGCTCAGCCTTATCGGGGTCGAAGGGCCCAACTGGCTGGGCGATGAGCGGTGGTCGCTTGCCGCGCTGGCCATCATGAGCCTGTGGGGTATCGGCGGCGGAATTGTCATTTACCTGGCGGGGCTGCAAACCGTCCCTCAGCACCTGCACGAAGCGGCCCGGCTGGCCGGCGCCGGCTGGTGGCGGCGGCTGTTCACCATCACGCTGCCGTCGATGAGCCCCATCCTGCTGTTCCAGCTGCTGACCAACATCATCGGCGGGCTCCAGACCTTTACGTCGGGCTACCTGATTACCGACGGCGGCCCCAATAACTCCACCATGTTTTACGCGCTGTACCTTTATAAAAACGCCTTCCAGTACCACAAAATGGGCAAGGCGTGCGCAATGGCATGGATTCTGTTCATCATCATCATGGTGCTGTCTTTCCTTGTCATGAAGGTCTCTGCGCCCATGGTGTACTACGAAAACGACGGCGGTGAGGACGACTGATGAAAAAACGGCATGTGCAGTTCTTTGCCCGCTACGGCGTCATCCTGCTGTTCGCCGTCACGATGCTCGTCCCGTTTTTCTGGATGATCATCACATCTTTTAAAGATCCGGTCAAGGTCTTTGAACGTCCCATGAACTGGTGGGTCGATTCCTTTGATTTCAGCAACTATCTCAAATTTTTCACCGATTACGACGGCTGGCGCTATATCTGGAACACCGTCCGGCTGTGCGCCATCAACATTGTCGGCGTCGTCGTTTCCAACGCCATTGTCGCCTATGCGGTGGCCTTTATGAAATTCCGGTACAAAAAGATCATCATGGTTCTGCTGCTCATCACCATGATGATGCCGGGCACGGTGACCTTTTTCCCGCAGTTTATCGTCTATGTCAAGCTGGGCTGGTACGGGACGCTGATGCCTCTGTGGGTGCCGGCCTTCCTGGGCAACGCCTACTACATCTTCCTGCTGCGGCAGTACTACCTGACCATTCCCCAGCCCATCCTGGACGCGGCGCGGGTCGCGGGATGCGGGCATTTCCGGCTGCTGTGGCAGATTGTCGTACCCATGGCCAAGCCGGTCTTTATCATCATGGTTCTCAACACTTTTATCAGCGTCTGGTCTGACCTGTTCGGCCCGCTCATCTACATCCTGAACGAAAAGGACCGCACCTTCCCGGTGCTGCTCTCGTACATGAACTCTTCCTACGGCAACGCCGGTACGCTGCCCAGCATTATGGCCGGCGGCATTTTGTCGGCCATTCCCACGCTGCTCGTCTATTTCATCGGCCAAAAGGCCATGATCAAAGCCTATGTCTTTAAATCTGGAGATAAGTAGAGGTGCCCGCCTGTGAACAATCAGAAAATCACCGACATCCGCAACAACATTGAAAAGGTCATCATCGGCAAGAGCAAAGAAATCGACCTTGTCCTGACCGCGCTGCTGTCCGGCGGGCATGTGCTGCTCGACGACGTGCCCGGCACGGGCAAGACGGTGCTCGCCAAGTCGCTGGCCCGGTCGGTCGACGCCGAGTTCGGCCGCATTCAGTTCACCCCCGACCTTCTGCCGTCCGACGTGACCGGCATGAACTATTTTAACCAAAAGGAAAGCGCCTTTGTCCTGCGCCGCGGCCCGGCGTTCTGCAACATTTTGCTGGCCGACGAAATCAACCGCGCCACGCCGCGCACCCAGTCCAGCCTGCTGGAATGCATGGAAGAACGCCAGATCACCATTGACGGCGAGACCCTGCCCTTAAAGCAGCCCTTTTTTGTCATTGCCACGCAGAACCCTGGCGAGACGGCCGGCACCTACCCGCTGCCCGAAGCGCAGCTCGACCGTTTTCTCATCCAGATCTCGCTGGGTATGCCGACGCCCGAAGAAGAACTGGCCATCATGAACCGTTTCCTGGTTGACGCGCCGCTCGAGACGCTGGAGCCGGTGTGCACGGTCGACGAGTTGACCGCCATGCAGTCGGCCTATAAAAACGTCTATGTCCACCCCGCACTGATGAACTACATGGTACAGATCGTTCAGGCGACCCGCAGCGCGGCCGAAATCGTGTCGGGCGTCAGCCCGCGCGGCACGCTGGCCTTTTTGCGCGCTGTCCGCGCCCACGCTTTTATCGCCGGCCGCGACTATGTGGTGCCCGAAGACGTCAAAACGCTTTGCTCCCCCGTCCTGGCGCACCGCCTGGTTTTTCCCCGCGGCAGCCAGGGCATGGCGACCGGCGTGCGCATGATGGAAAAAATCCTGGAGCAAATCCCGGTGCCGACCGAAAATTGGGGTAGATCGGCGTGAATATTCTTTTGTTCGTGTTGGGCGCCGCCGCTGTTTATTTTTTGCAGATACTGCTGTGCGGCCTGCTGTG
>CALWJQ010000053.1 GCA_944381055.1 uncultured Clostridia bacterium | reverse complement strand
CCGCGGAAAACCAAAAGCCGGGAAAATGGTAGACAAAGAGGGGAGGTTATGGTAAAATGAAGAGAAAACAGAGTGCGCAGCTGCTGTGCAGCGCGCAGGGGAGAAATGTTTATGGTAAAAGAAATGGATTACCGTCCGCAGGGGGTCTGCTCGCGCCAGTATCACATTGCGGCCCGTGACGGCGTCATTGAAAGCATTCAGATCGTCGGCGGCTGCGACGGCAATTTGAAGGGAATTGCCAGCCTGCTGCGCGGCATGAAGGTCGAAGACGCCATTGAGCGCATGAGCGGCATCACCTGCGGCAGCAAGCCGACCTCGTGCCCCGACCAGATCGCGCGGGCGCTGCGCCAGCTGCAGCAGGCGCAGGAATAAGGGGGAAGGCAGATGAATGCAACAGTCCGGGAAATCCTGCACCGGCCGGAAGAGTTTGTGGGGAAGACCGTTTCCCTGAACGGCTGGGTGCGCACTGCGCGCGACGTCAAGGCGTGCGCTTTTGTTGAACTCAACGACGGTTCGGTGGTCAAAAACATCCAGCTCGTCGCCGATGCCAAGGGCGAGCATTACCGCACGGCGGCCGGCCTGAATGTCGGCACGGCTGTGCGCGTCGCCGGCACGGTTGTCGAGTCGCCCAACGTCAAACAGCCTGTCGAAGTGCATGTGACGTCGCTGGAAATCGAAGGCGAATGCCCCAGCGACTACCCGCTGCAGAAAAAGCGCCATACGGTGGAATACCTGCGCACCATTCAGCACCTGCGCCCGCGCACCAATCTGTTCAGCGCCGCTTACCGTATTCGTTCGGCGACTGCCTTTGCCATTCACAGGTTCTTTAACGAACGCGGCTTTGTCTATGCGCACACACCGCTGATCACCGGAAGCGACGCCGAAGGCGCCGGGGCCATGTTCCAGGTGACGACGCTCGACATGTCCAACCCGCCGCGCACCGAACAGGGAAACGTCGATTATTCGCAGGACTTTTTCGGCCGCGAGACCAACCTGACGGTGTCCGGCCAGCTCGAAGCCGAAGTTTTCGCGCTGGCGTTTGGCAAGACGTACACTTTTGGCCCCACGTTCCGCGCGGAAAAATCAAATACCCCGCGGCACGCCGCTGAGTTCTGGATGATCGAGCCCGAAATTGCCTTTGCCGACTTGTCGGACAATATGGCGCTGGCCGAAGACATGATTAAATATATCATCCGTTATGTGCTGGAAAATTGTCCGGACGAGATGGAGTTTCTCAACCAGTTCGTTGACAAAAACCTGCTTGCGCGCCTGACGGCCATCGCCGAAGAAGAGCATTTCGCCCATGTCACTTATACCGAGGCGATCGGGATTTTGGAAAAGAACAAGGAAAACTTTGAGTTCCCCGTGTTCTGGGGCTGCGACCTGCAGACTGAGCACGAACGGTATCTGGCGGAGACCGTCTTTAAAAAGCCGGTCTTTGTAACCGATTATCCGCGTGAAATCAAGTCTTTTTATATGCGTCTCAATGACGACGGAAAAACTGTCGCCGCGATGGATCTGCTGGCCCCCGGCATTGGCGAAATCATTGGCGGCAGCCAGCGTGAAGAACGTCTGGACGTGCTGGAAAAACGCATTGCCGAAGACGGCATGAACCGTGACCTGTACTGGTGGTACCTGGAACTGCGCAAATACGGCGGGACCAAGCACGCCGGCTACGGCCTGGGGTTTGAGCGCATGGTCATGTATCTGACCGGCATTTCCAACATCCGCGACGTGCTGCCCTTCCCGCGGACCGTCGGCAGCGCCGACTTTTAAAGCATTATGGGCTATATTGTCGGTATCGACATCGGCGGCAGCACGACTAAAATTGTTGGGCTGCGGGGCGGCGCCGTCATATCGCCTATCAGCGTCAAGGCCGGGGATCCTATCACCTCGGCCTATGGTGCGTTTGGACGGTTCCTGTCGGAAAACGGGCTGGACATCGCAGACATCGGCCGGGTGATGGCGACCGGCGTCGGCTCGTCATTTATCAAAGAAGGGCTTTTCGGAATTCCCACCGAGCGGGTGGACGAGTTTATGGCTATCGGCCGCGGCGGGTGCCATCTGGCCGGCGTCGACAGGGCCATCATCGTCAGCATGGGAACCGGGACGGCGCTGGTCGCTGTGGACGGGGAAAAATGCGTGCACCTGGGGGGATCGGGCGTTGGCGGCGGCAGCCTTTTGGGGCTGTGCGATAAAATGATCGGGGTGCGCAGCGTCGAACACATCGTCGCTTTGGCGCAGCGCGGCCGGCTGGCCAACGTCGATCTGAGCATCGGCGACATCACCGAAGGCGTTTTATCGGGAATGGGCAGCGAGATTACGGCGTCCAATTTCGGCAAGCTGTCCGACGTGGCGTCAAGCGAAGACCTGGCCATGGGCGTTGCCAACCTGGTGTTTCAGACCATCGGCATGTTCGCAGTGTTTGCCGGGAAATCGGAAAAAGTCAAAGACATTGTCCTGACGGGCAAACTGTCGACGTTTGAGCTGGCCCGCGGCATTTACCGGCAGCTGGAAGAGCTGCACGGCGTCCACTTTATCATCCCCGAGTATTCGGATTTTGCAACGGCCATCGGCGCCGCCCTGTCGGCGCAGAAGGAATAAAGGAATAGAGGAACGAAAGGAAAGGAGAGCGTTTACCGTGGATCTGACAAAAATGAGCAAAGAGGAGCTCGCCGGCGCACAGGCAGAGCTCAAGAAGAAGTATGAGGACTTTAAGGCCATGGGACTGAAGCTCGACATGTCCCGCGGCAAGCCCGGCCCTGAACAGCTCGACCTGAGCGAGGGTATTCTCACTGTCCTGCACAGCAACAGCCAGGTCAAATCAGAGGGCACCGACGTGCGCAACTACGGCGGGCTAGAGGGGCTGAAGGCCTGCCGTCAGCTTTTTGCCGAACTTCTGGGCGTACCGGTTGAAAACGTCATTGCCGGGGGCAATTCCAGCCTGACCATGATGTACGATACCATGCTGCGCCTGTGGGTCTTCGGCGCGTCGCGCGGGGGCGCCCCGTGGCAGTCCGAAGAAAAGGTGCGCTTTTTGTGCCCCGCGCCCGGTTATGACCGGCACTTCGCCGTCACGCAGCAGCTGGGCATTGAGATGATCACCGTTCCGATGCTGGAAGACGGTCCGGATATGGATCGCGTTGAGTCGCTGGTTGCCGGCGATCCGAGCATCAAGGGCATGTGGTGCGTGCCCATGTACTCCAACCCCGAAGGCAAGACGTATTCCGACGAGACGGTCCGCCGTCTGGCTAAAATGAAGACCGCCGCGCCCGACTTCCGTATTTTCTGGGACAACGCCTATTGCGTACACCACTTGTACCCCGAACACGATCACGTCCTCAACATGCTGGATGAATGCGCCAAAGCCGGCAATGAAGATCGTGTGCTCATGTTTGCTTCGACGTCCAAAGTAACCTATCCGGGCGCCGGCGTCGCCGTCATGGTTGCCAGCGAAGCCAATATCGCCTGGACCTGCGACATCATGAAGGTGCAGGCCATCGGCCCTGATAAGGTCAACCAGCTGCGCCATGTTCTGTACTTCAAAGATGCTGCCGGCATTCATGCGCATATGGAAAAGCAGGCGGAAATCCTGCGGCCCAAGTTCCAGGCGGTGCTTGATGCGCTGGACAAAAACCTCGCAGGCACGGGCGCCGGCACATGGCATGCGCCGCGCGGCGGCTACTTTGTCAGCTTTAACGCCATGCCAGGCTGCGCAAAGCGTATCCACCAGCTGTGCAAGGAAGCCGGACTGGTCATGACGGGTGCCGGCGCGACCTACCCGTATGGCAAAGATCCTCAGGATTCCAATCTGCGTATCGCGCCGTCCTATCCGTCGGTCGGCGAGCTGAAAACGGCGATGGAGCTGTTCTGCACCTGCGCCCTGCTGGCCGCGGTCGAGAAAAAGCTCGAAGCCTGACAAAACATATCCTGTCCCATTCAGCAGGGGAGCGGACACAACATATCCGCTCCCCTGTATTTATATTATTTTGGGGGGAGCTGAATGGCGTTGTTTGAAACGACCTTTAACAACGCGGCCGCCGATTACGAACAGAGCCGCCCGGATTACCCCGGCGCGCTGTTCGGCGACGTTTTCCGGTACCAGCCTGTCGGCCCTGACAGCCGGGTTCTTGAAATCGGCCTGGGAACGGGCAAAGCGTCAGAACCCTTCATCAGCAGGGGGTGCTGTTTTGTCGGCCTGGAACCGGGGGAAGCGCTGGCAGCTGTTGCAAACAGCCGGCTGCGGGGCAGGCCGGGCGTCTTGCTGCGCGGCGAACGCTTTCAGGATTACGTTTCTGCGCCGGGAGCCTTTGATTTGATCTATGCTGCCACGGCATTTCACTGGATTCCCGAGGAATACGGCTATCCGAGGGTCTTTGAGCTGCTGAAAAGCGGCGGCGCCTTCGCCCGTTTTGCGTATCATGCCGGGCCGGATCGCAGCAGGCCGGGGCTGGCGGAACAGATAAGCGCGCTTTACCGGACAGCCATGCGCTGCGCCGGCGATCCGGCGCCTTTTGGCGAGGCACAGGCTCAAAACCTGGCCAGGCTTGCCGAAAAATATGGTTTTGTCGATACGGAATTTCACCTGTATTCTTTCACAAAAGATTTTACCGCCGACCGATATATGGCGCTGCTGCGCACATATCCTGACCACATGAGGCTAGAAGAAGATGTCCGGAAAACGCTGTTTGACGGCATTTACGCGGCAATCCGGCGGCACGGCGGGACGATAACCGTGTACTATACTGCAGATCTGGAGCTGGCCCGCAAGCCGTGAAAATGGAAAAACTCCGCCGACAGCGTCGGCGGAGTTTTTTGGTATTCTGCAAAAATCAGTTGGCCATGATACTGGTCCACATCTGGTCATAGGTATAAGCCATATCCTGCAAATCATAGTACACGTCGCACTTGGCCAGCGTGGCTTCGTCAGGATAGGTCGCCTGCGTTTCAGCATCCAGCAAATCGTAAACCTGGGTCTGCGGAGTCAGGTAATTGATATAATCGCGGTTCATGGCAGCGATGTCCTCGCGGCACATGAAATTGATGTATTCCATAGCCAGATCCTTGTTCTGAGAATCCTTGAGCACGCACATGTTGTCAAACCAGATGTTGGTGCCCTCTTCAGGAATGACATACTTAAGGTCGGGGTTGCCTTCATCCGGATCCATGATGGTGATGGCATCGCCCGAATAAATGACAGCCATGGCGGCTTCGCCCTGGATCATTTTGTCCTTGACATCGTCGCCCGTGTAGGCCAGAACCAGGGGCTTCTGCTCGAGCAGTTTGTCGCGGGCCTGCTCGATTTCGGACATGTCGCGGGTATTCATATCAAATCCGCACACCAGCAGGCCGACCATCATGCTGTCGCGCACGCTGTTCATCATGAACAGGTTCTGCTCATAGGCAGGATCCCACAAATCGGCCCAGCTCGTCGGCGCTTCGTCGACCATGGTTTCGTTATAAACGATGCCCACGGTGCCCCACATGTAAGGGACTGAATAGACGTTGCCCGGGTCAAAATTCAAGTCCATGCAGTAGGGATTGATGTACTGCAAATTGGGAATCTTTTCTTTGTCGAGGGGAGCAAGCATATCCTCTTTGATCATGCGCTCGATCATATAGTCCGAAGGAATGACAACGTCATATGTCGACTCAGAGTTTTTGATTTTGGTATACATATCTTCGTTCTGTTCGAACGTGGCATAAACAACGTTGCAGTCAAATTCTTCTTCAAACATCTCATTGACTTCTTCGTCAATGTAGTCGCCCCAGTTGTAGACGGTCAGCGTCGGCTTATCGGAATCACCGCTGCACCCGCTCAGCAGAGCTATTGCCATGCAAAGCACACAAACCAGAGAAAGACTTCTTTTCAACCCTAACATCAACCTACTTTCTTA
Source organism: uncultured Clostridia bacterium (assembly GCA_944381055.1). Classification (GTDB taxonomy): domain Bacteria; phylum Bacillota; class Clostridia; order Oscillospirales; family Butyricicoccaceae; genus Ventrousia. The sequence goes on along the minus strand of CALWJQ010000053.1, from coordinate 24,481 downwards.
AAATAAATGTATTTACAACCCCAGAGGGGGATTGCCGGAAAAGGCGGCGCCGTCAGCGGCGCTCTTTCTCGCGCTTTTGCACATCACGCCCCGAGCGGACGTTGACGACGATTAAAAGCGTAAGGACAGTGATGAACATCAGCGTGGACAGCGCGTTGATCTCGGGCTTGATGCCGCGCCGTGTCATTGAATAAATGGCGACAGACAAGGTGTTGACGTCAGCGCCGGTGGTGAAAAACGAAATGACAAAATCGTCGATCGACATGGTAAAGGCCAGAATAAAGCCGGTGACAATGCCGGGCGAGATTTCGGGCAGCATGACCTTGAAAAAGGCCTGCAAAGGGGTCGCGCCCAGGTCGAGTGCCGCTTCAAAGGTGTTGTTGTCCAGCTGGGTAAGCTTGGGCATGACCGACAGGATAACGTATGGGATATTAAAGGTGATGTGCGCCAAAAGCAGCGACACAAACCCCAGCTTGAGCCCGATAAAAGTAAAGAGCAGAAGCAGCGAAATGCCGGTGACGATATCGGCGTTGATCATGGGCAGAGAGGTGATGTTCATCAGCAGGTTGCGGATGCGCTTTTTGGAATAGTGCAGGCCCAGGGCCGCCGCCGTGCCGATGATCACGGCTACCGCCGACGAAATCAGCGCAACGGCCAGCGTAGTCTTGAGCGCATCCATCAGCGTGCTGTTTTCGAACAGTTCCTGGTACCAGCGCAGAGAAAAACCGGCCCAGCGCCCGCGCGACTTGGATTCGTTAAAGCTGAAGACGATCAAAACGACGATGGGCGCGTACAGAAACAGAAAAATACAGACCGAATAGAGAACCGAAAGGGGGTGACGTCTCTTGTTCACATCAGCACGCTCCTTCCGGTTTTATCCGACTCGAAACGGCGGATAAAGCCCATGGTGATCAAAATCAGAATCATCAGCACCACCGACATCGCCGAGCCAAACCCCCAGTCGCCGACCACCTTGAACTGGTTTTCAATGGTATCGCCGATAAGGGCGTTCTGCCCGCCGCCGAGCAGGCGCGAAATGACAAAGGTCGTGACCGCCGGCATAAAGGTCATGGAGATGCCGGAAACGACGCCGGGCAGCGAGAGCGGAAAAATTACCTTGCGGAATACGCGGCCGCGGCTGGCGCCGAGATCCTGCGCCGCTTCGATAAGGCTTTGATCGATTTTAATAAGCACGGTATAAATGGGCAGAATCATAAAGGGAAGAAAGTTATAGACGTTGCCCAGCACGACAGCCCATTGGGTATACATAATATTGAGCGAGGGAATTTGCACGGCTGCGGGCAGGAAGCCGTTGATCCAGCCGATAAACGTGTTGATAAGCCCCGTGCGCTCCAGCAGGGACATCCACGAATAGGTGCGCAGCAGGAAGTTCATCCACATGGGAAGAATAAACAGGAAAGCGATGGTGCCGCGTACGCGCGGCGACAGCTTGGACAGGATGTAGGCCATCGGATAGCCCAGAATCAGGCAGATCACCGTCGAAATAAAGGCCAGACGGATGCTGCGCCATAAAACCTTGAGGTAAACCGGGTCGCTGAAATCAAAAAAACGCAGGTAATTGTCCAGTGTCAGGGCCCCGCTGGTGTCCTGGAAACTGTACAGGACGATGAGCAGGATGGGGGCGACGATAAATATCAGGGCATAAGCCGAATAGGGGATGAGCGCCAGCTTAATCTTCTTCATCTTCGGCCTCGGACTTTCTCATGATGTGGATGTCGAAGGGGGCGACCTTCAGGCCCACATGGGTTCCGCAGACTTCGGGCAGCGTGGACTGCACCAGCCACACAATATCGCCCGAACGCACCGTCATTTCGTAATGGACGCCTTTAAACACAATGCTTTCAACGACGCCCTGCAGCATCCCGTCGTCGGGCGGGACGATCTTCAGATCTTCGGGGCGGATGACGACGTCGACGTTTTCATCTTTTTCAAAGCCGCGGTCGGTACATTCAAAGGTGCGGCCGGCAAAGGTGCATACCAGATCGTGGTTCATAATGCCGTCGACAATGTTGCTTTCGCCGATAAAATCGGCGACAAAGGCGTTGGCGGGCTCGTTGTAAATCCCGATGGGGGTTCCGACCTGCTGGATGCGGCCGCTTTTCATGACGACGACGGTATCGCTCATGGTCAGCGCTTCTTCCTGATCGTGCGTGACATAAATAAATGTGATGCCGAGCTGCGTCTGAATCTGCTTGAGCTCGGTCTGCATTTCCTTGCGCAGCTTCAGATCAAGCGCGCCCAGGGGCTCGTCGAGCAGAAGCACGCGGGGGCGGTTGACCAGCGCCCGCGCGATGGCAATGCGCTGCTGTTCGCCGCCGGACAGCGAAGTCACCGAACGCTTTTCATAGCCGGACAGGTTGACCAGCTTGAGCATGGACGACACGGCGTCGCGGATTTCTTTTTCCGGCGTTTTGCGGATACGCAGGCCAAAGGCGATGTTTTCAAACACATCCAGGTGCGGAAACAGGGCGTACCGCTGAAAGACTGTGTTGACCTGCCGCTTGTGCGGCGGGACGTCGTTATATTTTTTTTCATCAAAATAGACCACACCGGCAGTCGGCGTCTCAAAGCCGCCGATGATGCGCAAAGTAGTGGTCTTCCCACAGCCGGACGGACCCAGAAGGGTGACAAATTCCTTGTCCCGTACCGACAGATTGATAGATTTTAAGACCTGTTTGCCTCCGTAATCCTTATGGATGTTTTCGAGACGAATCAGATTTTCGCTCATCTCCCAACCCCCTTGAAACAAAGATTTGCCGAAGGGCGCAAGACACGGCACACGCATGTTTCGACAAAGTAAATATAGCACATATTCTGCGAATGTCAATGGTTTTTTCACGATTTTTTGCGAAATCTTCGTGCCAAATCGTACGGGGATGAAAAAAGCTCTTAAATCTTCTGTTTTCCTCGCAAATCCTCTGGATTTCTTGGACTTATTTTTTAGGAAGAGAATGGAAAAAGTCGAGGAACGGGACGCCGGGAGCCTGAAAGCTCTTTCCGGTCAGATGAGTCAAAACGCCGGAAGGCGGCTCAAAGGCAAAACGAATCCGCCAGGCGTACAGCGCCTGATGGGAAAAAGGGAGTCCGGCGTTCTGGCGCGCAGTGCCGTATTTGGTGTCGCCGGCGAGCGGGTGGCCGATGTGCGCCATCTGCGCGCGGATCTGGTGGGTCCGGCCGGTGATAAGGGTACATTCAAGCAGGGAAAGCCCGCCGCGGCTTTCAAGTACGCGGTAGCGCAATTCGGCGGTCAGGGCGCCCGGCTGCGGGCGGTCGAAGACTTCGACCTGCTTTTTCTGCGTATCGCGGCGGATAAAATGGCGCAGCGTGGCCGCGGGCGGCGACGGGACGCCGTGCACCAGACACAGATAGGTCTTCTGCACTTGGTGCAGGCGGATTTTTTCATTCATGACGCGCAGGGCTTCGGCTGTTTTTGCCGCGATGACCAGCCCGCCCGTGTTGCGGTCGATGCGGTTGCAAAGCGCCGGGGCAAAAGCGTTTTCGCGCGCGGGATCCCATTCTCCGCGGGCGTACAGAAGGGCTTTGATATTGTTGATCAGGGTGTCGGCGTCCCCGGTTTCATCTTCGTGCACCACTTGGCCCGGGCGCTTGTCGCACAGCAGGATCTGATCGTCTTCATAGATGACAGAAACCCGTCCGGCGGTGCGGCGCCACTCCTCTTCGGGCGCGGGCTGCGCGAAAAACTCGTCATTGATATACAGCTGAATGGTGTCGCCTTCGCACAGGCGCGTATCGCCCTGGGTGCGTCCACCGTTGCGCTTAATGCGCTTTAAACGGAAGTACTTGTGCATGAGCGACGGCGGCAGCGCGGGGACCGCGCGGCGCAGCACGCGATCCAGCCGCTGTCCGGCATCGTTTTTCCCGATTTTAAGCTCTTTCATTTATTATCCAGTCCTTTGACATTTTCCTTGACAAACGGGGGAAAGGAACATATAATATCATTTGTATCATTGTGAGAGGGCGAAGTATGACTGTCAACTTAAAGGATCTTGCGTCGTCTGCGCAGGAGCGGATTTGTTTTGATTATACCATAGATTTGTCCGCAGAGGAAGTCAACTTCGAAAGACCTTTTCCCAAACCTGTCCGCGTCGCCGGGCAGGTGAGCGGTGAGTCCGGAATGATCCGGCTGGAAGCGCAGATCGAGGCCGAGGTACATACCCGGTGCGCGCGCTGCGCCCGTCCCGTCGTGTATGAAAAAAAGGTTCCCGTTGATTTTTTCCTGGTGTCGGGGGCAAAGGGCAGCGAAGAGAGCGACGACTTAATCGCCGTAGAAGGCGACGAAGTCGAACTGGATGATATTGCTGTACCCGAGCTTTTGCTCGACATGGAAATGGCCGTTCTGTGCCGCGAAGACTGCAAGGGGCTGTGCCCGCACTGCGGCAAGGATCTCAACGAAGGTCCCTGCGGCTGTGAGCCGCGGCAGATCGATCCCCGGCTGGAAGCGCTGAAAAAGCTGCTGCCGCCGGAATGATTTCTGGTTGCAAAATAAAAGCACGATAGACAGAGGAGGTGTCCCAAATGGCAGTACCCAGGGGGAAACTGTCCCGGCAGCGCCGCGACAAGCGCCGTTCTTCGCACTGGAAGCTCAGCCTTCCCGGCATTGTGAAATGCCCGAAGTGCGGTGAGCCCGTCCTCTCCCACAGAGCGTGCAAGGCTTGCGGCACTTACAACGGCCGCACCGTGCTCAATGTGGAAGAAAGCAAATAAAAAAGGGCAAGTAAAGATAGAGAGGGGCTTTTCCTTCTCTATTTTTTCTTATCCGGAAACTTTTGCGACAGGGGGAAGTAATTTATGTCTGCCGTCATCACCGGCGTGCGCCGCCGCTCGGCGGCCGAACGCGCCGGCATCCGCGCGGGGGAAACCCTGGTTGCGGTCAACGGGAAAACGATCCGGGACGTGCTGGACTATCAGTTTTACACCTACGACGCCGAGCTGGCCGTCGAGCTGGCGCACGGGGAGGAAAAACGCACGGTCCGCATCCGCAAAGAACCCGGCGAAGAGCTGGGCCTTGATTTTGAAACTTATTTGATTGACACGCAGAAAAGCTGCGGGAACAAATGCATTTTCTGCTTTATTGATCAGCTGCCGAGCGGGATGCGCGAAACGCTGTATTTTAAGGACGACGACGCGCGCCTGTCCTTTTTGCTGGGCAATTATATCAGCATGACCAACCTTTCGGACGCCGACGTCGACCGCATTATTGAAATGCGGGTATCCCCGCTCAATATTTCGGTACACACCACGGATCCCGAGCTGCGCAGCCGGATGCTGGGCAACCGGCGCGGGGGGGCGTCTCTGTCCAGCCTGTACCGTTTTGCCGAAGCAGGACTGCACCTGCAATGCCAGATCGTCGTCTGCCCGGGCTGGAACGACGGCGAACAGCTTCGCAAAACGCTGCGGGATTTGGGGGCGCTGTACCCGTCGGTCGGGGCGGTCGCCGTTGTGCCCGTCGGCCTGACCCGTCACCGCGACGGTCTGGAACCGCTGACGCCGGTCGACGAAAAGCGGGCGCGGGACATCATTGCCATTGTCGACGAGGCGCGCGCGCGCAACGAACGGTCGCTGGGCGATCCGCAGTGCTATGCGGCGGACGAGCTGTATCTGAAAGCCCGCCTGCCCCTGCCGGCCGAAGGCTATTACCGGGATTTTTCACAGCTGGAAAACGGCGTCGGGCTGATGCCTCTGTTTGAAAGCGAGCTGCGTGCAGCGCTTGAGGATGCGGGGCGGATTAAAAACATTGAGCCGTTTGCCATTGCGACGGGCAAGGCGGCGGCGCCTTTTATGCGGCGCATGATTGACTTGGCGGCCGAAAAATGCGATAATGAAATCCAATGTGAAATCTTTGCCGTGGAAAACGAATTTTTCGGCCCCGGCGTCGACGTCGCCGGCCTGGTGACAGGCGGCGACATGATCCGGCAGCTGAAGGGAAAGATAACGGCAAAGCGCCTGCTCATTCCGCAGACCATGCTGCGCCACGGCGAAACGGTGTTTCTGGACGATGTTTCGCTGCCCGGGCTTGAAGCAGAGCTCGGCGTGCAGGTGCAGGCCGTCGATCCGGACGGATCGCTGTTTTTGCAGGCAGTTCTGGGAAGGAAGTGAAAGCCTGTGTCCAAGCCCGTTGTGGCCATTGTTGGCCGTCCCAACGTGGGCAAATCGCTGCTGTTCAATAAACTGGTCGAACGGCGCCAGGCCATTGTAGAAGACACGCCCGGCGTGACGCGCGACCGCATTTATGCCGACGCCGAATGGCGCGGGCGTCCGTTTACCGTCATTGACACCGGCGGCATCGAACCGCGCGCGGACAGTGAAATTCTTCGCTTTATGCGCGAGCAGGCGATGATCGCCATCGACCACGCCGATGTCGTCGTATTGGTATGCGATGTGCGAACCGGCGTCATCGCCGCGGATCAGGAAGTGGCGGCCATGCTCAAGCGCGCGAAAAAGCCCGTCGTCCTGTGCGTCAACAAGCTGGATACGCCGGGCGACCCGCCGGCGGATTTTTACGAGTTTTACAACCTCGGCCTGGGCGATCCGGTCGGCGTTTCGGCCGTGCACAGCTACGGCCTGGGCGATCTGCTCGACGCCTGCTTTGAGCATTTCCCGCCCGAAGAGGAAGAGGGGCGGGACGAACAGCCCGGCATCCGCGTCGCCGTCATCGGCAAGCCCAACGCGGGCAAGAGTTCGCTCATCAACTGCGTCACCGGCGAAGAACGGGTCATTGTGTCGGACGTCCCGGGCACGACGCGCGACAGTATTGACAGCGTCGTCATGCGCGGCGAAGACAAGTTTATTTTTGTCGACACCGCCGGCATCCGCCGGAAATCCAAAGTGGAAGAAGCCATTGAAAAGTTTTCGGTGCTGCGGGCGCAAATGGCCGTCGAACGCGCCGACGTCTGCCTGATTATGATTGACGCCCAGGACGGCGTCACTGAACAGGACACCAAAGTCGCCGGGCTGGCGCATGAAAACGGGAAAGCGTCGGTCATCGTCATCAACAAGTGGGATCTGATTGAAAAAGAGAGCGGCACGCAGGCAGAGTATGAAAAAAAGGTGCGCGCGCAGCTGGCCTATATGACCTATGCGCCCGTTGTCTTCATTTCGGCCAAAACCGGCCTGCGGGTTGACAGCCTGTACGACGTCATCAAAAAGGTCTACGCGGCCGCGACGACGCGTATCACAACGGGCGCGCTCAACGCCGTGCTGGCTGAAGCGACGGTGCGCGTGCAGCCGCCGACCGATAAGGGCCGCCGGCTGAAGGTCTATTATATGACCCAGGTCGGTGTGCAGCCCCCGGCGTTTGTCTGCTTTTGCAACGACGCGCGCCTGTTCCATTTTTCCTACCTGCGGTATCTGGAAAATAAGCTGCGCGAGGTCTACGGTTTGCAGGGAACGCCGATTCGCATGATCGTCCGCCAGCGCGGCGAAAAAGAAAGCTGAGGTGTCGCTGTGCCTGCATTGGAAACTCTGGTGGGTGCGACGCACCTGTGGCTGCGGCTGCTTTGTGCCGCTGCAGCCGGTTATCTGCTCGGTTCGCTCAACTGGTCCATCATTTTGTCCCATCTTATTTATAAAAGCGATATCCGCCGTTTTGGCAGCGGCAACGCCGGCATGACCAACACCCTGCGCACCTACGGCAAGGGCAAGGCGGCGTTGGTTTTTGTACTCGACGCGCTCAAGACGGTGCTGGCCGCTTTGATTGCGGAATGGCTGATCGGGCCGCAATACGGCGCAATGGCCGGCGGGACGGCCTCCCTTTTGGGCCATGTGTACCCGCTGTATTATCATTTCAAAGGCGGCAAAGGCGTGGTGTGCGGCATTTCGCTGATCGTTATGATCGACTGGCGGATGGCGGCCGTGGTGACAGGCGTGTTCGTCGTCGTCATGGCGCTGAAACGCATCATTTCGCTGGCATCGATCTGCGGGGCCGCCGCTTTCCCGGTTTCAGCCCTGATCTTTTATTTCGGGCAGTGGCAGTATTTTGCCTATGCCGCGGTGATGGGCGGGTTTGTCATCTGGCTGCACCGTGACAACATCCGCCGGCTGCGGGCCGGCGCCGAACTCCCCATCGGCGCGAAGAAGAAAGACGGAAAGGGGAATGCGGCATGAAACTGTCGGTTTTTGGCTGCGGAGGCTGGGGGCTGGCCATCGCCGGCCTTTTAAGCCGGAACGGACATACCGTTACGCTGTGGACGCCGTTTGAAGAAGAGCGCGCGGCGCTGGCGCGCGATCGCGGCAACCCGCGCCTGCTGCCCGGCGTCCTGCTTGACGGATCCGTCGGGCTGACCACCGACCGTGCTGCCGCGGCCGACGCCGATATGGCGGTGATTGCCGTGCCGTCCTATGCCGTACATGAAACGGCGTCCGGCCTGCGCGGGCTGCTGCCGGCCGGACGGCCTGTCGTCCTGCTGTCCAAGGGGTTTGACCGCGATGGCGGGTACTGCCTGCTGTCCGACACGCTGGAACACGCGCTGGGGGACGGTTCCCCAATCGTTGCGCTGACGGGCCCGTCGCACGCGGAAGAGGTTGCGCGCGGGATACCCACGGCCGTCGTCGCCGCGTCCCGTGACCGCGGCGCGGCCGAAGCAGTGCAGGCCGCTTTTTCGTCGCCGGTTTTCCGCGTTTACACCAGCCCGGACATCATCGGCGCCGAGCTGGGCGGGGCCATGAAAAACGTCATGGCGCTGGCTGCCGGCATCAGTGACGGCGCGGGATTCGGCGACAACACCAAAGCGCTGCTCATGACGCGGGGCATCGCCGAAATGGCGCGCTTCGGCGTGCGCATGGGCGGAAAACTGCAAACATTTTCCGGCCTTTCCGGTGTCGGAGACCTGATTGTCACCTGTATTTCCGATCATTCGCGAAACCGCCGCGCCGGGCTGCTCATCGGCGCGGGCAAAAGGCCGGAAGACGCTATCCGTGAAGTCGGCGCCGTCGTCGAGGGATATTACGCCGTGCAGGCCGTGCATGAGCTGCAAAAGAAGATCCCGGTCGAGCTGCCCATTTCCGAGGCCATGTATCGCCTGCTGTTTGAGGGCGACGACATTCAAAGCGTTGTCAAAAGCCTGTTTTCGCGCGAGCTGCGCAGCGAACTCGAACCGGACTGGCACGACCCGTCCGAATGGTGACGCCGCCGCCGTCGGCGGCATAGATTGAGGTAATACGATTCCCTGCGAAGGAGAGGTACGGAATGAAAACCTATCGAGTGGGCATTCTCGGAGCTACGGGCATGGTGGGGCAGCGGTTTGCGACGCTGCTGGCCGCGCATCCGTGGTTTGAAGTGGCGGCCCTGGGCGCCAGCGCCCGCAGCGCCGGAAAAACATACGAACAGGCACTGGGCGGACGCTGGTGCATGAAAGACCCGATCCCGAAAACGCTGGCCGGCATGACGGTGCTTGACGCCGAGCGCGACGCTGAAAAGATTGCCGCAGAGGTTCATTTTGTCTTTTGTGCGGTCGACATGAAAAAAGAGGAGATCCGCGCGCTCGAAGAACGATATGCAAAGCTGGAATGTCCGGTCGTATCCAACAATTCGGCGCATCGTCCCACTCCCGACGTGCCCATGGTCATCCCCGAAGTCAATCCCGAACATCTTGAAGTAATTCCCGCGCAGCGCGCGCGCCTGGGTACGCGCCGCGGCTTTATCGCCGTTAAATCCAACTGCTCGCTGCAAAGCTATGTGCCCGCTTTGCATCCGCTGCGCGGCCTGGGGATTACCCGTGTGCTGGCCTGTACATACCAGGCTATTTCGGGGGCGGGCAAGACCTTTGACACCTGGCCTGAAATGATCGATAACGTAAACCCCTATATCGGAGGGGAAGAGGAAAAAAGCGAGAAAGAACCCCTGAAGATTTGGGGGACTGTTGAAAACGGCGTCATCGTCCCGGCGTCTTCGCCTGATTTTACGGCGCAGTGCCTGCGCGTCCCGGTCAGCGACGGGCACATGGCGGCCGTGTTTGCCAGCTTTGAAAAAAAGGCGTCTGTCGACGAGATCAAGGCGCGGATGCGCGGTTATTCCGGCGAGCCGCAGCGGCTGGGGCTGCCGTCGGCGCCCCGGCAGTTCCTGCATGTCTTTGACGAACCGGATCGTCCGCAGACACGGCTGGATCGCGAGCTCGAGGGCGGCATGGCCGTTTCGGTCGGCAGGGTGCGGCCCGATACGCAGTACGACGTCAAGTTCGTCTGCCTGTCGCATAACACGCTGCGCGGCGCGGCGGGCGGCGCGGTGCTGCTGGCCGAACTTTTGTGCGCCAAAGGGTATATGGACTGAAAAAGAACTGGAAAACCGCGCGGCAATGTGTTATACTGGAAAAAGAAAATCCGGCACTGCGCCAAAATAAGGAGGATGTACAATGCAGAAGAAAATTGATACCAGCAAGGCGCCCGGCGCGCTCGGCCCCTATTCGCAGGCTGTTGAGATCGACAACTTAGTCTATACTTCCGGCCAGCTGGGCATCTGCCCCAAGAGCGGCGAGCTGAAAGAAGGCGTCAAGGAGCAGACCCGCCAGGCGCTGGAAAACGTCAAGGCCATTCTGGAAGAGGCCGGCCTGGGCATGAACAATATCATCAAGACCCTTGTGTTCATTCAGGACATGAATGATTTCGGCGCTGTCAACGAGATTTATGCCGAGTACATCAACGGCGATGTGCTGCCGGCCCGTTCGTGCGTCGAGGTCGCCAAACTGCCTAAGGGCGGCCTGGTCGAAATCGAAGTCATTGCTCTGAAGAAATAAAATTGTTCTGGTGTGAAATTGCACTGCCGTCGGGCAGTGCAATTTCAGTATAGCGGGAGGTTTTTGTGGACAGAACCATTCTGCACTGCGATCTCAACGGGTTTTACGCGTCGGTCGAGTGCATCGGCCGGCCGGAGCTGCGCAGCGTGCCTATGGCGGTCGGCGGGGACCCTGAGAGCCGGCACGGCATTATTCTGGCAAAAAACGAGCTGGCCAAACGCCGCGGCGTCGTCACGGCCGAAACCATCTGGCAGGCGCGGCGCAAGTGCCCCGAACTCGTCGTGGTTCCGCCGCACCACGAGCGCTACGCCGAATATTCAGAAAAAGTCAACGCCGTCTACCAGCGTTATACCGATCTGGTCGAGCCTTTTGGCATCGACGAAAGCTGGCTGGACATCACGGGCAGTATGCACCTGTTCGGCGGGGACGCGCGGCGCATTGCCGACGAGATCCGCGCCGCCGTGCGGGACGAGTTCGAGCTGACGCTGTCGGTCGGCGTGTCTTTTACCAAAACCTTTGCCAAGCTGGGCAGCGACTATAAAAAGCCCGATGCAACGACGGTTATCGGCCGCGGCGACGTCGAACGCATCCTGTACCCGCTGCCTGTGGGGGCGCTGTTATACGTCGGCCGCTCTGCCCAGAACATGCTGGCGCGCATGGGCATTCGCACCATCGGCCAGCTGGCACGGTCCGACCGCGCGGTGCTGTCGCGCGCGCTGGGAAAAGCGGGCGAACAGCTGTGGGACAGGGCCAACGGGCTGGGCGACAGCCCGGTTCGCTCAGCATATGCCGAACGCGAGGTCAAGTCGGTCGGGAACGGGATGACTTTTCATCACAACCTGAGCGGCGAAGGCGAACTGCGCCCCGCGATGGGCAGCCTGTGCGACTCGGTCGGCGCACGCCTGCGCCGTCACGGTGTCAAATGCCAGACCGTGCAGCTGCAAATCCGCGACCCGGACTTTAAAACCATATCCCGGCAGAAAACGCTGAAAACGCCGACCTTTTTATCGCGTGAGCTGATGCGGGTGTCGTGGGAAATCCTGTGCGAAAGCTGGAGCCTGTCGAGCCCGGTGCGTATGATGACGGTGACGGGAGCCAATCTTCTGCCCGCCGGCGAGGTTCAGCCGCAGCTGTCCCTGTTTGAAGAGGAAGACGACGCGCGCCGTCAAAAGCGTGAGAAGCTGGAGCTCGCCATGGACGACATCCGCCGCAGGCACGGACGGCAGTCCATCGGTCCGGGATCGGTTCTTGAACCGGTTGCGGACGTTCTTCTGCCCGACGAGAAGCCGCCGGAATAATCCGGCAGTTTTGGCAAACGCTATGGGCGAGGTGAATGGCATGAACGACTTTAAAGACCCCGCCATGCAGCGGTATTTCGACGGCCTTTCGGCCCACGTGCAGGAATCTATCAAGCAGAGCGGCGTGCAGCCTGGCACGCTGGCACAGCTGGAAGCGCTGGCGCGCAACCTGACGGACAGACATTGAAAAACCCGGCGGCCTATGGCCGCCGGGTCCTCTTTTATCGGGTATACTGGTTAAACACGTCGACGGCGGCTGAAATGTTTTCAGCAATGCCGAAAAAGAGATAGTCGCCGTTTTGCACCAGCTGATAATTTTGCACCAGTTCATACTGGGCGGGCAGATACTGCCGCCACTGGGCTTCAAGATCAGACTGCCGCGTCAGAACCGCTTCTTTGACGGCGTCCATTTTGCCGCTCTGCACTTTGGCAATGAAAAATTCGCTGGCCTGCACGTTCATCAGACTGCCGTAGCAACCGTACTCGGCCAGATCGCCAGTCGACAGCGGGTACAAAATGGTCATGGTTTCATCATCCAGCTTGCTCAGCGAGGGCAGGGTGTCGCCCAGCGCGGCCTGAATGTCGGTCCAGATGTCGTCAATCGTAAAGCCGGCGTTTTCATCCGGGGTTGCGGGGGCTTCATCCGGGGCCGAAGGCGCTTCCGGCGTTGTGGGCGCGGCAGGTTCAGAAGGTGCGGAAGGGGTTTCCGGCTCCGCAGGCGGGGGAGCGGCGCCGTCTGATTCAGTCACATTTTCAGGCTGGCTGCCCGCTTGGGTATCAGGCTGGCTGCCGGGCTGGGCGGCGTTGCCGCTGCCGGCCGAATCGGACGGATCATCCCCGTCGGACGGGTCGCCCGCAGGCTCATTTTCAACCGGGGCGTTATCACCGTCGTCCGGGGCCTGGTTGTTTTCCGGCTCGGAAACCGACGGGGCGTCGTCTTCGGGCGCCTGCTCTTCATCCGCCGGCGAACAGGCGGCCAGCGCGAGGGTCAGGCCGGCGGCCAGAAGCAGGGAAAGGGTTTTTTTCAACATGAAAGGGCTCCTTTTCAATGGTTTTGCTTTTTGGACGCACAAAAACAAAAAAAGTTTCCTGTTTTGCAGAAAATCCTGGCGGAAAATTTTTCTCAGTGCCCGCAAACCGCTGCGGCACAGGGGATTGCGCTGCTTTCCAGATGTTAGGGGTTGCCCTGGGAGCCGTTTTTTGTTAGCATAACAAACAGATTACAAAACGGTAACAAAAAGGAGAGCTTCCCAGCATGAAGTACAAACGATGGACGCGGCTTGCCGCCGCTGTTATGACCGGATTAGCGCTTGCCGCCGTACCGCCGTCCGCGGCTGCGGCTGATCCCGGGGTGAAGGTGCTGCTCAATGGGCAGGAGCTGGTGACCGACTCGCCAGCGGTTTTGCGCAGCGGCACGGCTTATGTGCCGCTGCGCGCTTTTGCCGAAGCTTTTTCACAGGCTGACGTTTCATGGGACGCTGCGACGCGCACTGCGCGGGTGCGGGCGCCCGGAATGGAAATGGAGGTCCGGGAAGGGCGCAAATACATGGTGGCCAATGATCGGTATTTTTATATGAAAGATTCCATCCTGATGCAGGGCGGGCGCGTGCTGGTGCCGGTCCGGGCTCTGAGCGCCGCTTACGGAGTCGACGTTGAATGGTCTGCGCAGGCCCGCTCGGTTTTGCTGACAGGCAGCGGAAATCCTGCCCTGGACGGCGCGCTGCACTATGACGCCGACGAGGTTTTGTGGCTGTCCCGCATCATCCACGCCGAAAGCCGGGGCGAACCGCTCGACGGGAAAATAGCCGTCGGCAACGTCATCCTCAACCGTGTGCGCAGCAGCGAGTTCCCCAATACCATTTACAGCGTTATTTTTGACACCAACAACGGCGTGCAGTTTACGCCTGCGGCCAACGGGACGATTTATAACACCCCGGGAGCCGAAAGCGTAGCCGCGGCCAAGCTGTGCCTGGAAGGGGCGGCGGCCGTTCCGGACAACTGCCTGTATTTTCTCAACGCTGCGCTGGCCGCCAATTTGTGGGTTCCGCAGAACAGGCCGTACCTTACGACCATCGGGAACCACCAGTTTTACGCATGACAGGTTTCAAAACCGGGCGGCTCAGCCGTCCGGTTTTTCACATCTGTTACAAAAACCTTGCATTGTATGTAAAAATAAGGCATAATAAAAATAACCGTGCCGGCGAAACCGTGCGCGGCAGAATGGGAAAAGGATGTTGATCGATGTCATTTCAGTTCAGCGTCCCCTGCCTGATGGGGGTCGAAGCTCTGGCGGCGGACGAACTGCGCTTTAACCGGTTTGAAAATGTCCGCGCAGAAAACGGCCGTGTGCTGTTCGAGGGGGAATGGGCGGACTGCGCGCGCGCCAACGTCATCCTCCGGTGCGGCGAGCGCGTGCTGCTGCGGCTGGGAGCCTTCCGGGCCGAGACTTTTGACCAGCTGTTCGAAGGGGTGCGCGCGCTGCCGTGGGAAGAACTGATCGGCAAAAGCGACGCTTTCCCGGTCAAAGGGCACAGCCTCCATTCCAAACTGTTCAGCGTGCCCGACTGCCAGAAAATCATCAAAAAGGCTGTCGCCAGACGGCTGGAAAAGGCATACGGGCAGTCGTGGTTTGAAGAAAGCGGCGCCAAGTGCCAGATCCAGTTTTCCATCATCCGCGACGTGTGCGAGGTCTCGCTGGACACAACGGGCCCGGCGCTGTACAAGCGGGGCTATAAGCTCAATGCGCCCGAAGCCACGCTGCGCGAGACGCTGGCGGCGTCTATGGTCAAGCTGGCCAGGTACCGCGGCCGCGAAGACTTTATCGACCCGTTCTGCGGGGCGGGAACGATTGCCATTGAGGCCGCAATGGCGGCCAACCGCATTGCGCCGGGCGCGCGCCGGGATTTTGATGCCGAAGACTGGGGCTGCGTGCCCGAAGGGGTGTTTGACGAAGCCCGTCAGACAGCCATTGCCGCAGAGCGGCATGAAAAGCTGGCGCTGACCGCTTCGGACATTTCGGCCGAAGCGGTCGAGCTGGCACGTGAAAACGCGCGCCGTGCGGGGGTGGCCGACTGCATTCGCATTGAACGGGCCGACGCGCTGTCGCTGGACTACCGGAATCGCAGCGGGATTCTGATGACCAACCCGCCGTACGGCGTCCGGCTGCTTGACGTCGAGCAGGCGCGCGGGATTTACAGCCGGCTGGGCAGCCTGACGCGCGGCGCGGATTCGCTCAAGCAGTATATCCTGACGTCGGATGAAAGCTTTGAGCAGATGTACGGCCGCCCGTGCGATAAAAAGCGCAAGCTGTACAACGGGATGCTCAAGTGCGCGCTGTATATGTATTTTAAATGATCAGAGGGGACGGCGTGGAAATGGACGACAGCAAACATATTTTTATTGTCAACCCGGCCGCGGGGCCACGCGACCGGACGACGGAAATTGCGGGGGCGATCCGCGCGGCAACGGTGCGCACGCCGATTGATTACGAAATTCAGATTACCGCCGCGCCGCGCCATGCGGTTTCGCTGGTCGAGCGGGCGGCAGATATGTACCCCGGCCGTTCGCTGCGTTTTTATGCCTGCGGCGGCGACGGGACGCTCAAAGAGGTCGCCGAAGGGTGCCTGCATGTGCCGAATGCGGCGTTTACCCACTATCCGGCCGGCACGGGCAACGATTTTATTAAGGTCTTCGGCAAAGGCGCCGACCGCTTTCATGATTTGGGCCAGCTGATCGGAGGCGAGATCATCCGGGTCGACGGCATTGAATCTGACTGCGGGCTGGCCCTGAATGTCCTGAGCGTCGGCGTGGACGCCCGTGTGGCCAACAGTATGCAAAAATACAAGAGGTTCCCGCTGCTGGGCAGCCAGGGCCCTTATTTGGTCGCAGCAGCCGAAGAGGTCGTCAAGGGCCTGGTTCAGCCGTACGGCGTCACAGTGGACGGCCAGAGTTACGACGGCCGCTATACATTGATCATCGCTGTCAACGGCTATTGCTACGGCGGCGGATTTATCCCGGTTCCGGAATCTGATGTGCAGGACGGCATACTGGATGTTTTGATGGTTCATGCCGTCAGCCGGGTCACGGCGGCCAAAGTCATCGGAGCCTATAAAAACGGATACTACCGTGATTATCCGCAGTACATTACTCATTTGCGGGCGAGGGAACTGACCGTTTATTCCCTGGGCGGGAAGCAGATGGACGTCAATATGGACGGCGAAATTGTCCGTACCGGCCATGTGGGTATGCGCATTGCCGAAAAGCAGATGCGCGTCATCGTCCCGGTCGGTGTGCGCCCCGAGGTGCGCGCACCGCGTTCCCGCCGGCAATAAAGAAGCAAAGAGCTGCCAGAAAAGGGATTTCGGGCGGCTCTTTTCCATTTGTTACAATTATTTAAAAAATTTTTTCGCTGAAGGGCTTGCAAAATCCGCAGACTGTGCTATCATTATAACTGTTGTTAGCACTCGGCGATTATGAGTGCTAAATATTACAGAGATGAGAGGTTTTGATTATGAAACTTGTACCGTTACAGGACAGAGTCGTCGTCAAGATGATCGAAATGGAAGAGACGACGAAGAGCGGCATCATTCTGACCGGATCGGCCAAAGAAAAGCCGCAGGTTGCCGAAGTTCTGGCCGTCGGTCCCGGCGGGCTGGTCGACGGCAAAGAGGTCAAGATGACTGTCAAAGTCGGCGATAAGGTCATTACCAGCAAGTACTCGGGCACCGAAGTCAAGCTGGACAACGAAGAGCTCATCATCGTCCGCCAGGGCGATATTCTGGCGATTGTCGAGTAATTATACGATTGATTTAGGAGGAAGCGATTGTTATGGCAAAAGAAATCCTGTTCGGCCAGGAAGCGCGTAAAGCTTTGGAAAGCGGCGTCAACAAGCTGGCCGATACCGTTAAAGTCACTCTGGGCCCCAAGGGCCGCAATGTCGTTCTGGACAAGAAATACGGCGCTCCGCTCATCACCAATGACGGCGTGACCATTGCCCGCGACGTTGAGCTTGACGATATTTTCGAGAACATGGGCGCGCAGCTCGTCAAGGAAGTCGCCACCAAGACCAACGACGTCGCCGGCGACGGCACCACCACCGCCACCCTGCTGGCGCAGGCTTTTGTCCGTGAGGGCCTCAAGAACGTCACCGCTGGCGCCAACCCCATGGTTCTGCGCCGCGGCATCGCCAAGGCTGTTGACGCTGCCGTTGAGGGCATTCAGGCCAATTCGGAAAAAGTCAAGAACATGGATGACATCGCCCGCGTCGCCTCGGTTTCTTCGGGCGACGAGTTTATCGGCAAGCTGATTGCCGAGGCTATGGAAAAAGTGACGGCCGACGGCGTCATTACGGTCGAAGAGTCCAAGACGGCTGAGACGTACAGCGAGGTCGTCGAAGGTATGCAGTTTGACCGCGGCTATATCACCCCGTATATGATCACCGACACCGAGAAGATGGAAGCCGTCATCGAAGACGCCTATATCCTTATCACAGATAAGAAGATTTCGAACATCCAGGAAATCCTGCCCCTGCTCGAGCAGATTGTCCAGAGCGGCAAGAAGCTGGTCATCATTGCCGAGGACGTCGAGGGCGAAGCCCTGTCCACCCTGATCGTCAACAAGCTGCGCGGCACCTTTACCTGCGTCGCCGTCAAGGCCCCCGGTTTTGGCGATCGCCGCAAGGAAATGCTCAAGGACATCGCCGTTCTGACCGGCGGCACCGTGATTTCGGAAGAGCTGGGTTATGAGCTTAAGGACGCCAACATGTCCATGCTGGGCCGCGCCGGACAGGTCAAGGTTCAGAAGGAAAACACCATCATCGTCAACGGCGCCGGCAACAGCGAAGACATCAAGGCCCGCATCGGTGTCATTCGTGCCGAGATTGAAAACACCACCTCGGACTTTGACCGCGAAAAGCTGCAGGAACGTCTCGCCAAGCTGTCGGGCGGCGTAGCCGTCATCAAAGTCGGCGCTGCCACCGAGGTCGAGATGAAAGAGAAAAAGCTGCGCATCGAGGACGCGCTCAACGCGACCCGCGCCGCTGTGGAAGAGGGCATCGTGGCCGGCGGCGGCGTTGCGTTTGTCAATGCTATCCCCGCTGTGTCCAAAGTCGTGTCCAAGGTCGAGGGCGATGAAAAGACCGGCGTCAAGATTGTCATGCGCGCTCTTGAAGAGCCCGTTCGCCAGATCGCCTTTAATGCCGGCGTCGACGGCTCTGTCGTGCTCGAGAAGATCAAGAACTCCAAGAAGATCGGCTATGGCTTTGACGCCTATAACGAGACCTACTGCGACATGATGCAGGCCGGTATCGTCGACCCGACCAAGGTCACCCGCACTGCGCTGCAAAACGCCGCGTCCATCGCCAGCATGGTTCTGACCACCGAATCGCTGGTTGCTGAAAAGAAAGAACCCCAGCCTGCGGCTCCTGCGGCCGGCGGTATGGGCGACATGTATTGATAAATGCCGCAACCCCTTGAAATGACCGGATCTCAGCGCCAGGAAAAGCGGATTCGAGCTTAACTGGCGTTCCGGGTAAAGCGTATCATAGGGAAATCAAATACCCGGTACTCGTTTTTGAGTACCGGGTATTTTTGCGTGAAAAAGGCGGCCGGCGCACCGGCCGCCTGGACTGTGGACGTTTTTATAAAGCCGCAATGTCGGCGCACAGGGCGTCGACGGCGCTTTGCTGCGTGGCCCAGCTGGTGCAGAACCGGACGGCCGTATGATGATCATCGACTTTGGCCCAGTCGGCAAAGCTGTATTTGCGCAGCAGCGCTTCGCGGGCAGAGTTGGGCAGAATGGGGAACTGCTGGTTGGTGGGGGAGTCAATGAAAAAGGAATACCCCTTTTGACGGAAGGCATGGGCAATTTTTTCTGCCATTTCATTGGCATGGCGGGCCAGTGAAAAATACAGTCCGTCTTGCAGCAGCACCTCAAACTGCCGTCCGATGAGCCAGCCCTTGGCCAGCAGACCGCCCTGCCGCTTGATCATGTAACGGAAATCCGGTTTGAGCGCATCGGACGTGATGACCAGCGCTTCGCCGAGCAGCGCCCCCTGCTTGGTGCCGCCGATGTAAAAAGCGTCGCACAGCGCGGCGACAGCGGGAAGGTCCAGGTCATTGCCGCGGGCGGTCAGGCCGTAGCCCAGGCGCGCGCCGTCCATATACAGAAACAGGCCGTTTTTGCGGCAGGTATCAGACAGGGCAGTCAGCTCGGCGCGGGAATAAATGGTGCCGATTTCAGTGGGGTTGGAAATATAAACCATTTTGGGCTGCACCATATGCTGATGAGTGGCATCGCCCCAATGGTCGCGGAAGGCTTTTTCAACCTGTGCGGCCGTCAGCTTGCCGTCTGTGCTGGGCAGGGCGAGAACTTTGTGGCCCGTTCCCTCGATGGCGCCGCTTTCATGAACGTTGATATGCCCGCTGTCAGCCGAGAGGACGCCCTGATAGGGGCGCAGGGCAGCTGCAATGACCGTCAGGTTGCACGGCGTTCCACCGACCATGAAATGTACATCGGCCTGCGGGACATGGCATAATTCCCGAATCATACGGGCGGCTTTGTCACAGACCGGGTCTTCGCCGTAGCCGGGTTGCTGGACAAGGTTGGTCTCGGCCAGAAGTTCGAGGATCGCAGGGTGCGCGCCCTCGCAGTAATCGCATTGAAATTGAATCATATACAGGCTCCATTCTGCTGTTTTTTTCATCGTACACCATTGTAAAAAACAAGTCAAGCCCATGGAAATCAGGCAAAGGCTGTGGTATACTAACCAAGAGAAAGGGGAGTGGAAAGGTGAAAATTGCCGTGGTCACCGGGGCTTCGTCGGGTATGGGGCGCGAGTTTGTGCGCCAGATCGACCGCGACGAAACTTTTGACGAGCTGTGGGTCATTGCCCGCCGCCGTGAAAAGCTGGCGGAGGTGCAAAAAGAGGTCCGCGCGCAGGTACGCGTCATACCGCTCGACCTGGCGCACAGCGAAAGCTATGCGGAATACCGCGGCCTGCTTGAACAGCACAAGCCGCAGGTGGCGGTGCTGGTCAACTGCGCCGGGTACGGAAAATTCGGGAAGTGGAGCGACATCCCGCTCGGGGAAGCGGAAGGGATGATCGACGTCAACTGCAAGGCGCTGGTTGCCGTGACCCAGCTGACGCTGCCGTATATGACAAAGGGCGGGCGCATTTATCAGATGGATTCCCTGTCCGCCTTCCAGCCCGTGCCGGGGCTGGGCGTTTACGGGGCGAGCAAGGCGTTTGTACTCAGCTACTCGCGCGCGCTCAGCCGCGAGGTCCGGCCGCTGGGAATCCGTGTCATGCCGGTCTGCCCCGGCTGGGTCCGTACGGATTTTTTCGAGCGCGCGATCCAGACGAGCACGAGGACGGTCACATACTTTAACCGCTGGTACACCGCAGAACAGGTCGTGCGCACGGCGCTGCGCGATATGAAAAAGGGGAAAGAGGTTTCGATTTGCGGGTTCCCCGTCAAAGCGCAGGTGCTGGCCGTCAAGCTGCTGCCGCACAGCCTTGTTATGAAGATCTGGATGAAGCAGCAAAAGATGCGGTGAACATTCACGCAGGTTTACAAAGGATTGACGTTTGTTTCATAGACTTACCGCAGAGAGTGTGCTATAATAAACACAGCGACAGCCGCAGGCAGGTGCCGGCGGTGCGTCAGGAAAGGATGGGACACAGATGAATAACCCCATGTCAGTCGTGTGGCTCGTGCTGATGATCGTGTTTGCCGTGGCGGAAGCGGCGACTTTGGGACTGACGTCCATCTGGTTTGCTTTTGGAAGCCTGGCCGCAATGGCGGCGTCGCTTCTGGGGGCAAACTGGGTTGTCCAGCTCGTCGTGTTTCTGGCGGTTTCGGCCGTGCTGCTCTACTTCACCCGTCCGCTGGCCCAAAAGTATTTCGGCGGGGC
Organism: uncultured Clostridia bacterium; assembly: GCA_944381055.1. Taxonomy (GTDB): domain Bacteria; phylum Bacillota; class Clostridia; order Oscillospirales; family Butyricicoccaceae; genus Ventrousia. Next base: position 3,501 of record CALWJQ010000053.1, on the reverse strand, counting down.
GAAAACCAGAACCAATGCCGACCGTGTCGTCGGGATGCACGGCCTGGTGATCCAGCGCATTGACAATGAGCAGGCGTCCGGGCAGGTGCGTGTGGGCAGCCAGGTTTGGACGGCCCGATCGGCCGACGGCTCGGTCATCGGCGAAGGGGAAACCGTCGTGGTGCGTTCCATTTCAGGCGTCAAACTTATGGTCGAAAAACAGGCCGCTCCTGCGGTCGGAGAGTAAGCGGAGGAATATTGTATGGAGATCATCGGAATCCTGGTCATTGTCGCAGCAGTGCTTTTCATTATCGGGTTGCTGGCGGCCAATATCGTTATTGTGCCACAGGCCAGCGCGTTTATCGTTGAGCGTCTGGGCGCCTATCAGGCCACATGGGAAACCGGCCTGCATTTCAAAATCCCCCTGATTGAAAAGGTGGCCAACCGTGTCACGCTCAAAGAGCGGGTGTCGGACTTTCCGCCTCAGCCGGTTATTACGGAAGACAATGTCACCATGCAGATCGACACGGTCATCTATTTTCAGGTCACCGACCCCAAGCTGTTCACCTATGGCGTCGTACATCCGATGGCGGCCATTGAAAACCTGACGGCCACGACGCTGCGCAACATCATTGGTGACCTCGAACTGGATCAGACTTTGACCTCGCGCGATATTATCAACACCAAAATGCGCACCATTCTGGACGAGGCGACCGACCCGTGGGGCATCAAAATCAACCGCGTCGAACTGAAAAACATCATCCCGCCGCGTGAGATTCAGGACGCCATGGAGCGCCAGATGAAGGCCGAGCGTGAACGCCGCGAAGCTATCCTGCGTGCCGAGGGCGAGAAAAAGTCGGCGATTTTGATTGCCGAAGGTGAGAAAGAATCGATGATTCTGCGCGCCGAAGCCAAGCAGCAGGCGCAGATCAAAGAGGCCGAAGGTCAGGCGGAAGCGCTGCTGACCGTACAGACGGCTCTGGCCAATTCCATCAAGCTGCTCAACGAGGCGGCGCCGAGCGACCCGGTCGTACGGCTTAAAGCGCTGGAAGCCTTTACCGCTGCGGCCAACGGCCAGGCGACCAAGATCATTATCCCGTCCGAAATCCAGGGCCTGGCCGGTTTGGCCGGATCGGTCGGGGAAATCCTAAAAAATTAGAATAAAACCGTCAAAAAGGCCGCCTCGTGGCGGCTTTTTTACGGCAGAAAAAGGGGATATACGATGAACAAAACGTCGCCCAACGCCTGCCTGCTGTGCGGGGAAGAACTGGAGTATCTGGCGCGAGAAGAGCCCATGCGGTGCGTGTACTGCGGCCGGGTTTTCATGAGCGCGGCGCGCTGTAAAAACGGCCATTATGTCTGTGACGAATGTCACAGCAAAGACGGCATTGCCGTCATTACCGACTACTGCGGAAGAACGGAAAGCCGCGATCCCTTTGCCATTATGCAGGTTTTGATGCGGCATCCGTCCATTCACATGCACGGGCCCGAACACCATGTGCTGGTCGGTTCGGCCCTGCTGGCAGCCTATTTTAACAGCGGCGGGCAGGGAAACCGAAAAGAGCTTTTAGAGCTGATGGCGCTGCGCGGCTCCCGCGTGCCGGGCGGTGTCTGCGGCTCTTGGGGAAGCTGCGGCGCGGGTATCAGCACCGGGATTTTTATCAGCCTTGTGACCGGGGCCACACCGACAACAACGGAAAACTGGGGGATGAGCAACCGCATGACATCCCGCAGCCTGGCGGCGATTGGCCAGGTCGGCGGGCCGCGCTGCTGCAAGCGCGACAGTTTTCTTGCTGTGCGGGAAGCCTGCCGTTTCTGCGCTGATGAGCTGGGGGTTGTGATGGAAGCGCCCGAGAGCCTGACCTGTACCTTTGTGGGCCGCAACCGCGAATGTGTGGGGCTGCGCTGCCCGTTTTTTCCAAAGAAATCTGATAACTGATAAAAAGAAAAGAAGCGCCGCGGCTTTCCGGAATGCTGCGGCGCTTTTATACATTGCGAGTTTGCTGCACGATTTTGCAGGGCTATTCGCTTTTCATCATGACCTGACGTGTATCAAAATCGACCCACCAGCTTTCGCCGGGCCAGATGGCGATAGAGCTGTTCATCAAAGGATCGCGTCAGACCGGTGATATAAAGGTTGATGCAATCGTTTTTATCAAATAATTCTTTCACTGCTTGGGCCAGCTGACCTTTGCAAGGTTTTAACCGATGTGCCGTGGTTTTCATAGCGGCAATAGCTGACATAGTCGTCACTCAGCAAAATATACAGGCTTTTTTGGATTTCTGGCTCTGTACGGCGGTGGATGCCATATACATTCTTTCGCTCACGGGATATCAATCCTTTCAGTCAATGTTTGGGGAAAAGAGAGTCTCAGGACTGTTCTGGGGGAAAGAGCAGGACCCTGTCTGCCGGAATAGAGAAAGAAATATCCTGGCCGACGGCAAAATGCAGACGGGATGAGCACTTCAAAGTCAGCCGGCTTTGCCCGGCCGCAAGATGAATGTAATTGTCTCCGCCAGTCATTTCGACAAGTTCAATGCGGGCGGTCAGGCTGTCCGGACCACCGCCTTCCTGCAGGATAAGGTCTTCTGGTCTGACGCCCAGAAGCGCCGGGCCGTCCGGGAAAGCGCAGTCAGGCGACAGGGGGGTGCGCAGGCCGTCAAAGCAGGCAAAGACCTGTGAACCGCTGTGTTTGACCGTGCAGCCGAGCAGATTGATTTTGGGTGTACCAATAAACCCTGCGACAAAGGGGCTGCGAGGGCGGCGGTAAAGCTCTTCAGGCGTGCCGACCTGCTGAATAACGCCTTTGTCCATCACCACAATGCGGTCGCCCATGGTCATGGCTTCGGTCTGATCGTGGGTCACATAGATAAAAGTGGCGCCGAGACGCCGATGCAGTGAAATGAGCTCGAGACGCATCTGGCTGCGCAATGCGGCGTCCAGATTGGACAGCGGCTCGTCGAGCAGAAAGACACTGGGCTGGCGCACAATGGCACGTCCCAGAGCGACGCGCTGACGCTGTCCGCCAGAAAGCTGATCCGGCTTTCGCTCAAGCAGGTCGGCAATGTCCAGAAGCCGGGCGGTCTCACGCACCTTTTCGGCAATGACCTTTTTATCGGTTTTCCGCAGCAGCAGGCTGATCCCCATGTTTTCCGCCACAGTCATATGTGGGTAAAGGGCATAGCTTTGAAAGACCATCGCGACGTCGCGGTCACGCGGGGAAACATTGTTGACCTCACATCCATCAAGCTTCAGCGTGCCGGATGTGATTCTTTCAAGCCCGGCAATCATGCGCAAAAGGGTAGACTTTCCGCAGCCGGACGGCCCGACCAGCACAATGAACTCGCCCTCTTCAACCTGCAGGCTGAAATCCGATACAGCGCGCACGCCGTTGGGATAGACCTTTTCCAGCGACTCAAACAGAAGCTTTGGCATGAAAGCCCTCCTTTGGATGTCTGTGCCACAGCAGGACGAGCAGACAAAGACTCAACACAGCAGCACAAATCGACTGCATATAAAGC
>CALWJQ010000052.1 GCA_944381055.1 uncultured Clostridia bacterium | reverse complement strand
GTGCCGGGAATATGCCCACCTTTGATCATCAATCCGAACTGCGGGCCAAAGTGTTCTTCCAGAACCTGGCGCGCTGTAACGGTACTGCCCAGAGCAACGTCACCGGCCTGCTGTTTGCCGACCGCATTGAGACCTTGGGCCAGGTGCTGGCCCAGGCCCACACCCGCGACCGGGAATACTTTTTGTTTGGGGACGGTTGTGAGCCATTCTACTTTCTCACCAACGACCACCGCGGCGACGCGCTGCTGCGGTTATTGTGTGCTCCCTCTTTGATGCAAGCGTTTGGGAGGGTGCTGCATCAGGGCTTTGCGCCGCCGATCCCTGGCAGCCAAATCGAGCAAGACGCCATGACTGCCGCCGGGCAGCCTGTTCTGTTCACTTGCCTGCCCGATTTGCCCCGCCTGTTCCGCTTTTGCTCGGCTCTGGAACTGTACGACCGGCAGGGTGTGCTGGTCTGCTTCGATTTCCAGGCAGCCGCTCTGAAACAGAGCTGCGGCGGCCACATCACCCTGCAACTCATCGACTTCGATAAATTTGAGAGGGGGTTCTTATCCATTTGAAGTTGCCGTCCAAAAAAATCCTGTTGTCCGCCACAGGCAGCGCTCTGCTGCTCGGCTATGCTGGCGGTTTTCTCTCCCAGCTTTTGAACGGCTATGCTGTCTGGCGAGAGAGCGGCGGCATCCCGGGCAGTGGGACTTCCCCGCCGTTGCCATCTCTATCCCCAGCCGCCTGCCTGCGAGGTCTACTGACTTTCCCGTATGGCCTGTACGGTCTTTTGCTGTGCGGCGGCGCGGTGGTTTTGCTGATACTTTATCGCAGGCTCTCTGCTGACAGCGGTGAGTACGACATTGACCGCAACTTTACTTACGCGTCCAGCGGCACTTATGGCACATCCGGCTGGATGACCCGGCAGGAACTCAGCGGTGTCCTGGAACTTGTCCATGACCTGCGCGGCCATACTGGCACCGTTTTGGGGCTGTTGGGCAGCGAAATCGTCTGTGTGCCAGAGAAAAGCCGGCTCAACCGCAACATCGCCGTGTACGGTGTCAGTGGCAGCATGAAGACCCGCTCCTATTGCCTGAACCGTATCCTGCAGGGCGTAGCCGCCGGGGAATCGCTGGTCATCAACGACCCGAAATCCGAGCTCTACGAGACTACCAGCGAATATCTCGCAACCAAGGGCTACATCGTCCGCGTGTTCAATCTGGTCAGCCCGGATTGTTCCGACGCCTGGAACTGTCTGGAGGAAGTGGACGGTCAGGAATTGAACGCGCAGCTCTTTGTGGAGGTGGTCATCAAGAACACCCAGGGCAACAGCAAAGGCGACCGTTTTTGGGACAGCGCCGAAATGAATCTGCTCAAGGCGCTGGTGCTGTATGTAGACCTCAACTATCCGCCAGAGCAGCGTAACATCGGGCAAGTCTATCGCCTGCTGACCGAATGTTCTGACACCGAGCTGAGACAGATATTTGAAATGCTTCCGATCCAGCACCCGGCCAAGGGGCCTTTCAACCTGTTTCAGCAGGCTTCGGACACAGTGCGCAGCGGCGTCATCATTGGGCTCGGCACCCGGCTGCAGGTGTTCCAGTCGCAGCTGATCCGTCAAATTACCAGCGCCAAGGAGATTGACCTGGAGCTGCCCGGCCAAAAGCCCTGCGCCTATTTTCTTGTGACCAGCGACCAGGACAGTACTTTTGACTTTCTGGCCTCGCTGTTTCTCTCATTTGTGTTCATCAAGCTGGTGCGCTATGCCGACCGCAACTGCAAGGGCGGACAGCTGCCCGTCCCCGTCCACATTCTGGCCGAGGAAATCACCGCCTGCGGCACCATCTCGGAACTTTCCCGGCGGATCAGTGTAATCCGTTCCCGCGGCATTTCCATTTCCTGCGTGTTCCAGAATCTGGCCGGACTGCAGAACCGCTACCCGCAGAACCAGTGGCAGGAGATCTTGGGCAACTGCGACATCCAGCTGTTTCTGGGCTGCACCGACCCGCTCACCGCCGAGTATGTTTCGGCACGCACCGGTGTCGCCAGTGTGGCGGTGTCCAGCAGTTCCAAGGTGCTCAATACCTTCCGGCTGTCCAACTACACGCCGGAGTATCGGGAGACCAGCGGCGTTGGCCGGCGCCCGGTGCTGACGCCGGACGAGGTGCTGCGCCTGCCCATTGAGGAAGCCTTGGTCATTGTTCGCGGCAAAAAGGTTCTGCGTGTCCGCAAAATGGACTATTCACAACATCCTGCCTACCGCAAATTGAGAAGCTGTAAGGCATCCGCCCATATACCAGCGTGGCGGGCTGCTTTGGAAACTGGCGGCGAGGAACAGGACATGACGGTAGAGCCGCTGCCTCAGGCTGCTACCAAGCCGCCCACCGGGAAAAAGAAGGCCACCAAAACCAAACGGCCTGCGAAAGCATTGAGCCCCAAACCCTCTGACCCCAAACCATCCGCCGATGGCGTTGTCGCCATCGACAAGGAATCCATTCTTTTCAAACCATAACACAATGGAGGTATTTCTATGGAACTTTACAACGACCCGACCGCTCTTCCCATCGCTGAACAAACCGCCGAGGAAGAAGTGTTGATTCCCGCGTCTGCGGAGGGGGAACCCGATACCGAAATGCCCACGCCGCTTCCCGCCTCTCTACTGGACGATAGCCAAGATGATCCCTCGTCTACACCCCCGGCGGTCGCTGAAGAACCGGCTCCGTCCCGCTCCCGCCGCAGAACGAGCACTGCCAGCTCGATTTTGACAATCGCCAGCCGCGGCAGCGTGGAGAGTGAGGACGCCAGAGAAGCCACCGCCTGGCATGAGATCCACAACGCCTACCGCACCCGTAAGATTTTGAGCGGTCATTTGGGTGGCATCGAGCAGACAGAAGGTGGCAAAACCATTGCCACTGTCGAACACAACGGTTTTCGCATTGCCATCCCGCTGAAAGAAATGATGATCCAGCTCGAGAATTCCACTTCTCAGAGCACCTCCGCAAGGACGCTGCGCCAGAACAAACTCCTGGGTCATATGCTCGGCGCCGCGATCGACTTTGTGGTGCGCGGCATCGATTCGGGCAGCCGCAGCGTTGTTGCCAGCCGCCGCGATGCCATGCTGCGCAAGCGCCAACTGTTTTATCTCACCCCCGGGCCCGGCGGCCGCCCCCGCATCGAGCCAAATAGCATTGTGCAGGCGCGGGTGATCGCGGTGGCTGAAAAAACAGTGCGCGTCGAAGTGTTCGGCGTCGAGACTTCCATCCTGGCCCGCGACCTTGCCTGGGACTGGATCGGCGACGCTCATGACCGTTTTGCGGTCGGCGATGAGGTTCTTGTACGCGTACAGGAGGTGAGCGGCGATACCCCCGAAACGCTGTCTGTCCATGCGGATATTAAGAGCACCGCTCCCAACACCTGCGCCGAAAATCTGAAGAAATGCCGTGTACAGAGCCGTTATGCCGGCCGTGTCACCGATGTACACCGCGGTATCGTCTATGTACGGCTTGCCAACGGGGTCAACGCGGTAGCTCACTCCTGCTATGACCACCGTATGCCTGGCAAGAAGGATGATGTCAGCTTTGTGGTCACCAAGCTGGATACCGAGCACAGTATCGCCGTGGGCATCATCACCAGGATCATCCGGCAGAATCTGTAAAACTTTCTCATACATCCCGTTGTTTAGGAGGGCGGTTCCATGTCTGTGTTTCGAGTCGAACGCAATCGCAATTATACCGTCATGAGCAATTACCATTTGCGCGACAGGCGCTTGTCGCTGAAGGCAAAGGGACTTCTCTCCCAGATGTTGTCACTGCCGGATGACTGGGATTATACCCTGGGCGGCCTGGCCCAGATCAACCGCGAGAAGGTCGACGCGATCCGCGCCGCCGTGCGTGAACTGGAAGCGGCCGGATATATCGTCCGCTCCCGCGAGCGGGATGCGAAAGGTCGGCTGCGCGGCGCAGACTATGTGATCTACGAGCACCCCCAAGTGCAAACACCTGTGTTGGATTCACCTACGTTGGAAAATCCAATGTTGGAGGATCCTGCGTTGGATTTCCCTGCGTCGGGAAATCCAACGCAATTAAATAAAGATAAACAAAGCAAAGAATTACAAAATACCGATTCTCTTCCTTTCTGTGTTTTGCAGGGCAAAGACAGCCATACCAGCCCGCGCGCCACGCCGGCCTCAGAACCGGCTTCATTCTGCCCCAAGGCTGTGCACGATCAGATCGAACTGGACACCCTATGCCGCCAAAACCCGGAAGATGCCCCCCTGTATCAGGAAATCGCAGGCCTGCTGACCGATACCCTTGCCAGCCGCCGCGAGACCATCCGTGTATCTGGTATGGATCTGCCAAAAGACACCGTGCGCAAGCGGCTGTATCAACTCACCAGCGAACATGTGCGCTTTGTGGTCGAAAGCCTCAAGCAAAACCGGACCCAAGTACGCAACCCCAAACAGTACATACTGGCCGCTCTGTTCAATGCACCGGTGAGTATGTACACAAAAACGGCGCTGGATGTCGGGCGCGGGCTCGCCGTCGGCTTCCAGCCGCCCGAAAAGTGTTAATTTTCTGTAAATTCACGCAAAATCGGCCGAAAAATCCCGATTTTCCTCATGAACAAACTGTGAACGTGACAGTAATAAGGGTAAACAGATTTTTCTGCTGAAATTTGTTTCCCTGTTCACACCCAGGAGGTGATCACCACGAAACACGCTCGCATCCATTGCCCTTACTGTGGTTCTTTGGCCGTACTTCGCCCCGCTCGGGTCGTATATGGCGACCGTCCAGAATCAAAAGACACCTGGCTTTATATGTGCCGGCGGTGGCCTGCCTGTGACGCTTATGTCAAGGCACATCCCGGCGACAGCCACCGCCCGATGGGGCGGCTTGCCAATGAAACCGTTCGCCGCAAACGCGTACAAGCCCACCAGGCCTTGACCGACTTGCAGAATCGCTGGGGGCTTGACAAGGAAGGCATTTATTACTGGCTGCAAAACGAGCTGGGACTCCCGGCCAGTGAAGTACATATTGCCATGTTTGGCGAATACCGCTGCGACCAGGTCATCCGTCTCTGCCGCCAAGCCGCCGACCCACACACGCCGCGATCCGCATAGAGAGGAGGTTCCGCCTGTGAAACGCGATCTTCGACTGACTGCCGACCAACAACTTCTCGTAGAAGAAAACACCAACATCGTCCACTGGACGATCCTGCGCCGCATCCGCCAGAACCGCCGGGTCTGTGGCCTAGAATATGACGATCTGTTCCAGGAAGGCTGCTTGTGGCTGTGCCTTGCCGCCCGTACCTTCCGCCCTGGCAAAGTCCAGTTTGCTACATATGCAAAGAAGGTCGTCTATCACGGCCTGGTCAGCCACTGCCGTCGCGTTGCCGCCAGAGAACGGCACATAGCCCGCCCCAATACGCAGGAGGACGCCGACTTCCTGCTGGAGCAAGAGGGAGATCTCCGCAGCGATCCCTACGCCGCCGCCCGCAGTCTGGTCGAAACGCTGGATTTGCTGGAACGCTATAAGCAGAGCTACACGGGCACCACCCGGCGGGGCATTGAAGCACTGGAACTCCAGTTGCAGGGAATGCGTCTGACCGATATTGCCAAGCAGTTCGGCGTGCCGGCCAACCACGTTGGAGCCTGGATCTCCCGCGCCGCTTCCAAGATGCGGGAGGATGCGGGGCTGTATGATGCCCTTTTGAATTAGTCTTTCCCATTGGCAAGCACGACGTTTTCGGTTATAATACAAATACATGGACAGGAAAGGCGGCGAATCTTTTGAAATGCACCCTAATGCACAGAGAACTGCCGGTAGCAGTGCTCGGTGTGAATGACATCAGCGGCACCGTATACCGCGTGGACGAAGTCTTTCACGTTGAACACTTGCCACTCGGCACCCCTGGGCGTACCAAGAAAGAGACCGCAAAGAATTTGAATGCCTGGCTTTCCGGCCGTATGATCCCGGCCAGCCGTTCCGGGTTCCAGCAGGCAATGCAAGCCGCCATGCTTCAAAAGAACACCGAAGTTTCCGCTTCCATTCTTTTGTTGAAATGCTACGGACTAAGCCTTTCCGACCAGTACTGGCTCAACCCGGCGGCCGCACCGCTCCAGTGGAGGGAAATCAACTTCTACAACAACCCCTTCAGCGATGATGTGGGCGACCTGCTGTTCGGGAAGATCCCCCGCAACGATTCGCTCGACCTGGTCTCCCCCTGCAATACTTCCGACGGCTGGTTACAGAAAAAGTGGAAGATTTCAGATGGCCGGCGCGTCCTCATCAAAGGCGGCAGCGGCATGGCGCAGCAGGAGCCTTTCAACGAGGTAGTAGCGTCCGCTGTCTGCCGCCGGCTGAACATTCCGCATGTGGACTACTCCCTGATTTGGGAGGATGGCAAACCATACAGCCTCTGCGGCAATATGACCGCTGACCGACAGGATCTGGTCAGCGCCTACGCACTGTACACATCTGCCGAAAAGCCAGACGAGGTTTCTACCTTTGACTATATCCTGGCGCGCTGTGAGGCGCTGGGGATCCCCGGTGCCCGGAAGTTCTTGAGCCAGATGATCGTTCTGGATTTCCTGCTCTGCAACCAGGATCGCCACATGGGCAATTTTGGCGCGATCCGCAACGCTGTCACGCTGGAGTGGCAGAGCATGGCGCCAGTCTATGACAGCGGCACCAGCCTGTGGTTCGACCAATATGCCAGCCAGATCGATGCTGTCGCGGACGCCGCAGCCAAA
>CALWJQ010000051.1 GCA_944381055.1 uncultured Clostridia bacterium | reverse complement strand
CCGGGGCATCCGGGTGGAATGTGTTCAGACTGACAATGGCTTTGAGTTCACTAACCGCTTTTCCAACAGCAGGCGGGAATTGCCTACTCTGTTTGAGGCCACTGCCGCCCAACTTGATATCCGCCACAAGCTCATCCGCCCCTATACGCCACGCCACAACGGCAAGGTCGAGCGCAGCCACCGGGAAGACCAGAAACGCTTCTACTCCTGCCACAGCTTTTATTCCCTGGATGACTTTGCAATGCAGCTCGCCACCCATAACCGCCGCTCCAACAACTTCCCCATGAGACCCCTCGGCTGGCTTTCCCCCTCAGAGTTCACTGTCCAATATGTTTGACAAACCTACATTTTTACTCTTTCAGCAGCCCGCGCAAAGCGGCCATATAACATTCGGCGGCGCTGTACAGCTGTTCGATCTCAACATGTTCGTCGATGGTGTGCGCCAGATTCTCGCGTGACGGTCCCAGTCCGATGGTTTTGATGCCCGCTTCACCGGCATAGTGACTGCCGTTAGTACAGAAATTGTACTGCGTAATCTCAGGGTTAAAGCCCGCCGCTTTCAATTCGGCGTACACATCCTGAACAAAAGGCTCGTCCCTGTCAAACAGCCAGCCCGGGAAGAACCGCTCGCCGACAATTTCTTCTCCGGTATAGCAGATTTCACGGCCGACCGCAAAGCTGACCTTACACTGAAAATCGGGATCCGCAGCGGCCAGCGCGTCGACGGCCGCCTGCAGCGGCGCCATGACGCTTTCACGGGTTTCCCCGACAAGCAGGCGGCGGTCATAGGTGGCGCGGCAATACTGCGGCACGACCGACGCGCCGGGGTACGGTTCGGACTTGATGTCAACCAGCTCCATAATTCCCTTGCCCAGCACCGGGTGATGGGTAGGGACGAGCTTTTGCAGCGCGTCGATCAGCTTGGACATTTTGTAAACCGCATTGATCCCCTTTTCCGGATTGGCCGAGTGCGCCGGCTTTCCGAAGGTTTCAAAAACGATTTCAGCGCGGCCGCGCTGGCCGATTTTCAAATTGAGCTGCGAAGCTTCGGCGATAATGACATAGTCGGGTTTAAAGTGCTCGGACAGGCTGCGTGATGCGACGCCTTCAAAGCATTCCTCGTGAACCGATCCCGCGACATAAATTTCGCCGGCAAAGTCGCGGCCGCAGTCCTCGGCAAAAAACGCCGCCCCGCAGGCCGTTGCGGCCAGCGCGCCCTTCATATCGGTCGCGCCGCGCCCATACAGCACGCCGTCTGTGACTTCAGCCTCAAAGGGCTTGTGCGCCCACGCCCCTTCGTCGGTCACCGGGACGGTGTCCATGTGCCCGTCGAACAGCACTTTTTTGCCGGGGCGCTTGCCGCGCAGAATACCGACCGTATTGCCGTACCGGTCGACAAACACATCGTCAAACCCGAGCTTTTTAAACCCCTCGGTCAACACGGCGGCGGCCTTGTCCTCGTGCCCGGAATAGCTCTGCTGCTGAATCAGCTGCCGGCTCAGTGCGAGGACCTGCTCTTTCCTCTTGTCAGAAAGCATAGTTTCCCTCCTATAAAATCTGAATGTATTGTGAAGCGGTTTTTGCCATCATCAATTTGGTGCCCGAACCTTCAAAGGCGATCTCAAGCAGCATATCACCGCCCATCGGCGTCGCGTTTTTGACTGTCCCCGCACCGAAAACCTTATGTACAATGCGGTCGCCCGGGCGGAAGCTCTGAACCGTCCCGCCGTGTGACGAAACAGGCGGGGCGACAGATACGTCAGGCCGGGGGCGCGGTGCGCGGCGCGCCGGGGCCGGGCGCGGCGTACGGGCGCCCTGCAAAGACGGCTGGCACGCCTCTTCCCGCTGCAGGCAGCTTTCAGGGATTTCGCCGATAAACCTCGACGGCTTGGCAAAGCTGGTCTGGCCATACAGCATCCGCCGCCGGGCGCATGAAATATACAATTCCTTTTTGGCCCGCGTCATGGCGACGTAGCAGATGCGGCGCTCTTCTTCGAGCTCTTCATTTTTTTCCATCGACCGGTACGACGGGAACAGTCCCTCTTCCGCGCCGACCAGGAAAACCGTGTCAAACTCCAGTCCCTTGGCGCTGTGCATGGTCATCATCGTGACGGCGTCGGCCTCTTCGTCGTACCGGTCGACGTCGGTCAGCAGCGAGATCTCTTCCAAAAACTCGCCCAGCGTCGGATTTTCGGCCCGTTCGCAGTATTCCACAATGCTCGATTTGAGCTCGCGGATATTATCGATGCGGCCGCGCGCTTCGATGGTATCCTGTGCTTCGAGCGCGGGCAGATAGCCGGTCTTTTCCATAACCTCTTCGTAAAAATCGGGCAGCGGCATCTGCCCCGCCAAGCTCTGCAATGACGCGATAAGGTCGGCGAACTGCCGCAGCGCCGCGGCAGCCGATTTTCCGAAATCGGGGAATTCATCTGCGCGCGAGGCAAGGGACAACTGCGGTATCCCTTCCCGATCCTCCAAAAGGGCCAGCGTTTCCAGGGTTTTGGCCCCGATTTTACGGGCCGGGTTGTTGATGACGCGCCGCAGGCGCACCGAATCGCTGGGGTTGTGGATGACCCACAGATAAGCCAGCATGTCTTTGACTTCGGCGCGGTCAAAAAAGCGCAGGCCGCTGACAATGCGGTACGGAATACCGTTGCGCTTAAACGCCGACTCGATGCTGTTGCTCAGCGCGTGGTTGCGGTATAATACGGCGAAGCTGTTCAGCTTTTCGCCCCGCATGTACCCCGCGTGGATGCGGGATGCGACATACTGCGCTTCGTCGTCCTGAGTGTCGGCGACGTACAGGTGCACGCGCTCGCCCACCGCGTTGCGCGTCCACAGCGTCTTCCCCTTCCGGGCGGTGTTACAGGCGATGACTTCGTTGGCGGCGGACAGGATATTCCCCGTCGAACGGTAATTCTGCTCGAGCCGGATGGTCACCGCCTCGGGGTACTGCTGCTCGAATTCCAGGATATTGGCAATGGTTGCGCCGCGGAACTTGTAGATGCTCTGGTCGTCGTCGCCGACGACGCACAGATTGCGGTGCTTGCCTGCCAAAATGCTGCACAGGACATACTGGGCGTGGTTGGTGTCCTGGTATTCGTCGACCAGCACATAGCGGAACTTGTCCTGATAATATTCCCGCACGTCGGCAAACCCGCGCAAGAGCTCGACGGTTTTGACGATGATGTCGTCAAAGTCCAGCGCGTTGGCCGAAAGCATCCGTTTCTGGTACACCGTGTAAACGCGCGAGACAATGCGCTTGTAATAATCGCTGCCCGCCAGCTCTTCATATTCCGCGGGGTCGACCAGGTTGTCTTTGGCGCGCGAGATTTCCGAGGAAATGCCGCGCAGCTCGAATTTCTTCTCGTCAATGTCCAGGTCTTTCAAAATACCGGTCAGCATCCGCTTTTTATCGTCTTCATCATAGATGGTGAAGCTTCGGGAATACCCCAGCCGGTCGATGTCCCGCCGCAGGATGCGGGTACAGGCGGAATGAAAGGTGTGCGCCCAGATATCGGCGGCCCGCGGCCCGCACGCGACATTGAGCCGGTCGCGCAGCTCGCCGGCCGCCTTGTTGGTAAAGGTGATGGCGATGATTTCCCACGGCCGGGGCGCGTCGACGGCGCACAGCCGCAAAAGGCCGCTTTCGGGCAAAGCGCCCGGGTCGGCTACTGCCTGCGCCAGCTGCGCCAGCTCCGCGTCGCCCGCCCAGTCGGGCGCTGTCTCACATTCGTACCCGCGCCCAAAACGCAGCAGGTTGATGACACGGTTAATGAGCACCGTCGTTTTGCCGCTGCCCGCGCCGGCCAGCAGCAAAACCGGTCCCTCGGTCTTAAAAACCGCCTTTTTCTGCATATCGTTGAGCTTTTCAAACTCGTTCTCGATCACGGCCCGGCGCAGCGCGCTGTACCGTATGTCAAAATCGCTCATGGCTTCTCCCTCTTATTTCAGCACGACGTTTTCCGGCCGCAGCGCCGTTTTCAGCCGGCTCATCATCTCGTCTACCGGCGCGACCCAGCGCTCCTGCCGCAGGCGCATTTTCCGCCCCGTGTCCTGCGCCAGCAAAATGACCGGGCTGTGACCCGGGTACGCTGCCATAATGGCGCACGCCTGCGCAAAAGCCGGCGATTCCAGCCCCGGCACGCGCAGGTACAGCGTACGCGGCTTTTCTTCTGTACGCGGCGGCGCCGGCGGTTCCCCCGGCCGGCGCGGCGGGCGACCGATCCCCCGGCGCGCGCGCTGCGCCAGATATTCGCCGACGCCGGCCTCAGTCAGCGGAAAAACCTCGTCGCACACCAGCTTGGGCTCTTCGTCCTCGCGGGCCGAAACGCGGCCGTGCGCAAGCACAAGGCTGTCTTCGTGCAGATACATGCCCGACGCGGTCAGCGCGTTGGAAAAGACCAGCAGCTCGATAGATCCGCCGACATCTTCCAGCGTAGCGTAGGCCATGTTGGAGCCCTTTTTGGTCGTCTTGAGCTTAAACGCCGTGATGACGCCGGCCATGGCGATGTAACTGCCGTCGGCGATGTCGCCGCTTCCCTCTTCGCCGAAAGACTCCGCGACGCGGGCGACGGACACGGCTCCCGCTTTGGCGCACAGCGGGCGCAGCGCTTCCATCGGATGTCCCGACAGGTACAGCCCCGTCGTCTCCTTTTCCATCGAAAGCAGCTCTTTTTCCGGATATTCCGGCACATCGGGCAAAACCTGCGGCGCGGGCGCCTGCCGCATGTCGGCAAACAGGTCGATCTGCCCTTCGATATTGCGTTTTTGATCGGCCGCTGCGCTGTCCAGCACGCGGGCGTACACCGCCAGCAGCTGCGACCGGCGCGCCCCCATGCCGTCGAACGCGCCGCATTTGATCAGGTTTTCAAGCACGCGCTTGTTAAGATCGTACTGCGACATGCGGCGGCAAAAGTCGAAAAAGTCGCTGAACAGCCCGCCGGCGCTCCGCTCGGCCGTCAGCTTGTCAATCAGCCCGCGGCCGACGTTTTTGACAGCTGCCAGTCCAAAGCGGATACCGTCCCCGCCGACCGTAAAATCGGCGTCCGATCGGTTGACGTCCGGCGGCAGGACGCTGATGCCCATTTCACGGCATTGGGCAATGTATTCCGACACCTTGCCCGACCAGCCGAGCACCGATGTCAAAAGGGCGGCCATGTACTCGCGGGGGTAATGGTATTTCATATAGGCTGTCTGGTAAGCCAGCACGGCATAGGCGGCTGCGTGCGCCTTGTTGAACGCATAGTTGGCGAAATCGAGCATTTCGTCAAAAATGTCGGTTGCCACGTCTTCGGGAATCCCGTTGCCGGCACAGCCGGCAATCCCCTCTTTTTCGTTACCGTGGACAAAGTTTTCGCGCTCGCTCGACAGCACCTCGAACTTCTTTTTGGACATGGCGCGGCGCACCATGTCGGCGCGCCCGAGGGAATACCCGGCCAAAAGCCGGAAAATTTCCATGACCTGTTCCTGGTAGACGATGCAGCCGTATGTAACCGACAGCACTTTTTCAAGCATGGGATGCTTGTACCGGATATGCGAGGGGTTGTTCTTGCGGTCGATGTAGGTGCCGATCGACGCCATCGGCCCCGGCCGGAACAGCGCCACAATGGCGGTGATGTCTTCAACCGACTGGGGCTTCATGGCAACGGTAACGCCCGTCATGCCTGAGCTTTCAAGCTGAAAGACACCCGACGTTTTTCCCTGCGAAAGCATGTCGAACACACCGGCGTCATGGTAGTCCAGATGTTCCAGGTCGACGTCCGCGCCGTTTTTCCGCGCCATGCGCACAGCGTCGTCAAGGATGGTCAGGTTGCGCAGGCCGAGGAAATCCATTTTCAAAAGCCCCAGTTCTTCGAGCGTCGTCATGCCGAACTGGGTCACCGTGCCGAGGTCGTTTTTTGCGATGGGTACATATTCCCACACCGGGCGGGATGTGATGATGATGCCCGCGGCGTGGGTCGACGCGTTGCGCGGCATCCCCTCAAGCTCGCGCGCCGTGTCGATCAGCATCCGCACGCGCTCGTCGTCCTCGTAAAACCGCTTCAGGTCGGGCGAACCGGCCAGCGCCTTTTCCAGCGTCATTTTTGGTTCCTGCGGGATCAGCTTGGCCACCTGATCGACCTCGGCGTAGGACATGTTGAGCACCCGCCCGACGTCTCGAACCGCGGCGCGCGCCGCCATCGTGCCGAAGGTGATGATCTGCGACACCTGCGCTTCGCCGTATTTCTGCGTGACGTAGTCGATGACTTCCTGCCGGCGCATGTAGCAGAAGTCGATGTCAATGTCGGGCATACTGACGCGCTCGGGGTTGAGGAAGCGTTCGAAGTACAGCGAATATTCAATGGGGTCGAGCTGGGTGATGCCCAGGCAGTAGGCCACCATGCTGCCGGCGGCCGACCCGCGCCCCGGTCCGACCGGGATCCCTTTTTTGCGCGCAAAGTCGATAAAGTCGCCGACAATGAGGAAATAGTCGACAAAGCCCATGCGGGCGATCATGTCGATTTCATAATGAAGCCGCTCGCGGATTTCGGGCGTCGGATCGGGATAGCGCCGCGCCATGCCGGCCAGGCATTTTTCGCACAGCACCGTCAGGGCGTCCTGCCCTTCTTCCAGCGGGAACCGCGGCAGATGATGAGACGAAAAATCAAAATCAAACTGGCATTTTTCCGCGATGCGCACCGTATTTTCCAGCGCTTCGGGGCAGTCGGGGAACAAAGCGGCCATTTCGTCGCCCGATTTGACATAAAACTCCTGCCCTGTAAAACGCATCCGATCCTCGTCCTCGACCAGCTTGCCCGTCTGGATGCACAGCAGAATATCGTGAATGGACGCATCCTGACGCCGAAGGTAATGGGCGTCGTTGGTGGCGACCAGGGGAATGCCGGTCTCCTGCGAAAGCCGCCTGAGCCCGGCGTTGACCATCTGCTGCTCCGGGATGCCGTGGTTCTGCAGCTCCAGATAATAGTCGCCCTCTTCAAACAGGCTTTGGTAACGCAGCGCCGTCTCTTTGGCGCCGTCGTAGTCGCCGTTTGCCAATTTTTGCTGCACTTCGCCGGCCAGGCAGGCGGACAGGCAGACCAGCCCCTGGCTGTGGCCTTTCAAAAGCTCAAAATCGATGCGCGGCTTGCTGTAAAAGCCCTCAATAAATCCCATTGAGCACAGGTAAATGAGGTTTTTGTAGCCTGTTTCATTTTTGCACAGCAGCACCAGGTGATAAGCGTCGCCGTCGAGTTCATAGGTCTTGTCGAACCGCGAGCGCGGCGCGACGTAGACTTCGCAGCCGATGACGGGGTGGATCCCCGCCTTTTTGGCGGCCTTGTAAAAATCGACGACCCCGTACATCACCCCGTGGTCGGTGATGGCGACCGCCGTCTGTCCCAGCTCTTTGACGCGTTCCATCAGCCGGTTGATGCGGCAGGCCCCGTCCAGCAGGCTGTATTCGGTGTGCAGGTGCAGGTGGACAAAATCTTTCATATTCACGATCCTTTACAGCGGTTCCGCCAGCTTCATCAGCTTGCGGATGCGGTTATTAAGACCCGGCTTGGTGATCGGCGGGTCAAAAAGCGGCAGCATTTCGGCAAGCGACAGTTCGGGGTTTTTGACCCGGATCTCGGCGGTCTGCCGCAGCGGTTCGGGCAGGTTTTGCAAAATCCCGGCTGCGCGCAGCTTTTCAATGGCCGCTATCTGCCGGGCGGCGGCGTCGACCGTCTTGCTCAGGTTGGCCGTTTCACAGTTGACCTTGCGGTTGACCTTGTTGCGCAGATCCTTTTCCACCTTGCTGAGCATCAGGGTCATGGCGGCGCCTGTCGCCCCGGCGGCCGACAGGAAATCTTCGATCATCGAGCTGTCTTTGTAATACAGCACATAGTTGCCCCGGCGCGTCAAAAACCCGGGCGCCATGCCCATATCAAGCAGCAGCGCCATAACCTGCCTCGAAACGTTGTAATGCGACGTCACCAGTTCAAGGTGATAGCTCTTGCCCGGGTCGGACAGATACCCGCCCGACAAAAACATGCCGCGCAGAAAGGCCGACCGGCAGCAGTCTTCTTCGACAAGCGCAAGGTTGAGCTGAAGCGCAATGCTGCGGCGTTCATAGCCAAAAGCGCTGAAAATACTGCCGACCGCGTCGGGGTCGGCAACCGTCACCGCGCCCCCCTGTTCGTGCGCCTCAACGTGAAAGGCGGCGTGCAGCAGCTGACAGATCCTTCGGCGCACAGCGGGGTTGTCCGACTGCACGCGCACCCCGCTTTCGCTGAACCGGTTGGCGTACAGCAGAATCCCCAGGCTTTCGGCCAGCGCACAGCACGGCGCGCCCAGCGGAAGCCGGCATAGTTCGTTTTTTGTATCGGTGGTAAAAGACATGGTTTACTCCCTGAGCAGAAAAGCGTCGTAATCGCCCAGCACGCCGGACCTCGGCGCGAACTGGCGCGCCGCCTGCATGATGGTGTACGCAAGGCGCAGCGGGTCGTGGCGGGCATACTCGCTGCCCAGCGCCAGAATCTGGCCGCCGAACAGATCGACGCCCATCCGGCGGAACGCGTTCGGGTTGGGGAACAGCTGCGCGCAGTGCTCGCCGCGGTATTTTTCGACTATGCGCGGGTGCACGGCCTGGGTATTGTACAGGCAGACGTCGACAATGGGCCGGCGGGCGTGGCGGTTGAGCGCCTGTACGTGCTGCGCCGCCGTATACCCCTCTGTCTCGCCTTCCTGCGTCATGATGTTGAGAACATAAACTTTGAGCGCCGGGGATCGCCCGATGGCTTCGCTGACGCCGTCGACGAGCAGGTTGGGGATGATGCTGGTGTACAGGCTGCCCGGCCCCAGCACGATCACTTCGGCCTGTTCGATGGCCTCGACGACAGAATCAAGGGCCCGCGGCGACCGCGGGCACAGCGAAATCTGGTCGATGCGCAGGCCGTTTTCCTTTTTGGCAGCCGTGATGCTTGTTTCGCCGCGCACCGTGCTGCCGTCTTCAAACAGCGCCTCGAGGGCGACGTCGGCGCCGGTCACCGGCAGCACCCGGCCGGTGACGGCCAGGAACTGCCCCATGCGTTCGACCGCCCCTTCAAAGCTGCCGCACACGCCGCACAGGGCCAGCAGGAACAGGTTCCCGAAGCTCTGGCCCTTCAGCGTTCCGTCGGTAAACCGGTAATTCAGCAGCTGGCTCATGGTCGTGCTGGTATTTGCCAGCGACAAAATGCAGTTGCGGATGTCGCCGGGCGGCAGCATACCGAACTCTCTGCGCAGCATACCGCTCCCTCCGCCGTCGTCCGTGACGGTAACGATGGCGGTGATGTTGTCTGTGTATTCCTTGAGGCCGAGAAGAAGGGTCGAAAGCCCCGTCCCGCCGCCGATGGCCGTCACCCGGCGGCCCGAAACCCGCGCGGCGCGCGTCAGGTCAAAGGCCGCCTCGGCATCCAGTTCTTTATAATTCATACTTACCCTTTCGAAATGTCGCGGTGGCGCAGGCTGACGGCGTACCCGCCGGCGCTCAGGCGCTCAGCCAGCCTGCACACAACGGCGACCGACCGGTGCCGGCCGCCCGTGCAGCCGACGGAAATGACGACCGACGTGCGCCCTTCTTCGATGTACCGCGCCAGCAGGAAATCCAAAAGGCTGTAAAGCCGGTCGACAAACTCGGCCGCTGCCGGCGATTCCATGACATACCGGGCGACGTCTTCGTCCTGGCCGGTCTTTTCACGCAGTTCAGACACATAATACGGGTTGCGCAGAAAACGGACGTCAAAAACCATGTCGCTGTCGCGCGGCAGGCCATATTTAAAGCCAAAGCTGCACAGCGTCAGCGTGATGCGCTGGTCGCTCCTGCAGAACAGGTTCATCAGCTGGCTGCGCAGGCCGGCCGTCGTCAGGTACGAGGTATCGATGACAAAATCCGCGCGCGAACGGATAGGCGCCAGCAGCTGCCGCTCTTCGTTAATGGCGGCGACCAGCCCCTTGCCCTGCCAGTCGAGCGGATGCCGGCGGCGAGACTCGCGCTGCCTGTTGACAAGCACGTCGTCTGACGCGTCGATAAACAGGATGCGGAACACTACGCCGATGCGGCGCATTTCTTCCATCACGGAAAAGAACTCCGCGCTGTCCAGCCCGCCGCGCGCGTCGACGACAAAGGCGATGCGCTTATAGCGGCTGTCGGGGAAGAGCTCGGCAAAATACGGGATCATGGCGACAGGCATGTTGTCGATACAGTAAAACCCGACGTCTTCCAAGACGTCGACGGTCAGGCTTTTTCCCGCGCCGGACATTCCCGATATAATCAGACATTCCATCCCCTGTCCCGCCTTTCTGCCCTGCGTCAATCCAAAACGCAGATTTCACGTTCGAGCCGGACGCCGGTCCGCTCGAATACGGTTTTTTCGATATGCTCCATCAGCCGCAGCACGTCGCCGGCCGTGGCGCCGCCCGCGTTGACAATAAATCCGGCGTGCTTGTCCGACACCCGCGCGCCGCCGATCTGAAAACCCTTGAGCCCGCACTGCTCAATCAGCTGCCCGGCAAAATACCCCTGCGGCCGTTTATAGGCGCTGCCCGCGCTGGGATATTGCAGCGGCTGCTTATCGCGGCGGCGGGCGGCAAAGTCAGCCATTTTTGCCTCGATTTCCTCCCGTTTCCCCGGCTTGAGCGACAGCACGGTGGACAAAACGATCATGCCGGGGGTCTCTTTGACCCGGCTGGTCCGGTACCCGAAGCGGTGCTCCGGCAGTGTCAGCACGCAGACCCCGCCCTGCGGCGTCAAAACCCGTGAACTCTGCACGGCAAAGGACATCTCGCCGTCATATGCTCCGGCGTTCATGGCCACCGCACCGCCCACCGACCCCGGAATCCCCTGCGCGAACTCCAGGCCGGCCAGGCCCAGCGCTGCGGCGCGCGACGCCAGCTGCGACAGCGCCATGCCGCCCCCGGCTTCCAGCCCGCTCTCACCGCAGGTACGGCACCCGTCGAGACGCGCCGTCGAAACGACCAGGCCGCGGAACCCCGCGTCCGGCGCCAGCAAGTTAGAGCCCCTGCCGACGACCGCCGTCCTGACGCCCCGGCTGCGGGCAAAACCGAGCAGCCCGATCAGTTTTTCTTCTGTATCCGGCAAAGCAAACCAGTCGGCCGGGCCGCCGATTTTAAAGGTCGTGCGGCCGCTCATCGGTTCGTTTTCCCGCAGCTCAATATGGTGTTCCCGGCAATACGCCTGCAAAAACGCCGCCCCCTGTTTTTTGATATGATTCATTGTACGCTTATCTGTCTTTATCATACCACAAACCCCATAAAAATGGTAGCAAAAAAGCTCTCTGCCGAGAGCTTTGGAAGGCGTACGTTTACTTTTGCAGGATCTGTGCCGCCAGTCCCGCGTCCAGCGCGCCGATCCGGCCCAGCTGCTCGTACAGCAGCCCGCCCGACCGTGTCTGCGCCGTCAGCGTTTTGACGCTGAGAAAGGCCATCATGCCCCGGTCAAAGGTCCGGCCCTGGACCCAGGCCGCTTCATCCTGCGTCAGAATCCCCAGTCCGACGGCTTTGGAAAGGGCTTCGCTCCAGACAAAGTCCCCCTGCGCGTCGCTGTACCCCAGCCCGCGCAGCATAAAGGTCATATACTGCTGCGCCGTCACGGGCGACGCCGGGTCATAGGTCCGCGCCTCGGCGCTGGTGCCCGCGGTCAGGCCGCGTTCGTACAGCAGGGCGATATAAGGCTGGTAATAGGCGCTGACATCGTCAAACGGGGCCGGCGCGCCCGCCCATGAAGCAGCTTCGCTTTCCAGCCCCAGAAACCGGGTGAGCATGACGGCCGCTTCGTCGCGGCGCGGCTGACGTTCAAGCTCAAAGCCCTTGTCGCTGCCGCGCAGCAGGCCCAGCCGGTACAGCGTCCGCGCATACGCGTAATTTTCCGGCCAGATGACGGCCGTCAGGCTGTCGCACAGCGCAGTGTCCCAGCCCGCGTGCGTGGCGAGAAATTCGTCACGCGTTTTAAGAAAGTGATCGGTGTTGACGGCGCCCGACGGATCGTCATTGTCGTCGTAGGTGACGTCGACAAACAACACCTGCCCGTCGGTAAAGACGGCGTTCCATGAGTGGTTAAGCTCGCTGCTGCCCACGTAAATGCAGGGGATTCCCGCGGCGCGGCACAGCATGGCAAACGCCGAGCTGTACCCGTCGCACACCGCCTTGCCGCCCAGCAGGGCGCCGTAAGCCGTAAAGGGTTCGGGCTGTGAAATCGCCAGGTTCAAAAAGGTTTCGTAGTCGTATTCGCAGCAATGGATAATGTAATCGTGAAACGCGCGCAGCAACTCGGCTTCGCTGGAGTAAAGCCCTTGCATTGTTGCTGCAACCCGCTGCGCTTCCTGCCAGGCCAGCTCGTGCTTTTCAGGCTCGGCCAGCGTGACGGTGATCGACGCCGTTTTGCGGCGCACGTCCTGCGTCCAGCGCATCCCGTAATATTCCGGATAAAGCATATGCGTATACTCAAGGCAGCGCTCATAGTCGAACCCATCGGTCACGCGGACATCAACGCTCGTCTCGCCCTGTTCCAGCGCGGCCGCGAGCAGCCGCGCCGCACCGATTTCGTCAACGGGCTGCGTTTCCTGCGCGGCCAGCGCAGGGACGGCAAGCAAGACGGCAAGCAAAACGATCAGAAAAGACAGACGTTTCACGGTTTTCATCAGGGAAGGTCCTTTCGCAGGCAGCGCCGGTTTCCGGCGGCGCGTTTACAGCATACGGACGGTATAATAAACGGCGGACACCGCGATAAAGGCCAGCACGGCGTACAGCGCGTAAAACGCCAGCGGCGCGCCCAGCAGCAGCGCGGCGACGAGCAGCACAAGCGTCACGGCGTACACAGCGGTGATATAGCGGATGTTGGTCGTTTTGTTAAAGACGGCGATCCGGCGCGACCCCACGGTGAGCACGCCGTCCGTACCGCGCGTTTTATAGGCCAGCGCCAACGCCGCCGCGCAGATTAAAACAGCCAGCCCGAACGATGCATAGCAAATCACAGGATCGCCGCCGCGGGCAGTTTTTGCCAGCGCCCACATCAGAAACGCCAGGGACGAATGGGTCAGGCAGACGGTGAAAAACTCGCGCGGGTACACATAATAAATCAGGTACAGCACGGCGGACACGGGCATCAGGACATACAGAAGCCGCATGGCCAGGGTATAGCTGTAAAACATCATCATGGCGCACGACAGCGTCAGCACCAGGCCAAACCACGCGATGACATAGCCGCTCAGCGCAGCGTCGCGCGCCGCGCCGCTGCGGATGCGGGCGCTTTGCCAGACCAGCCCCGCGACAACGGCCGCAGCGCCGACGACCATCAGGACAACGGCGGCGATGTTGGCCGCCTGAAAGCTGGACGCATAGTCAAACGCGCGGCTGAGGTAAGATATTGCCCATAAAAAGACGGCCGTAAAGCCAAAAAAGATCAAAACGCGGTTTGTGATAATGTCCTGCTGCTTCTGCACCTTTTGTGCTTTGGCCATTTTCTTCTCTTTCAAAACAGTCACACTCCGATATCGTAATTGCCGGTATGATACATAATGGCGCATACCGCCGCCACCGGCGCCGTTTCACAGCGCAGAATGCGCGGGCCGAGCGAAGCCGGTTCCAGCCCGCTGCACGCCGCCAGCCGCGCTTCCCGCTCGCTGAAGCCGCCTTCCGGCCCCGTCATGACCGCATAGCGGGCGCAGCTCCCGCTGCCGCGCAGGATCTGGCTGAAGCTCCGGCGGTTTTCGCGTTCGTACAGGAAAATCGCCGTCTCGTGCGCGGCCGCCTGGCGCAGCGCCTGCTCAAACCCCTGGATAGCCGACACCGGCACCGGGCGCGAACGCAGCGACTGCTTGGACGCTTCCAGCGCGATACGCGCATACCGCGCGCGCTTGCGCTCGTAATCACGTTCGTCGGGGCGCGCGACGCAGTGCTCGGACACAAAAGGGACAATGGCCGTCGCGCCGACCTCGACGCATTTCTGAATCAGAAAATCAAAACGCTCGCCTTTGGACAGCGCGGCGAACACCGTGACTTCGACGCTGGGTTCCGTGCTGTGCGGGCGGCTGCGCACGATGCGCGCCAGTACGCGGTCCTTTCCGACCGATTCGAGCACGCAGTCGTGCTCGAACCCCGCGTCGTCACAGACGACGACAGACTCCCCCTTTTTCATCCGCAGCACGCGGGATATATGCACCGCGTCAGGCGCAAAAAGCGCGATTTCATCGCCTGCGCGGTTGTCAGCTGAACAGAAAAATCTCATGGCGGGCCTCCGCGTTTTTCTTCCCGGCAAACGCCTGTTTTAACAGTATACCAAAACTGGCCGCCGTTGTCCATAGATATTAGACGCAGAATATCAGGCTTTTGTTTCACCTTTTCATGGAAAACATGGTCCAGCCATCCCGGTTTTTTTCATATTCCAGCCGCAGGCCGGCCTGTTCAAAGGCCGCCAGGACCTCGCTGCGGCGGCTGTCGATGATACCGGACAGCAAAATGACGCCTCCGGGCCGCAGCATGGACGCCAGCCCGCCGCACATGGCGATGAGCACGTCGGCCACAATATTGGCGCACACGACGTCATAGGGTCCCCGGCCGCGCAGCCGCGCCGCCAGCGCCCCGTCTTCCAGCCAGTTGCCGCACAGCGCCGTCACACCGGCCCCGTTTCCCGCAGCCGCGCGCCTGACATTTTCTTCGGCTGTTTGGACGGCCGTCGGCTCGATGTCGCACAAAACGGCATCCCGCGCGCCCAAAAGCACGGCCGCCGCCGCCAGAATCCCGCTTCCGCACCCCATGTCGAGCACGCTGGCGCCGCTGAGCTCCATCCCGTCCAGCGCTTCCATGCACAGCCGCGTCGTCGCGTGGCTTCCCGTACCGAAGCTCGACGCCGGGTCAATGGTCAGCACCCGGCGATCCCGGGCGCCGGGCGGCACCGGTTCCCACGACGGGCGGATCAAAAGGCGGCTGCCCACGGTAAACGGCTTGTAATACTGCTTCCAATTGTTCTCCCAGTCCTCGCTTCTGACGTCGTCGACGCACATTTTCAGGCCGCCGAAAAAGCCCTGCGCGTCATTCTGCGCCAGCGCGCGCACCGCGGCTTCGGCTTCGCGCAGCAGCAGCGCGCCCTGTTCGTCTCGTTCGAAATACAAGGTGACCGTCGGGGTGCGGCCGCTGTTTTCAAACAGCTCTTCCCCCAGATAATCCCAGCGCGGGGACGGCGCCTGCGTCAGTTCGCGCACGTCGCCCGGGTCGTCAATTTCACAGTACGGACTGATATGGGACAGCGCGGCAGCCAGCACTTCCGCGGCTTCGCCTGTCGTTTCAATGACCAGACGGTAATAATCCACAATTCCACTTCCTTTAGCGGCGGTCTGCCGCCCTTCATTTTACCTCTTGTCAGTATACCAAAAAAGAGCTTGTTTGTAAAAGGTTTGTAAAACCGTTTTCCTTGTGCTATAATAGAGAAAATTGTAGCTTTGAAAGGGGGAGTCCTTATGCTCGCAGCATTTGAACGAATGTTCGATCCCGCACGATTACTGCGCAGCACACAGTACAAATCTTCCACCGACCTGCCGACCGCCTCTGAGACCGTCGGACGGCTCGCCCGAGTCGCCTGGCCGTCTATCCTGGAGTCTTTTCTGGTCAGTCTGGTGTCGATGGCAGATACTGTTATGGTCGGCACATTGGGGCACGAAGCCATCGCTTCGGTCGGGCTTGTCAATCAGCCCAGGCTCATTGTGCTGGCTTTATTCATGTCCTTAAACGTCGGCGTCACCGCCGTCGTGTCGCGCCGCCGCGGCGAGGGCGACCGCCAAGGCGCCAACCACACCCTGCGCCAGGTGCTGCTTATTGCGGCCGTCATGTCCCTTGTCCTGTCTTCTCTCGCCGTCACCTTTGCCGAGCCCATCCTGCTCTTTGCCGGCGCGCAGCCCGACACCATCACAGACGCCGTCATTTACATGCGCATCGTCATCGGCGGCATCTTTTTCAACGTCATCACCCTGACCATCAACGCCGCCCAGAAAGGCTGCGGAAACACCCGCATGTCGATGTACACCAACGTCACGGCCAACGTGGTCAACATCATCTTCAACTACCTGCTCATCAACGGCAACTTCGGATTCCCCAAACTGGGCGTCATGGGCGCCGCCATCGCCACCGTGCTGGGCTATGTCGTCGCTTCCATCATGGCCCTGATTTCCGTCCGCAAACCGGATCAGTTTTTGTACCTGTCTTTTAAAGAAAGCTTCCTGCCCGACCGAAAAAACTTCCGCTCGGTCATCAACGTCGGCTCCTCGGCGGCCGTCGAGCAGGTCTTTATGCGCGTAGGCTTCTTCATCTTTGCCAAGATCGTCGCCAGCCTGGGCACTATGAACTTTTCAACGCACCAGATTTGTTCCAACATTCTGATGCTGTCTTTCGCTTTTGGCGACGGCCTGGCCGTTGCAGCCTCGTCTTTGCTGGGCCAAAGCCTGGGGCAGAAGCGGCCGGACATTGCCATTGTCTACGGCAAGACAGCGCAGCGGTTTGGCCTGATGATAGGCGCGCTGCTGTGTCTGACCTTTATCACGCTGCGCAAAGTGATTATCATGCCCTTCTCATCCGAGGCTGAGATTATCGCCCTCGGCTCGCAAATCATGTACATTATCGCCGTCATGTGCCCGGCGCAGATTTCGCAGGTTATCTTTTCCAACTGCCTGCGCGTCGCCGGCGACACCCGCTACGTCGCCGTCGTCTCGCTGGTCGCCATCGGCCTGGGCCGCACGGTCGTCGCCTATTTCTTCACTTTTACCCTGGGCCTCGGCCTGATCGGCGCCTGGATCAGCTTCCTGGTCGACCAGGGCTGCCGTCTGATTCTGTGCGGACTGCGCTTCAGCAAGGGCCGCTGGACCAAGATCAAGCTGTAAAACCATTGCGCACGGCAGTGCATCAAGAAACGGCATAGCGCCCGCTATGCCGTTTCTTTTGATCTGTCCTGCAATACCGCGGTTTTGCCGCCGTCAGATTTTGGAACATGCCGCCCAGTGCCCGGGCGAAATTTCCTTCAGCTCGGGGCAGCTTTCACGGCAGCTTTCATCCATATGGGGGCAGCGCGTGTGGAAACGGCAGCCGGGCGGCACGTTGGCCGCTGACGGCACTTCGCCGTGCAAAATGATCCGTTCGCGTTTTTTGCGGCCCGACAGGATGGGGATTGCCGACAAAAGCGCCCGCGTGTACGGGTGCGCCGGGTGCTGGAACACCTCTTCGGTCGGCGCCATTTCGACGATTTTCCCCAAGTACATCACCGCCACAACGTCAGAGATATGCTCGACAACATTGAGTGCGTGGGATATAAACAGATAGGTCATCTGATATTGGTCTTTCAGATCCATAAGCAGGTTGATGATTTGGGACTGGATGGACACGTCGAGCGCCGAGACGGCCTCGTCGCACACCAAAAACCGGGGCTCGAGCGCCAGTGCACGGGCAATGGCGACGCGCTGGCGCTGGCCGCCTGAAAACTCATGCGGGTAGCGAAGCGCATAAATCGGGCTGAGCCCCACCTGGCGCAGCAGCTCGTCCGCGCGTTCGGCGGCCTGCTTTTTGTCCATGTGCATCTGCACCGTCAGCACTTCCTGCAGCATCCCGCCCACGGTATGGCGCGGGTTCAGGCTGGAATACGGATCCTGGAAGATGATCTGGATGTTTTTGCGCATGTCCCGCAGCTTTTCGCCCGACAGGCTCAAAATGTCCTCGCCGTCCTCGTAACGGATTTCCCCTCCGTTCGGGTCGTTCAGGCGGACAATGGCCCGCCCGATGGTCGTCTTGCCGCAGCCGGATTCCCCGACAAGGCCCAGCGTCTTGCCCTTTTCGATGTCCAGGCTGACGCCGTCCACGGCGCGAACAACGCCGATGGTGCGCTGAAGGATCATGGTTTTGATGGGAAAATGAACTTGCAGGTCGCGAATTGAAATGAGATGATTTGTCATGCTTGCTCACCGCCTTTGTCCTCTGTCCGCAAATGGCAGCTCACCCTGCGCCCGCCGATGTCGATTTCCTGCGGCTCCTGCCGGCTGCAGATGTCCCGGGCATAGGGGCAGCGCGGCGCAAAACGGCATCCTTCCGGGAAGTGAAGGGGGTTGGGCACCGTTCCCGAAATGGTTTGCAGCCGGCCGCCCCTGGTCACCTTGATACCCGGGATGGACGCTATCAGCAGTTCGGTGTACGGGTGCAGCGGGTTTTCAAAAATATCTTCCAGCATACCCTGTTCCACAATCCGTCCCGCGTACATGACGGCGACGCGGCTCGCGATCTGCGACACGACGCCGAAATCGTGCGTGATAAGCAGGATGGACATGTGCATTTCTTCCTGAAGCCGCTTCAGCAGGTCGAGGATCTGCGCCTGGATGGTGACGTCCAGCGCCGTCGTCGGTTCGTCGGCGATCAGCAGCTTGGGGCTGGACGCCAGCGAAATGGCGATCATGACCCGCTGGCGCAGGCCGCCGGACAGCTGGTGCGGGTACACCTTGAGGCGCTCGGCGGGGTTGGGCACGCCGACGCGCTGCAGGATGTCCACCGAACGCTTAAAAACTTCCTGTTTGCTGATGCCCGGTTCGTGCAGGCGGAAAACCTCGCCCAGCTGGCGTTCGATTTTAAAGACGGGGTTGAGCGAGGTCATGGGTTCCTGGAAGATCATCGAAATCACTTTGCCGCGCATGGCGCGCGCCTGTTCTTTGGTCAGGTCAATGGACTCGATGCCGGCAATATCCAGGCTGTCGGCCGAAACCTCGGCCGTTTCGGGCAGCAGCCGCAGCAGCGACAGCGACGTCACCGTCTTGCCGCAGCCCGACTCGCCGACCAGTGCCAGCGTCTCGCCGACCCCGATTTCAAATGAAATCCCGTCCACAGAGCGCACAACGCCTTCGGGGGTGTTGAAATAAGTCCTCAGGTTTTTGACTTCGATCAGTTTTTCCATGCTTCACCCCTACTTTCTCATTTTCGGGTCAAACGCGTCGCGCAGCCCGTCGCCGATCCAGTTGATTGCCAGCACGGTGATGGAAATCGCAATGCCCGGTATCGTCGTCAGATAGGCGTGCGTTTGCAGGTACGGCTTGCCGTCGTTGAGCATGGCCCCCCATTCCGGTTCGGCGATGTTCGGGCTCATGCCGAGATAGGCCAGGCCGGCCGCCGACAAAATCGCGCCGCCGATGGTGAGGGTCAGCTGGATGATAAAGGTGCCCATGCAGTTGGGAAGCACATGCTTAAAGATGATGCGGGCGTTTTTAAAACCGGCCACTTTTGCCGACTCGACATATTCGCTGTTTTTAATGGTCAGCACCTGGCTGCGCGTCAGGCGCGCAAACCCCGGCCAGCTGGTCACAGCCAGCGATATGACGATGTTCCGCTGGCTGGACCCCAGGGCCGCCATGATGGCGATGGCCAGAATCATAAAGGGGAACGACAGCATAATGTCGGTAAAGCGCATGAGCACCGCATCAATCACGCCGCCGAAATACCCGGCGACCAGCCCGACCGTCACCCCGATAACCCCTGCGAACAGCGCGACCAGGACGCCCGTGAGCACCGACGTGCGGCCGCCGTACAGCAGGCGGGACCATACGTCGCGGCCGACGTGATCGGTTCCCAGCCAATGATCGCCGCCGGGAGGCTGCTTAACGTTATAATATTCCATATCGGCTACCGGATCGTATTTTGTGAACAGCGGGGCCGCGCAGCACATGAAAATGATAATAATCATCATCACAAGCCCGACGACCGCCATTTTGTTTTTAAAGAACAGGCGCACGACGTTGGCCCAGTAATTGGTCACCGGCAGCGCTTCCCCGCCGATTTCCTTTCCCGCGCTTTCAGGCGCCTGCGGCAGCTTTTCGTCCCTGCGTTTTTTGTCGTTGTCCTGATTCACTGACTGCACCTCCCGTCACTTTTTCGTGCTGGACACATACCGGATGCGCGGATCGATAAACGCATAGGTAATGTCAACCAGAATGTTGATGAACAGGAATACCGTGCATAAAAGCAGCGTAATCCCCTGAATCATGGGATAGTCCCGCTTTGAAATGGAATTGATCGCCAGACGCCCGACACCCGGCCACGAAAAGATCTGCTCGGTGACGACCGCGCCGCCCAGCAGGCCGCCGATTTCGCCGCCGACAATGGTGATGACGGGAATCATGGCGTTTTTAAAGGCGTGGCCCCAAATGACAAAGCGTTCGCGCAGGCCCTTGCTGCGCGCATAGCGGACATAGTCCTGCCCGAGCACTTCGAGCATACTTGAACGGATCATGCGCGTCTGCGTGGCGGCCATGCCGAGCGCCAGCGAACTGGCGGGCAGGATAATGGCCCGAAGGAACGCCGCCAGCCCGTCTTCCGAAATCGTCGCCCAGCCCATGGACGGCAGCCACCCCAGCTTAAACGAAAACAGGATAATCAGCATCAGGCCGAACCAGAATTTCGGCACGGCTACGCCCACCGTCGCCAGCACGGTCGCCATCGAATCCCAGATGCTGTTGTGCCGGATGGCGGCCAGCATCCCCAGCGGAAGCGAAATGAGCAGCGCCAGAACCATCGACGCCGCCGTCAGTTTCAGTGTGGCGGGCATGCGCGCCATGACCTCGTCAAACACATCTTCGCCGGTCTGATAAGACTGCCCGAGATCCCCCCGGCACGCATTTATCACAAAATTGACGTACCGCTCGAGGAAAGGCTTGTCCAGCCCCCATTCTTTTTCAATCGCAGCGCGGGTTTCTTCAGATATTTTTGTGTTCTCGCTGCCCTTGATGAGGTCGACGGGGTCGCCAGGGGTAATGTAGAGCAGCGAGAAAATCAGAAATGAAATGATGAGCAGGGTCGGAATCGCCTGCAGCAGCCGTTTAAATATGTATGCCCACATATGTCCTCCTTTCACGCCCTGTCAGCCGGCGCAGCCGGCCGTTGCGCGCGTTTTTGAACGTGCCCGCCGGCTGACCGGACCGGCGGGCACGAAAATGCTGTAAGAATCGGTTATTCGGCAATGTCCACGTTGCGCATACGCGAAGTAAGGTTAAACTCGACGTCGTCCACGCCGGTGTATTCGTCATTGACGTAGAAATTGGTCACCCGGTTGTTGGTGGCGGTGAACGAATAGCTGAAGTACATGGGCAGGTACACCGTGTCATACAGCCAGATCTCCTGCGCTTCGGTAATCAGCTCCTCGCGCGCAGCGTCGTCGACCGTGCGCCA
>CALWJQ010000050.1 GCA_944381055.1 uncultured Clostridia bacterium | reverse complement strand
GTCAAGCGCTTCCATAATGAGCAGCAGCGTCATGACTTTGGTGACGCTGGCCG
This sequence comes from uncultured Clostridia bacterium, assembly GCA_944381055.1. GTDB lineage: Bacteria > Bacillota > Clostridia > Oscillospirales > Butyricicoccaceae > Ventrousia. The sequence continues at coordinate 30,393 of CALWJQ010000050.1, read as the reverse complement.
GCGCCAGGGGATCATGCGCGTTTTTTTCAAACAGCACCTTTCCAGACGGATGCATCAGCACGGCCGACGGCGCGCTGGCCGTCAGCCCGGCCGGCTCTGCGGCGGCGCAGGGCGCGCCTCCGCAAACCAGCGCGCAGGCAAGGACAAGACAAATCAGCCGTTTCATGGCAGGACCTCCCCACAGAAAATCAGGGCAGGGCCCGCCTGCCCTGCTCTACTGTATGAGCGCCCGCCCCGCGATATGTCACATTCGGATATGGCGCAGCCACAGGCACAGGCTGTCGAAACGCCGGCAGAGCGCGGACCGGCCGTCGGGCCGCAGTGCGATCCCGCAGCGCTGCGCCACCGCTTCAGCCACCTGCAGGACGGTCAGCCCGTCCGTCTCGACCCGCATCCCCGGAAGATCGCCGTCAAAAGCGCGCAGGCACCGGCTGATGGCATCGACGGCAAAGCGTTCCCTTCCCAGCATCCCCAGGCTGCGCCTGCGCAGCCGCTTGAGCAGGGTTTCCCGGCTTGCGCACAGAATCACATGCCTGACGTGCACCCCGTCCTTTTGCAGACGGCCGATGATCTCGTCGTAATACGGCCTGCTGACCAGCGTCATGGGGACAATGACGCCGTCCGGGTTCCCGGCGTCAATTTCCCTGAGCAGCTCATAATTCAGCGCGCGCCACAGCGGGACGTCCTGAAAGTCCGGCGTGCGGAAGCACGGCGCGCTGCGCCTTAAAAAGAAACCGATTTCCTCAGGGTCGTAAACCACCGATCCGGGCAGCCGGCGGTTCAGCTCATACGCCGCCGATGTCTTTCCTGCGCCGAACGCCCCGTTCAGCCAAATAATCATTGCGTCCTCCCTTCTGCTGCCTTTGTCCCGCCGCCCGCTGCCGCGGCTTTGCCGAAAAGCGTCGCTTTTCAGCGCGCGGTGTGGTATAATACAACCACTTTGTTTTTTCGGTGGTGCTTTTATGAAAGTGGCCTTTTATACGCTGGGCTGCAAGACCAATCAATTCGAAACCCAGGCTCTCGAACAAATGTTCTCTGCCCGCGGACACGAAATCGTCGACTTCAAAAACCAGGCGGACGTTTACATTGTCAACACCTGTACGGTGACGGCGCTGGGCGACAAAAAGTCGCGTGCCGCGGCGCGGCAGGCCAAAAAACGCAACCCGTCCGCCACGCTCATCGTGTGCGGCTGTTATGCGCAGGTCCGGCCCGACGAAGTGCGCGAGCTGTGCGGCGCCGACATCGTCGTCGGCTCGTCAGACAAAGGGCAGATCGTCGGCCTGGCCGAACAGGCGCAGCGCGGCGCCGTACAAACGCCCGGCATTCCGCCCGCGCTTGCCAAAAAGCCCTTTGAGATTCTGCCGGCCGGCGGGCTGCTCGGACGCACCCGCGCCCTTTTAAAGGTGCAGGACGGCTGCCAGAACTTCTGCGCCTACTGCCTGATCCCCTTTGCGCGCGGGCCGTCGCGTTCCATGCCCCTGGCGGACGCCGTGCGCGAATGCGCCCGCCTGCAAAGCGAAGGGTATCGCGAAATTGTCGTCACCGGCATCGAAATCAGCTCTTACGGCCTTGACCTGCCGCAGCCCTCGTCCCTGCTCGAGCTGGCGCCCGCCCTGTGCGCCGCCGCCCCCGGCACGCGCATCCGCCTCGGCTCGCTCGAACCGCGCACCGTGACCGAAGCCTTCTGCCAGGCGCTGCAGCCGTACCAAAACCTGTGCCCGCACTTCCACCTTTCGCTGCAAAGCGGCTGTGACAAGACCCTGCGCGCCATGGGCCGGCGGTATGACACCGAACGCTTCCTGCTTTCGTGCCGGCTTTTGCGCCAGGCGTTCCCCGGCTGCGCCGTCACGACCGATCTCATCACCGGCTTCCCCGGCGAAACGGAAGAAGATTTTGAGCAGACCCTCGATTTTCTGCGCCGCGCCGCCTTTGCGCAGGTACACGTCTTCCCCTATTCGCGCCGCAAAGGCACCCGCGCTTATGATATGCCCCATCAGATCCCCCGCGCCGAACGTGAAGCGCGTGCCCGCCGCGCGGCCGCAGTCTGCGCCGAGTCGAGGCTGCAATACCTGCAAAGCCGCGTCGGCCAGCGCGCCCAGGTGCTGTTCGAGCAGCCGGAAAACGGCGTGTTTTTCGGCCACGACATGCAGTACTGCCCCGTCCGCGTCCCGGGCGAAGGGCTGTCCGGGCAGGTGCGGGATGTGCTCGTCACCGCCGCCGGGCAGGACGGCCTGACGGGCAGGATCCTGTAAGGCCCGCAAAAAAACCGCCGGCAGCCGCCGGCGGTTTTCAGTGGCGACAAAAGGGTCATTCTGCGACCGTGCTGGCGCGCAGGAAATCGGCCCATTTGCGGCAGTATTCCTGGTTGAGATGCACACCGTCGAACGATCCGTTTTGCGGCAAAAAACCTTCCTCGTCCCGCAGCGCAGCGCCCACGTCGAGCAGGACGACGTCGCGGTTCTCGACGACCTTGTCGATGCAGCTGTTGAACAGCGCGATGCGGGTGTTGTTGTATGTCGCGTCGGACTCGGACTTTTCCCGGGTAACGGGAATGATGGTCTGGATGTAGATGACGGCGTCCGGCTGCTTTTCACGGATGGTGTCGATCAGCTGGCCGTAATATTCAATGAACCGATCCTGGCTCTTCCATCCCAGCTCATTGACGCCCAGCATCACGTAAATCTTGCCAAAGTCCTGCCGGTCGAGCGCATCGGGGATGCTCATCGGCGTGCCGTCCACTGTGGCGACCGTCTTGACCAGCGCGGTGTTGACCATCAGCCCAATCGACGTGTAATAGGTCGCCTCGTCGATGCCGCCGTACAGCTCAAGTCCCTGCGTGCGCGAATCGCCGATAAAGAGCGCGTCGTCAAAATACCCGTCCGGCGCCTCTTGCAGCACAGGCTCTTCCGCTTCCGCCGGCACGGACTCTTCCGGTTCCGCCGGCCGTTCGGGGATTTCGGGCGCGTCTTCGTCCTGTGCGGCAGGGGAAAGAACCCGTGCAGGCACTGCGGAAACCGCGCCCGAAACGCCGCCCCGCGGGGGGCCGTGCAGCTCTTCCGCCGCCTGCGAAACAAAATTCGGATGCTCCTCCGGCGCCTGAATTCCCCACAGCCCCGTGAGCAGGAACCACCCGCAGGCAGCCGTCAAAACGCCGGCCGCCGACACGATCCGCCTTCTTCTGCGCGCACGCATTTTCCTGCGCCTCCCATCCATGGATTTCCTCTTTTCTATTGTAACGGAATCCCGACAAAAAATCCACCTTTTCCCGCGTTTTTGTGCGCTCATTTTTTCCCTCCACGCAAAACCCGCGCCGCCCCGTGCCGACCGGCGGGAACGGCTTTTGATGTTTATATGTTTTTAATTTGATTATCGGCGCTGTATGCGCTATAATACCAGTACTATCAGTAAAACCGATAAGGAGATGTCCTATGTCCCTGTTCCGCAAAAAAGACCCGTTCGGCGACGGATCGCCGTCTGCGGGGCGCAAGCCCAAAAGCCGCGCGCGTATCGTCCTGACCGGGCTTTTGATCACGCTGCTGTTCGGGCTGGTCTACTTTTACTTTGCGCTGCCCGCCATCAACCTGCAAAGCCCGCAGTTTTATGTATTCGTCGCCCTGCTCTGCGGCGTCTTCTGCCTGTACTCGCTGTTTGCGTCCGGACAGGCCGTTGAATCCGCGACCCCGCGCGAGCTTGCCGGCTTTCTGAAAAAGCAGTGCGGGATTCCGGTTGCGATTGTCCTGCTGCTCGTCGTTGTCTTCGCCGCGGGGTACGTCGTCTCGCTGCCCATTTTCCGGGCTTCCAGCTACCGCGATCTGCTGACCGTGCAGGACGGCGATTTTGCCGCTGACATCGCCGAAATCTCGTTTGACGAAATCCCCCTTTTGGACGAGGATTCGGCCCAGCGCCTCGGCGACCGCAAACTGGGCGAGCTGGCCGACATGGTGTCGCAGTTTGAGGTGTCGGAAGACTACACCCAGATCAACTACCAGGGCCGCCCGGTGCGCGTCGCGCCGCTGGAATACGGCGACTTTTTCAAATGGCTCAACAACCGTTCCGAAGGCCTGCCTGCTTACATCCGCGTCGATATGGTGACCCAGCAGGCCGAAGTGGTGCGCCTGTCGTCGCTCGGCTTCGACGGTATCCGCTTTTCGCCTTCCGACCTGTTCGGGCGCAAGCTCGAACGCCATCTGCGCTTTTTATACCCGACCTTTATCTTTGGTGAAAGCACATTTGAAATCGACGACGAAGGCCGTCCGTTTTGGGTGTGCCCCAAAGTTGAAAGAACCATCGGCCTGTTCGGCGGCACCGACATCAACGGCGCCGTGCTCGTCGACGCCATCACCGGCGAAGCGCAGTACTATGCCCGTGAAGACGTGCCCTCGTGGATCGACCGTGTCTATATGGCCGACATGATTATGGAACAGTACGACTATCACGGTATGTACGTCCACGGGTTTTTGAACTCGATCTTCGGCCAGAAGGACGTGACGGTGACGACGAGCGGCTACAACTACATCGCACTCAACGACGACGTCTACATGTACACCGGCATCACGAGCGCAGGCGGCGACCAGTCCAACGTCGGCTTTTTGCTGTCCAACCAGCGCACCAAAGAAACCCGTTATTACCACGCGCCCGGCGCCATTGAAGAGTCGGCGCGCGATTCCGCCGAAGGCGTGGTGCAGGACCTGCGGTATACAACGACCTTCCCGCTGCTTTTGAACGTCGCCGGCGAGCCAACGTATTTCATGTCGCTCAAGGACGCCAGCCAGCTGGTCAAAATGTACGCAATGGTCAACGTCGAGCAGTATCAGCTGGTCGCCACCGGCGACACGGTTTCGGAATGTGAAAGCAACTACATCCAGCTGCTCGCCGAGCAGGGCGTCGCCGAACCCGAACAGCTGCCGCAGACCGGCGACAGCGGCGTTGTCGCTGAAATCCGCACCGCCGTCATCGACGGCAACTCGTACTACTATATCCGCTTGCAGGGCCGCAACTTCTATTATTCCATCTCGGCCCAGGCCTGTCCTGAAGCGGTCATTTTGAACGTCGGCGACCGCGTTGAAGTCCAGGTCGACGCTGCGGGCGACGGCGACATCCGCGCCGCCCTGTCCCTGACGCGCGGCTAGACGGTTCCAAAAGCCACTCCGCCGGCGGCGGGGTGGTTTTTTGTCGATCTTTAGACGCACTGGCTCCGGGTTTGGTTTTGCCCCCTGCAAAAAAACTGTATTTTTCCAATATCCGATTTAAGTGAATGAACTCGGAACAAACTTCGTTTTTTCTTTAACTTTTATTGTTTTTTGTTGTCTTTTTTTACAACATGCTCTATAATGGATTTGTTATTCGCAAGCATGGCTGAATGAGGTGACACTATGGCACACACTTTTCCGGGCGGTATTCACCCGGATTCCCGCAAGGAAGCGACCTGCGGAAAGCCCATCGAGCTGCTGAAGGCGCCCGAGAAGGTCATTCTGCCCGTTTCCATGCACATCGGCGCCCCCTGTACCCCCCTGGTCAAGGCGGGCGACCACGTCTGTCTGGGGCAGAAAATCGCCGACAGCACCGCGCCGGTCTCGGCGCCGGTTCACGCGACCGTGTCGGGAACGGTGACCGAGGTTGCGCCCCGGCTGCATCCCAACGGGTCAATGGTTCTTTCCGTCGTCATTGAAAACGACGGCCTTGACACTCCCGACCCGTCTGTCCATCCGCTCGACATCGACACCATGTCGCAGGACGAGATCATCGCCGCTATCCGCGAAGCCGGCATTGTCGGCCACGGCGGCGCCGCCTTCCCGACGCACGTCAAGATCCAGTCGGGCATCGGCAAGGTCGATTCGCTGCTTATCAACTGCGCCGAGTGCGAACCGTATATTACATCTGATCACCGCGTGCTGCTCGAGTACCCGTGGGAAGTCATCGGCGGGGCGCGCATTTTGCAAAAGCTGTTCGGCGTGCAGTCGGCCGTGCTCGGCATTGAGCTTAACAAACGCGACGCCTTCCCTGTTTTAAAGACCCACCTGCCCGCTGACGGCTCGGTGCGTCTCGAACCTTTGGCCTGCAAATATCCCCAGGGCGCGGAAAAACAGCTGATCAAGGCGCTGACCGGGCGCGACGTACCGTCGGGCAAGCTGCCGGCTGACGTCGGCTGCGCCGTCTTCAACGCCGACACGGCGGGCGCCGTTTACCGTCTGTTCGTCACGGGGCTGCCCATGATCCGCCGCATCGTCACCGTGTCGGGTTCGGCGGTATCCAACCCCAAAAACCTCGAAGTGCGCATCGGCACCCCGATTGAGGATCTGCTCGAAGCCTGCGGCGGCTTCCTCGAACCGCCCAACAAGCTGCTGATGGGCGGCCCCATGATGGGAAATCCGCTGTTTTCAGCTGAAGTGCCGGTCATTAAAGGCACCAACGCCATTCTGGCGTTTTATAAAGAAGAGTGTCCCATCCCGTCCCGCACGGCCTGTATCCGCTGCGGGAAATGCGTCAGCGCCTGCCCGATGTACCTGATGCCGACCAGCATTTTCCAGCACTATGAAAAGGGCGACATTGCCGGCTGTGACCGCCTGCGCGCATACGACTGCGTCGAGTGCGGCTCGTGTACCTATGTCTGCCCGGCAAAAATCCCTCTGGTCCAGGGGATCCGCGCTGGCAAGCAGCGCGTGATGGACGCGCGCAGGAAAAAGTAAGGAGGCGATTGTATGCTTGATTTATCCAAAGTGCAGGTCAGCTCGTCGCCGCACATCCGCTCGGATGAGACGACCAAGCAAATCATGCTCGACGTCGTCATCGCCCTGATGCCGGCGCTGGCTGTTTCGGTGTTTGTTTTCGGCTGGCGCAGCCTGGTCCTGACGGTTTTTTCGGTCTGCGGCTGCATCTGTTTTGAATGGCTGTACGGCCTTTTGACCCATCGTCCCAACACAACGGGCGATATGTCGTGCGTCGTGACCGGCGTGCTGCTTGCCTTTAACATGCCGGTCACCGTCCCGCTGTGGCTCGTGCTGGTCGGCGACGCGTTTGCCATTGTCATCGTCAAGCAGCTGTTTGGCGGCATTGGCAAAAACTTCATGAACCCCGCGCTGGCCGCCCGCGCCTTTTTGTTCTCGTGGCCGGTCATCATGACGACCTGGGTTCGCACGCGCACGGCGCTTCCGCTGTTCACGACGCCGGTCGACGTCGTCACGTCGGCGACGCCGCTGTCATATCTCAAGCAGGGCCTGCTGCCCGACGCGTCCCTGGCTGACATGGCGCTCGGCATGGTGAGCGGCTGCCTGGGCGAAACGTCGGCGCTGGCCCTGATCGCCGGCGGGCTGTACCTGGTTTACCGCCGCGTCATCAGCCTGCACATCCCGGTCGCTTACCTGGGCACCGTCGCCCTTTTGACCTATCTCTTCCCGCGCGGCGGCCTTGACCCGCTCGATTTCATGCTGGCGCACCTTTTGAGCGGCGGCCTGATGCTGGGCGCCATTTTTATGGCCACTGACTACACCACCTCGCCGCTGACCAAAAAAGGCAAGATCATCTTTGGCGTCGGCTGCGGGCTCCTGACCGTCTTCATCCGCTATTTCGGTTCGTATGCCGAAGGCGTGTCTTACTCCATTCTCATCATGAACGCCTTTGTTCCGCTCATTGACAAGTTTACCATGCCCAAATACCCCGCGGACAGGCGTCGTCTGTCCCTGAAAAAAGCCAAAGCAAAGGAGGCCGGTCCCAATGAATAAAGCGCTGCAGCCTCTGAAGCAGTCCAAGTTCATGCAAAACCCCTACGTGCAGGAAATTGTCAAGCTGGCCCTTCCCCTGCTGATCATCACGGTCATTGTCGCCGGCGTATTGGGCGGCGTCAACGCCATCACCGCCGACAAAATCGCTGAACTCGCCGTACAGAAGACCCAGCAGGCCATGAGCGGCATCATTCCCGGGGCGCAGTTTGAACAGGTTGATTTCACCGATGAAAGCGGTATCATCAACGAAGTTTACACCGCTACGTCCGGCGGCGAGTACGCCGGCATGTGCATCCGCGTTTCCCCCAACGGGTTCAGCAACGTCATTGAAATAATTGTCGGCATTTCGCCGGAAAACACCGTACTGGGCATTGAAATTGTATCGTCGTCTGAGACGTCGGGGCTCGGTTCCCGCGCCAGCGAGGACGAATGGCGCGCCCAGTTTGTCGGCAAGACAGGGCCCCTGACCGTACAGAAAAACACGGCGACGGGCGAAAATGACATTGTGGCCATCACCGGCGCAACCATTACGTCGCGCGCTGTGGCCGAAGGCGTACAGACCGCTCTGGATTACGCCGCCGCCCATGCTGCGGAGGTGACAGAATGAAAGGCATCGTCAAACAGTTTAAGGAAGGGCTTTTGACCAACAACCCTGTTTTTGTGCAGTTTTTGGGCATGTGTTCGACCATGGCCATTTCCATCAACATCCAGAACGCGCTGGGCATGGGCCTGGCCGCCACGGCGGTTCTAATCTGTTCCAACGCCGTTATCTCGCTGCTGCGCAAAGTCATTCCGGCCAAAGTCCGCATTGCGTCCTACATCGTCATTGTCGCCGGCTTTGTCACGGCCATCGACCTTTTGATGCAGGCTTACCTGCCCGATTTGTCCGAATCGCTCGGCGTCTTTATTCCCCTGATTGTCGTCAACTGCATCATCTTAGCCCGCGCCGAGGCGTTCGCATCCAAAAACAAGGTGCTCCCGTCGGCCATCGACGGCCTGACCATGGGGCTGGGCTTTACCTTTGCCCTGCTTATAATGAGCACCATCCGTGAAATCCTGGGCTCGGGCACGCTGGCCGGCGTACAGGTCATGCCCGACGGCTACGAGCCGGTCATGCTGCTCATCCTGCCGGCCGGCGGGTTCCTGACGCTTGGCTGCCTGGTGGCGCTGTTCCAGAAAATCATGAAGAGGAGGGGCTGACGCATGTCGGGATCTGAGCTTTTTTCCATTGCGCTGGGCGCCATTCTGATCAATAACTTCATTTTTTCGCGTTTTCTCGGTATCTGTCCTTTTTTGGGCGTTTCCAAAAAGGTCGAGACGGCGACCGGCATGGGCATGGCGGTCATCTTTGTCATCACGGTGGCTTCGGCGGCGACCTATGTGCTCAACGAGTTCATTCTTGTCCCGCTCGAACTGGAATACATGCAGACCGTCGCCTTTATCCTGGTCATCGCCAGCCTGGTGCAGTTCGTTGAAATGGTGCTGATGAAGCTGATGCCCGCTTTGTACCAGGCGCTGGGCATTTACCTGCCCCTGATCACCACCAACTGCGCCGTGCTGGGCGTCGCCCTGCTGAACGTGCAGAACGATTACAACTTTGTCGAATCGGTTCTGTTTGGCTTTACCGCGGCGGTCGGCTTTACGCTGGCCATCATTCTGCTGGCGTCCATCCGCGAGCGCCTGGAGTTTGCCGACGAGCCCGAGTGCTTCAAGGGTTTCCCCATCGTTCTCATCACAAGCGGCCTTCTGGCCATTGCCTTTATGGGCTTCCAGGGACTGAGCATATTCTAAGCGCTTTTATCCTTTTTCAGAGGTGAGATAACCATGTTGTCTATCAGTTCAGTTCTCATTCCGGCCGCCACGCTGGGGGCCATGGGGCTGTTTTTCGGCGCGCTGCTGGCCGTCAGTTCCAAACTGTTCCACGTCGCGCAGGATCCGCGTATCGGCGAGGTCACGGATACGCTGCCCGGCGCCAACTGCGGCGGCTGCGGCTATGCGGGCTGCGCCAACCTGGCCGAAGCCATTGTCGCCGGCAAGGCCCCGGTTTCGTCCTGCCCGGTCGGCGGCCCGCCGGTTGCGGAAAAAATTGCCGCCATCATGGGCGTCGAAGCCGGTGACGTCGGCCGCATGGTTGCGCACGTCAACTGCCGCGGCGGCGACAATGCCAAGCGCAAATACCAGTACCAGGGTATGAAAGACTGCCTGTCGGCGTCCAAAGTAGCCGGCGGCCCGCTGGAATGCACCTACGGCTGCCTGGGCCTCGGCTCGTGCGTCAAGGTATGCAAATACGGCGCCCTGCACATTGAAAACGGGGTCGCCGTGGTCGACGCTAAAAAATGCGTTGCCTGCGGGGCCTGTGCTTCTGTCTGCCCGCGGCACCTTATTTCGATGGTTTCCGACAAGCAGGACGTGTTTGTCAGCTGCTCGTCACACCTGCGCGGCACCGAGCTGCGCCGTATCTGCAACATTGGCTGCATCGGCTGTATGCTCTGCCAGAAAGCCTGCCCGTCAGGCGCCATCACTGTAACGGATAATTTGGCCTCAATCGATTATGATAAATGTACCAACTGCGGTGCCTGCGCCGCCGCCTGCCCGCGCAAGCTGATCGTCAACGCCAGCGAAAGCGCGCCCCAGGCCGCGCAATAAAACAGGGCCGGCGGCCGGGATACAGCCGCCGCCTTCGCACGTCTATGTCAGAGGAGGAGGTCCATGGCCTATAAGCCTTACCGGGGCGCCGGCTATTACGGCCGCCGGCGCCATCGAATCTTTGCGCTGCTGCTCGTGCTTGTGCTGTTTGCAGCCGTCTTTCTCTTTTTCTATATGCAGGAATACATCGTCTTTACCGCCGATGGATTCCGCTTTTCATTCGGCGCGCAGGACGATGAGACCGACCCCTCTGTTGCGGCCCCTGATACGCCGCCCGACCTGATCATTGACGATCCGATCGATCCCCCGGACGATGATCCCGCTGCTGCCGAACCCGACGTTCCGGACGAAGAGCCGGAGTCCGCCGCCGCCGAACCGACGCGCGCTTTGCTGGTATCGGGCGCGGAGGCGCTGGACGGCAGCCTGCTGCGCGACCCGGTCAATGCGCTGGCGATCAGCGTCAAGGGCGCCGACGGCCTTTCCCTGCTGGATGAAGGGGGAGCGCTTCCCGGTGCGGTGTCCGCGCTGCGCCAGAGCGGCGGACGCGCGATCGCCCTGGCGTCTGCCCTGCGCGACAACACGGCCCCCCGCGACGACATCGAGACGGCGGTGCGGACGGGCAGCGGCGCGCGCTGGCTTGATTACGATTATATCCCGTGGCTCAACCCCTATTCCGAGGGCACAGCCGACGTGCTGATCAGCCTGGCGCAGGCGTGTCATGACGCCGGCTTTGACGAGCTCGTACTGCAAAACTTCCAGTTCCCCACCGTCGGCCGCACCGAGCTCATCAGTTACGGCGACCATACAGAAAGCCGGATCGAAGCGCTGACCGCGCTTCTGGCCGCCGTTCGTGAAGGCGCGCCCGAAGGATTGAGCCTGTCGGTCGTTCTGACCGGCGAGGCGGCGGGTTCGCTGCGCGACGAAAACGCCGGGCAGGACGCCGCGCAGCTTGCCGGGTACTGCGCCCATCTGTATGTGCAGACCGAAGACCCTGCCTTTGACCTGACGGCCCTGGACGGCGCACTGGACGGCACCGGCTGTACCGCCGGCCTGCTTCTTTCGTCCGGTGAAGCCCCCTCTGGTGTCGGAAGTTATATCCTCGTCCCATAAAACACGCGGGGATTGCAAAAAAGCACTCGCTACGGCGGGTGCTTTTTGTTATAATAAGAATTGGACAAGATGTGCTTGCGAAAGGGGGACAGGCTATGAGCCTGACCGACTGGATTATTCTGTTCACCGAGCTTATCGGCACTGTTGCCTTCGCCGTCTCGGGCAGCCTGACAGCCATCGAACGCCGTCTGGATTTTTTCGGGATTCTGGTGCTGGCCATTTTCACCGCCGTCGGCGGCGGGCTGATCCGCGATTTGATCCTGGGCAATACGCCGCCCGTCATGTTCCGCAACCCGCTGTACGTGCTGGTTGCCCTCGCCTCGTCAGTGCTGCTCATTCTCTTCTCGCCGTTTTTCCTGCGCACCCATTACAGCAAGAAAATGAACCTGGTCATGCACGGCATCAACATTTTTGACGCCGTCGGGCTGGGGGTCTTTACACTGACCGGCATGAACACCGCCTTTTCCATGGGATATGACAGCGTCTTTCTCGCCGTGTTTGTCGGCGTGACGACCGGCGTGGGCGGCGGCGTGATGCGCGACCTGCTGGCCGGACGGACCCCGCAGCTGCTGCGGCGGGACATCTATGCCGTCGCGGCCATTGCCGGCGCGCTGTCCTTTTACTTATTCCGGCTCTTTCTGCCGCCGGCCGGCGCCATGCTGGCGGCCGCTGTACTCATCGTCCTCATCCGTCTGACAGCCCTGTACCGGCGCTGGAACCTGCCCGTGCTTTCGCCCGACGGAAAAACGCGCGGCAAACGCTGAAAGGAGCCGCTATGCTGGAATTTTTACTGACCCTCGCCTGTTCGGCCGCCCTGGGCTTTGTTCTGTGGAAAGTCCATGTGCCAGGCGGCATGATGATTGGGGCCATTATTGCGGCCGCCGCGCTGAACATCACGACCGACCTGGCCAGTATGCCCTATGCCGCCAAGCTGGCGGCGCAGACCATTGCGGGCGCTTTTATCGGCGTATCCATCAGCCGCGACGACCTGCGGCACCTGCCGCGGCTCATCCGTCCGCTTGCCGTCCTGCTCGGCTGCTATATGGCCGTCTGCCTGGTCACCGGTTTTATCATCTGGCGCGTCTCTTCCCTGGATCTGATGACGGCCTTGATGTCCTGTGTCCCGGGCGGCATGAGCGATGTTCCCATCATCGCGGCCGACATGGGGGCCGACGCCCCCAAAGTCGCCGTGCTGCACTTTGTGCGCATGGCTCTGGGCATCTCTCTTTTCCCATCCCTGATCCGCGCCATTGACGCACGGGCCCGCGCACATGAAAACGCCGCCGGCGAAGGGCAGCCTGCGCCCGCCGCGTCGGACGCCCCTGCGGGGAACCAGAAGGCCCGGCAGCCCAAATGGGCCTTTCCCCTGTGCCTTGCGGTCGCTTTTGGCGGCGGGTGGCTGGTACGTCTGACCGGTATCCCTGCCGGCACGCTGGTCGGTTCGCTTTTAAGCACCATGCTGCTCCGTCTGAAGTTCGGGCTCGGCTTTCTGCCGCCCCCTGTTAAAAAGCTGGCGCAGGCCTTTTCCGGCGCGTACATCGGGTGTTCGGTCGGATATTCCGATCTGCTCGAACTGCGGCTGCTCATCCTGCCGGCCGTCCTCATTGTCGTCGCCTTTGGCCTCAACTGCTTCTGCACCGGCCATTTCCTGCACAAACACTTTGGTTTCGAGCGCAAAATGTCCATGCTGGCCGCGACGCCGGCCGGCGCCACGGACATGGCCCTGATTTCGTCGGACATCGGTGTCGAAGACCCCGACCTTGTTGTCCTGCAAATCCTGCGCATGGTGTGCGTCATCCTGATTTTCCCCCAGGTCATCAGCCTGATTGTCAGCCTGGCGGGCTGAATAGGAAAGGAGCTTTTTCATGATCATTTTGCAGACCCCCCGTCTGGTCCTGCGGCAGATGACACAGGACGATCTGCCCGCTCTCAAGCGGACTTTGCAGGATCCCGTCGCCATGACGGCTTACGAGCACGCCTTTTCCGACCAGGAATCGCAGGACTGGCTGGATCGGCAGCTGGCGCGCTATGACCGCGACGGCTTTGGCCTGTGGGCCGTCGCCAGCCGCGAAACCGGCGAGTGGCTCGGGCAGTGCGGCATTTCCATGCAGGACTGGAACGGCGTCCTGCTGCCCGAAGTCGGGTACCTGTTCGAGCGTGCGCACTGGCATCACGGCTACGCCACCGAAGCTGCCATGGCCTGCCGCGACTATGCCTTTGAAACCCTGCGGCTCGGCGAAGTCTTCACCATTATCCGCGACACCAACCTGCCTTCGCAGCGCGTGGCCGAGCGCTGCGGCATGACCCGACGTGAAACCGGCATCCGCCGCTACTACGGCATGGATATGCCGCACTATCTGTACTCCATCCGCCGGGAGGAATGGGAAAAATGAAACGTCCAGTCATTGCCCTGCTGGCCCTGATCCTGCTGCTGTCCTGCTCTTCCCTGGCCGCCGGCGCGCCGGAAGATCCGGTCACCATTTTATTCACCCATGACACCCATTCCCACTTCCTGCCCTCTCCCGAAGCGGACGGGGGGCAGTCGGGCGGCTATACCCGCCTGTATACCCTGCTTGAGCGGCAGCGCGCCGCGGCGCCCGGACCGGTTATCACCCTCGACGGCGGAGACTTTTCAATGGGCACGCTGTTCCAGACCGTCTACACGACCGAAGCCGCCGAACTGCGGATGCTGGGGGCCATGGGGTATGACGTCACGACCTTTGGCAACCACGAATATGATTTCCGCGCGCAGGGCCTGGCCGACATGCTCAACGCCGCCGTCGACAGCGGCGGCCCTCTGCCCGCCATTGTTCAGGGCAATTACCGCCCCCTGACAGCCCGGAACGCCGATCCGGACGCCGAAATCAGCGACGAGACCCTGGCTGCTTCTGCGGCTGCACAGGCTGCGCTCGATCGTTACGGCGTGACCGACTATGTCGTCATCGAGCGCGGCGGCGTGCGGTTTGCCGTTTTCGGACTGCTGGGCCAAGACGCCGACGCCTGCGCCCCCATGTCGGGCATGGCCTTTGAGCCCATCGCCGATGCCGCGCAGCGCATTGTGGACGACATCGAACAAAACGCCGACGCCGATTATGTCATCTGCCTGTCTCATTCGGGCACTTCTTCCGATCCCGGCAAGTCCGAAGATCAGCTGCTCGCCCGTGCAGTCGACGGAATCGACGTCATCATTTCCGGGCACACCCATACGACCCTGGCCGAGCCCATCACTGAAAACGGCGCCCTGATTGTCTCTGCCGGCGAATATACGCAGAACCTGGGCGTGCTCACCCTGTCCAAAAATGCTTCCGGCGAAGCGGTCCTGGAAAATTACCAGCTGATCCCTGTCGACGAGACCGTTCCCGACGACCCTGACATGCTCGAACTGACCGCAGCGTTCAAGCAGGCTGTACAGACCCAGTATCTTGACGCCTACGGCATGGGGTTTGACGAGGTTTTGGCCGAATCCCCGTTTGATTTTACCCCTATCGGCGAGCTGGGCCGGTCACCCGGTGAAGATCCGCTGGGCAATCTGATTGCGGACAGCTATGTCTACGCCGTCCGCCAGGCCGAAGGGGGCGACTCCCTCCCTGTCGATTTCGCCGTTGTCGCCGCCGGCGTCATCCGCGGCTCGTTCACACGGGGGGAGATCACAGTGTCCGACGCATTTAACGTCAGCTCTCTCGGTTCCGGCGCAGACGGGACGCCGGGATACCCGCTCATTTCGGTCTATATCACAGGCCGCGAGCTGCGCGACGCTTTCGAGGTGGACGCCTCGGTCTCGCCCCTGATGCCGGCGGCGCGGCTGTACGGCGCGGGGATGCACTGGGAATTCAATACCCGCCGCATGATTTTCAATAAAGTGACCGACGCCTGGCAGGTGCTCGGGGACGGAACAACCGCAGCGCTCGAGGACGACCGCCTGTACCGCGTCGTCACCGGGCTGTATTCCGGCCAGATGCTGGGAACGGTCAACGCGCAGTCTTTCGGTCTTTTAACCGTGACGCCGCGCAACGCCGACGGAACCGAAGTCACGGATTTTGAACAGTGCATTATTTACAACCCTGACGGGACCGAGGTCAAGGAATGGTTTGCGCTGGCGTCATATCTGCGCGGGCTGGCGGTCGTTCCTGACCGTTACGCCGGCCCCGAAGGGCGCAAAATTGTCTCTTCCAGCCTAAACCCCATTGAGCTTTTCAAAAACCCCAACTGGATTACTTTGGCCGTGCTGGCACTCGCGCTGGCTGTAATTGCCGCCATTGTGCTGCTTGTGCTGCTCATCCGCAGGCGCCGCCGCGCACGCAGCCGGCTGTGAAAGAGGTGTTCTCATGGATTTAATCGCTTATCTTGTCCTGGTTTTTGCCGCCTTTACCCTTTTTGTCCAGGCGCGCGGCATTCTGGCCACACACGGGAAAATCAAGCTTGCCGCCCGGATGCCCGGGCGCCGCGGCGCCCAAATCGGGCTGGCGGCGCTCGCTGCTGTCGCCGTTTTCCGCTGGTCCGACGTGCGTCAGAATCTTTTGGTCTTTGTCTGCATTGCCGCCATTGTCGGCGTCTACCTGTTCATCCAAGCCGGGCTGAGCCCCGAAGGGCTTTACTACAACGGCCGGCTCATCCCCTGCCGCGATATTGAATACTTCGCCATCGAACGCGAGCACGCCAAAGGGATCCTCTACCACTTTCACACCCATGCGGGCGCCGACTACGTGCTCTGCTTCCGCCCCGACCAGCGGCAGGAAGTCACCGAGTACCTTGCAAAGCTCGGAATTCCCGACTGGGATTCTTTTCAGTTCCCCAGCGATTCGCCGGATCAATAGCTTGATTGGACACACCGCCTGTTTTGTGGAATTTTCCGAGACAGGCGGTTTTTTCCCGTTCAGGAGGTCACAGATTTACCAAATAAATTTGTAAAAAATACACCATTTTTTAGAAACTATGTTGACTTTTTCCATCACTTGTGATTTAGTTATACTATCGAGTACAACAGATAATTTGTTGTATTTCACAAAAACAAGGAGGAGAAAGCATGAAACGGTTCTTATCCCTGGTTCTGTGCCTGCTCATGTTCGCCGGTATGCTTGCCGGCTGTTCCAGCAACACAGACACTGACCCCAGCACGGATGACGGCACGACAACCACCACACCGGACAACGAGAACAATTCCACCGGTGACGAAACCACTCCCTCCGGCGAAGAGAACTACAAGAAAGACATCATTTTCGGCCTCGGCGGCAAGATCGTTGCCCTTGACCCGCAGGCCAACAGCAACACCCAGCACAACTACTACTTCCGCATGGTTTTCGACACTCCGCTCGATTTCAACAATGAAACGCAGGAGCTCGAACCCAACATCGTGACCGAGTGGAGCACTGAAGACGCTGTTACTTACAGCTTCACCCTTCGCGACGACGTTTACTTCCACAACGGCGAGCAGCTGACTGCCGACGACGTCAAGTTCTCTTATGACCGCGCCCCTGACACCGACTCGGCCTCGACTCTGGGCGATTTGATCAAAGAGACCCGCGTCATCGATGATTTCCATTTCGAAATCGAGCTTCATTCCGCCAACGTCGACCTGCCCTATCTGCTGACCCTGCCGACCGCGTCCATCATCAACCGCGAAGCGGTGACCGAGAACGAGCTCGAGGGCACCGGCATCGGCTCCGGCCCGTGGATGGTCGATTCCTATGAGTTTGGCGATTACATGAAGCTGGTCCGCAACGACAACTTCTGGGGCGAAAAGGCCAAGGCTGAGACCTTTACCCTGCGCTATATGCCTGAAACTTCCGCCCGCCTTATCTCCCTTGAGACCGGCGAAATCGACATCTGCGCCGACCCGGATCCCCTTGATTTGGAGCGTGTGCGCGGCACTGACGGCCTTGAGCTGCAGTCTTATGTCGGCACTTCCATTACGTACTTCGCCATGAACTACAAGAAAGAGCCCTTCAATGATCAGAATCTGCGCCTGGCCATGGCTTACGGCATCAACGCGCAGGAGCTGATCGACGTTGTCCGGCTCGGCGAAGCGCAGCCCTGCCTGTCCCTGTGGGGCTGGAACCAGTACGGCTACAACGGCGGCACTACTCCGTATGAGTATGACCCCGAAAAGGCCAAAGAGTATCTGGCGGCTGCCGGTTATTCTGAAAGCAATCCCTTCTCGTTCAAGCTGTCGGTCAGCGCCGGCGAGCGTAAATCCTGCGGCGAGCTCATTCAGGCTCAGCTTAAAGAAATCGGCGTCAATGTCGAAATCGTCGAGTTCGACACCGCCGGCCTGAGCACCAGCACGACCAACGGCGAACACGAAGCCTGCCTGTACGGCTGCGGCATGAATATCTTCGGCGACGACAGCCGCCGCCTGATTTGCCCGGGCACCGGCGTCAACAAGTCGCATTACGACAATCCGGAAGTCAACGAGCTGATGGATCTGGCCGTTGCCGAGCTGGATGATACTAAGCGCACCGAGTATTATCACGAAGTCCAGCAGATTCTGCACGACGACGGCGCCTACGTTCCCCTGTACTTTGCCAACGGCTTCTTCGCCGTTAAGGAAGGCACGGGCGGCATCGACTACTACCCCACCTCGCACCACGACATGTCCAACGTCTATATCATCGAACAGTAAGGTAGCCTAGACAGATCGGGGCTGTCCCGGATCCGCCTTTCCCCGTATCCGGTGACAGCCCCCTTCTTGTATCCAGGGCGCCCGACCTGTCTCGCTATTTTACAGGAGGGATTTTTTCAGATGTATCGTTATGTGCTCAAAAGGCTTGTGCTTCTGATTCCCGTACTTTTGGGCGTTTCGTTCCTCGTCTACTTTATCCTGGATCTCGCGCCGGGCGACGCGGTCGACGTGCTCGCGCCGGACGATGCCACCCAGGAAGACCGGGAACGTATGCGCGAAGAACTGGGCCTTAACCGGCCGCTCGTCATCCGCTACCTCGACTACATGTCTGACCTGGTGCGCGGCGACATGGGTGAATCTTACCTGAGCGGCCAGCCTGTGTGGGATTCCTTTATTGAAAAGGCCCCCAACACCCTGCTTCTCGGCTTTGCCTCCCTGGTCGTGTCCGTCGGGCTCTCGCTGCCGCTGGGCATTTATTCGGCCAACCGCCACGGCACCTGGAAGGACAACGTCAGTATGGTGCTCGCCCTGCTCGGCCTGTCCATACCCAACTTCTGGCTGGGCCTGCTGCTCATGCTGCTGTTTGCGCTGCGGCTCGGCTGGCTGCCTTCCGGCGGCGCCGACGGCTTTGCCAGCCTGATTCTGCCGGCTATCACCATCGGCACCGGCATGATGGCCACCCTGACCCGTACGACGCGTTCGTCCATGCTCGACGTCATCCGGCAGGACTACCTGCGCACGGCGCGTGCCAAAGGCGTCAGCGAACGTGTTGTCATTCGCAAGCACGCTTTGAAAAACGCCCTGATTCCCATTATCACCATCATCGGCACCCAGCTGGGCGGCATTCTGGGCGGCGCCGTCCTGACCGAGTCGGTCTTTTCATGGCCCGGCGTCGGCCGCCTGATTGTCGACTCGCTCAACTCGCGCGACACGCCAATGGTCACCGGCGCGATTATTATGACCACCATGTTCTTCAGCGTGGTCCTGCTGCTGGTCGACCTGCTGTATGCGTTCGTTGACCCGCGCATCAAGGCCCAGTACGCGACCAAGAAGGGAGGCAAATCGAATGACAACAAGCAAAAGCAAAAAGCAAGCGCCTGATACCGCTCCTGTAAAAAAGCAGCGCGGCCAGTGGGCCGAGGTATGGCACCGTTTGAAAAAAAATAAGGGCGCCATGGTCGGGCTGACCATTGTCGTGATTCTGATTTTTATCGCCCTGTTTTCTGACGTATTTCTCGACTATGATACCGACGTCATCGGCGTCAACACCGCCGAGCGGCTGCAGCCCCCGAGCGCCAAACACATCATGGGCACGGACGAGTATGGCCGCGATATTTTCTGCCGCATCCTGTACGGCACCAAATACTCGCTGTCCGTCGGCGTTGTCGCCGTCATCATCGCCCTGCTGATCGGCGTCACGCTGGGCGCCGTCGCCGGTTATGCGGGCGGCCCGACCGAAGAAGTCATCATGCGCTTCACCGACATTTTCAGCTCGGTTCCCAACATGCTGATGGCCCTTGTCGTCGTAGCTGCTCTTGGGCAAAGCATGTTCAACCTGATGCTGGCCATCGGCATTACCAGCGTTCCGCAGTTTGTCCGCATTACGCGCGCCGCCGTCCTGACCGTAAAAACGCAGGAATATGTCGAGGCGGCACGCGCCATCGGCCTGCGCAACTACCGCATCATCTTTTCGCACATTCTGCCCAACTGCCTGTCCCCCATTATCGTCCAGACCACGCTGCGCGTTGCCTCGGCTATCATTTCGGCGTCCAGCCTCAGCTTCCTCGGCCTGGGCATCCCGGCCCCCGACCCCGAGTGGGGCGCCATGCTGTCCGCAGGCCGCCGGTTCATCCGCGACTATTCGTACATGACGCTTTTCCCCGGCCTCGCCATCATGATTACCGTTCTTGCTCTCAACCTTGTGGGCGATGGGCTGCGAGACGCGCTTGACCCGAGACTGAAAGACTAAGGAGGCTGTGCTATGAATGGCGTAAACGACGATATTGTCTTGCAGGTAGAAGACCTGACTGTCTATTACGAGCTTGAAGAAGAAACGGTCAAGGCGGTCAACCACATCAGCTTTTCATTGAAGCGCGGCGAAACCATCGGCCTGGTCGGCGAGACGGGCGCCGGAAAGACGACGACCGCGCTGGCGCTGCTGCGGCTGGTCCCTGACCCGCCCGGCGTTATCAAAAGCGGCAAGATTACTGTCTGCGGCAACGACATGCTGTCCCTGCCGGTGCAAAAGCTGGAATCGATTCGCGGCAAAGACATCTCGATGATTTTCCAGGATCCGATGACCAGCCTGAACCCGGTTTTCAAAGTCGTTGATCAGATTGCAGAAAGCCTTGAAATCCACGAAAAGCTCAGCAAAACAGAAGCCCATGAAAAGGCGCTGGATATGCTGGAAACGGTCGGCATTTCGCGCAGCCGCGGCGGCGAATACCCGCACCAGTTTTCCGGCGGCATGAAGCAGCGTGTCGGCATTGCCATTGCGCTGGCCTGCTCGCCTCAGCTGCTCATTGCCGACGAACCGACGACGGCTCTGGACGTTACCATTCAGGCGCAGGTTCTTGACCTGATTAAAGACCTGAAGGATAAAAACGGTACGTCCGTTATTATGATTACCCACGACCTTGGCATTGTCGCCGAGATTTGCGATCAGGTCGCCGTCATGTATGCCGGGCACATCGTCGAACACGGCTCGCTGGACGAAGTGTTCAACCATACCCTGCACCCTTATACCGAAGGCCTTTTCAATTCGCTTCCCAACATCAACGACCGTAAGTCCGAGCTCAAGCCCATCCCGGGCCTGATGCCCGACCCGACCAATCTTCCCGAGGGCTGCGCCTTTGCCCCCCGCTGTGAGTATGCCACCGAAGCCTGTAAAACGACTCAGCCTGAGCTGCGCACAGTCGGTGGAACGCACAAAGTCGCCTGTCTGCGGTATGACGAGACGGATTTTCACATCAACAGGGGGAAGAAACATGGCTGATACCATTCTTGAGGTCAAAAACCTGACCAAATATTTTAAAACACCCAAAGGCATGCTTCATGCGGTCGACGGCGTCAGCTTCAGCATTGAGCGCGGCAAGACCCTGGGCATTGTCGGCGAGTCCGGCTGCGGCAAATCGACGACCGGCCGCTGTGTCCTGCGGCTCATCGAGCCGACTTCGGGCGAAGTCCTGTTTGAGGGCAACGATATTGCCAAATATTCCGCCGCACAGATGCGCAAAATGCGTTCTGAGCTGCAAATTATCTTCCAGGATCCGTTTTCCAGCCTTGACCCCCGCAAGACGGTCAGCCAAACCATCGCCGAGCCGATGCTTGTGCACAAGACTGTGCCCAAGGATCAAATCCGTTCCCGCGTTCACGAGCTGATGGAAACAGTCGGCCTGGCCGACCGCCTGATCAACTCGTACCCGCACGAACTCGACGGCGGACGCCGCCAGCGTATCGGCGTAGCCCGTGCTCTGGCCGTCAATCCTAAGTTCATCGTCTGCGACGAGCCGGTTTCGGCGCTGGATGTTTCCATCCAGGCACAGATTCTCAACCTGCTTAAGGATCTGCAAAAGCGCTTCGGCCTGACTTACATCTTCATCACGCACGACCTTTCGGTCGTCAATCACTTTTCTGACGACATTGCCGTCATGTACCTGGGGCAGCTGGTCGAGAAAGCGTCGGCTGAAGAGCTGTTCGCCAAGCCGTCCCATCCGTACACCGAGGCTCTGCTTTCAGCCATTCCCGTTCCCGAGGTCGGCGGCCCGCGGCGTGAACGCATCCTGCTCAAGGGCGAAATCACCTCTCCGGTCAACCTGCCCAACGAATGCCGCTTTGCCAAGCGCTGCATTTACGCCAGCGAAGAATGCCTGAAGGGCAACCCGCCCCTGCGCGAAATCGCCCCGAACCATTTTGTCGCCTGCTGCAAGGCCGAACAGTTCTACCAGAAAAACTCATAAGAGCCAGCAACTGTATTTGCATACAATTTCTCTACCACCAAAGGGCAACGGGCGGCAGAACAGTCTGTCGCCCGTTGCCCTTTTCTGTTTTTTCGCCGGCCGCATCTCAATGCCGCGGCTTATTTTCCTGTCTTGCCGGTTTCAAACACATAATCATTGCCCGGCAGCACGGCATTCAAAAGGATCCCCGCAATGGCTGCAATGGCAAGCCCTGTCAGCGTGATGTCGGTCCCGCCGACATTAAACGTCAGCCCGCTGCTGAACCCGAGCGCGCACACCATAATGACTGCGGCAATGATCAGGTTGCGCGATTTTGTAAAGTCAACGTGGTTTTCAACGACATTGCGCACGCCAATGGCCGAAATCATGCCGTACAGCATAAAGCTGATGCCGCCGATAATAGCGGACGGCATGGATGCGATAATTTCTGAAATTTTCGGCACAAAGCTGAGTATAATGGCATACACGGCAGCCAATCTGATCACGCGCGGGTCATAAACCCGGCTTAGCTCAAGCACACCGGTATTTTCACCATATGTCGTATTGGCCGGACCGCAGACCAGGCCGGCCAGCGAAGTCGCGATGCCGTCGCCGATTAACGTGCGGTGCAGACCCGGATCCTCGATAAAATTTTCCCCTACCGTGGCCGAAATCGCAGAAATATCGCCAATATGCTCCATCATGGTCGCCAGGGCAATGGGCGCCATGACCAGGATTGCCGTCAGATCAAACTTACACAGCTCAAAGGGCGGCAATCCCACCCAGCTGGCCGAACTGACCGAAGCAAAGCTCAGTATGGCGCTTCCGTCGGCATTGGTCATTCCCATCGCGTTCAAAAGCAGCGCCGCCGCGTATGAAATAATGACACCCATTAAAATAGGGATGATCTTAAACATTCCCTTGCCCCAAATATTAAAGGCAATAATGGTCACCAGCGCGATGACAGCGAGCAGCCAGTTGCTCGAAGCGTTGCTGATTGCCGTCGGCGCCAGCGACAAACCGATACAGATAATAATGGGTCCTGTGACGACAGGCGGCAGGAAGCGCATGACCTTACGCACGCCAATCGCCTTGATCAGAAGCGCCAGGACCAGGTACAGCGCGCCGGCCACAACCACGCCGCCGCAGGCGTACGGCAGCTTTTCCCCCATCGTCATGCCCGCAAAAATGCCTGTGTCCAGCCGGGCTACCGCCTCAAACCCGCCGAGGAAAGCAAAGGACGACCCCAGAAAGGCCGGCACCTTGAGCTTGGCGCACAGATGGAAAAACAATGTGCCCACGCCGGCGCACATCAGCGTTACCTGCACCGACAGGCCTTCGCCTTCGAAGTACCCATTGACCAGTATCGGCACCAGGATGGTGGCGCCAAACATGGCAAACATGTGCTGCAAACCCAAAAGCAGCATTTTGGGAATGCCCAGCGTCCGCGCGTCGCGGATCGCCTCACGTTGACTGTTCATTGTTGACCCTCTCCATTTCATCAGACTGAATTGCCAGATTATTATACCACACCGGTTGACAAAAAGCGACGCTTTTTGTCAAAACCGCGGCAGCGGTTCAAAGCCGGGGAATGTTCCACGGCTTTGCCGGGGGCCGTCAACGGCCGCAGCGCAAAGCGCAGTTTGGGCAAAGCGGCGGCCGTTATACCACACCGGTTGACAAAAAGCGACGCTTTTTGTCAACCGGCCTCTTGCGCCTTCTTTCTTCTGCAAAAACAAATATTTTCCGCTTCAGGTTGACGCAGCAGCGATTTCACGTTAAAATCCTAATAGAGAGCTTTTGATTTTGCTGACAGGAGGGCCGCCTTATGGGCAATGTCGTCATTTTAAATCATCCGCTGATCCAACATAAAATATCGCTGCTGCGCCGGGAAGAAACCGGCACCAATGAATTCCGCAGCCTCATTGAAGAAATCGCCATGCTGATGGGGTACGAAGCGCTGCGCGACCTGCCTCTGGAAGACGTCGAGGTTAAAACGCCCCTGGAAACCTGTATGACCCCGATGATCGCAGGCAAAAAGATGGCTGTCGTGCCCATTTTGCGTGCCGGGCTGGGTATGGTTGGCGGGCTTCTTGCCCTTGTCCCCTCTGCCCGTGTCGGGCATATCGGCCTGTACCGGGATCCGGTCACTACCGAACCGCACGAATATTACTGCAAACTGCCGACCCCCATTGACGAACGCACCATTGTCGTGCTTGACCCCATGCTGGCAACCGGTGGATCAGCGGTGGCGGCCATTGATTTTATCAAGGCGCAGGGCGGCAAAAAAATCAAATTCATGTGCGTCATTGCGGCTCCCGCCGGCCTGGATCGCCTGCGCGCTTCGCACCCGGACATTCAGATTTACGTCGGGCACCTCGATCGCGGCCTTAATGACCACGCATATATTGTCCCCGGCCTGGGCGATGCCGGCGACCGTATTTTCGGCACCAAGTGACAGCCTTCGGCGCATTGGGCTTTGGCCGGACAAACAAATGTCCAAAACGCAACTGCAAAAAAATCAGGGAGCGGTCGCCGTTTGGCCGCACCGCCCCCGCCGCCCTGTTTTCCGGGTTACGGCTCCGGCTTTGCCGGGGCCTTTTTCTTTGCCTCCTCACGCGCTGCCAGGCGCAGTACCCGCGGACGGTTGCACCGCTGCACAATGACGAATGTCAAATCGCACAGCGCCGCCAGCACCGATGTGACGAGAAAAGCCGGAAAGGCTCCAAACCACCGTGAAGCGGCCAGCGGCACAAAGCTGAGCGCTATGTCGACTTCGTGGATCTTCTCGGATCGGCACATGGCCCGGGCGATGTCCGCCCACGACCGGCAGGCCGGGTCAAACAGCGCCGCGTCGTATGTGGGCAGGCGCCCTTTCCAGCGTTTCACATGCAGTTTTTCATAAAGCGCCTGCTCCTGTGCAGACACCCGGTACCACCGCCTGCCGCAGTCAATCCGGCTGTCCGGGAACCGGTCAAACAGCGCGCCGGCCAGCAGACGCACGGCGATATGGTAAAACACGGTTCCCGCCGTAATGGCAGCCGTCAGCAGGATGCCCCTATGCAGCCATGCCCGCAACAGGACAAACAGCAGCGTGAGCGCGCCCGAAATCCATGCGGCGTGTTTCATCAGCCGTTCCATCAGCCGCCCCCCTTTCACAATCTGTGCTGTTATTATAACCTGTCCACGTACAGGCCGCAAGACGCCGGTTTTCAAATCCGGTCTTTTGTGGTACAATAGCGTCCGGAGTTGATAACATGCAAAAAATGCTGTCGCTGATGCGTAAATGCATTGACGATTATCGGATGATCGAGCCCGGGGATCATATTGCCGTCGGCATTTCAGGCGGTAAAGATTCGCTGGCCCTGCTCACCGTCCTGGCCGAACTTCGCCGGTTTTACCCCCACCCGTTTACGCTGACCGCCATCACCATCGACGCCGGGTACGAGGCAATGGACTTTTCTCCCATTTCCGAGCTGTGCCGCCGTCTCGGCATCCCCTATATCATTCGCAAAACCGAAATCGGCAAAATCCTGTTCGAGATCCGCAACGAAAAAAATCCCTGCGCCCTGTGCGCCAAAATGCGGCGCGGCGCGCTCAACGACGCGGCGCTGGCTGCGGGCTGCAAAAAAGTGGCGCTCGGCCACCATTTTGACGACGCCGTCGAAACCTTTATGCTGTCGCTGTTTTACGAGGGACGGCTCAACTGCTTTTATCCCGTCACCTTTCTCGACCGCAGGGGCATCACCGTCATCCGTCCCATGCTGTACATCCCCGAACGGCAGGTCATCAATTTTGCGCGGCGGCAGGAACTGCCCGTCGTCCACAACCTGTGCCCGGCCGACAAACACACCAAGCGCGAAGAAGTCAAGGCCCTGCTGCGCGAACTGGAGCACACCCACCACGACCTGCGCGAACGCATTTTCGGCGCCATCCAGCGTTACCCGCTCGTCGGGTGGGAAAAAGAATGACCGCCGCGGGCGTGACTGAATATCTATGTGATCGTCTCCCAGCCATTTCATCTTTTTTCAATAAAATATTCCCCTGTCCCAGACGTCCGCAATGCCTGCGCGCCGCTTTTCGCCGCGCAGGCATTGCGTTTTTTTCGTTTTTGTGCATAGCGCAATGGCAGAAAAGGTTTAAAAGCCTGATTTTTGTTTAATGTTTCAGCGCAAAAAGGCTTGCATTTTTATTCATAAAATAGTATATTTATAACCAAGATAACAATACATCTTACGGAGGCATACAGTATGAAAAAGAACGTCAAAAAATGCGTGCTCGCCTATTCGGGCGGCCTGGACACATCCATTATCATCACCTGGCTCAAAGAAAACTACGGCTGCGAAGTCGTCGCCGTCTGCGCCGACGTCGGGCAGGACGACGAGCTCGAAGGCCTGGAAGAAAAGGCGCTCAAGACCGGCGCTTCCAAGCTGTACATTGCCGATCTCAAGTCCGAGTTTGTCAACGACTACATCTTCCCCGGCATCAAGGCCGGCGTCAAGTACGAAGACAATTACCTGCTGGGCACCGCGTTCGCCCGCCCGGTCATCGCCAAAAAACTGGTCGAAATTGCCAAAGCTGAAGGCGCTGACGCCATTGTTCACGGCTGCACCGGCAAAGGCAACGATCAGGTGCGTTTTGAGCTGGGCATCAAAGCCTTTGCGCCTGAAATGACGGTCATTGCCCCGTGGCGCGAATGGGAGCTCAAGAGCCGTGAAGATGAAATCGAATACGCCGAGTCGCACAACATCCCCCTGAAGATCAACCGCGAAACCAATTATTCCAAAGACAAGAACCTGTGGCACCTGTCGCACGAGGGCCTGGATCTGGAAGATCCCGCCAACGAGCCGACTTATGAAAAGCCCGGCTTCCTTGAAATGAGCGTCAGCCCCATGCAGGCGCCCGACGAACCGACTTACGTCACCGTCTCGTTTGAAAAAGGCATTCCCGTTGCCGTCGACGGCGTCAAAATGGACGGCGTCGCCCTGATTGAAAAGCTCAACGAGCTGGGCGGCAAGAACGGCATCGGGCTCATCGACATCGTCGAAAACCGCCTCGTCGGCATGAAGAGCCGCGGCGTATACGAGACCCCGGGCGGCACCATCCTGTACAAGGCGCACGAGCTGCTCGAAATGATCACCCTGGACAAAGAGACCGCGCACTTTAAACAGCAGGTCGCCCTTAAGCTGGCCGACATCATTTACAACGGCCAGTGGTTCACCCCGCTGCACAAGGCGCTGACCGCCTTTGTCGACAGCACGCAGGAATATGTCACCGGCAACGTCAAGCTCAAGCTGTACAAGGGCAACATCATCCCCGCCGGCACGACCTCGCCCTGCTCGCTGTATTCCGAAAGCCTGGCTTCCTTTGGCGAAAGCGATTACAACCAGGCCGATTCCGCCGGATTCATCAACCTGTTCGGCCTGCCCATCGCCGTCAACGCCATGCTGCGCGGCGATATGAAATAAGCGGGTTTACGTATCCTGCACTGATGATCAAAATACCGCAGGGCGGGGCTTTACCCCGCCCTGACTGCACAAAGGAGCTTTATCTATGAGCAATCTCTGGTCCGGGCGCTTCAGCAAAGAGCTGGACAGCGCCGTCAACGACTTTAATTCTTCGCTGCATTTTGACCGACGCATGTACGCGCAGGACATCGCGGGGTCGGTCGCTCACGCTAAAATGCTGGCTGCGACCGGCATCATTCCCGCGGAAGACGGCGAAAAAATCGTGCAGGGCCTTTTGGATATCAAGGCCGGGCTTGAAGACGGTTCCATCACTCTCGACCCCAGCGGCGAAGACATTCACATGAGCATCGAAGTCCTGCTGACCGAACGCATCGGCGATGCGGGCAAGCGGCTGCACACCGCGCGCAGCCGCAACGATCAGGTCGCCGTCGACCTGCGCATGTACCTGCGCGACGCCCTGCACGGCATTGACGGCCAGCTGACCGGGCTCGTCGCCCAGATCTGCAAGCAGGCGCGCGCCAACCTTGAAACCGTCATGCCGGGCTACACCCATTTGCAGCGCGCGCAGCCGACGACCTATGCCCATGCCGTCATGGCATATGCCGAAATGTTCCTGCGCGACAAGGGCCGTCTGGCCGACTGCCTGCGCCGCATGGATGTCATGCCGCTGGGCAGCGGCGCCATGGGCGGCACGACCTACCCTATTGATCGCGGGATGACGGCGTCGCTGCTCGGTTTTTCCGCCGTGTCGCGCAACAGCATTGACGGCGTGTCGGACCGCGACTTTGTCGTCGAGGCGTGCGCCGCGCTGTCGCTGATCATGATGCATCTGAGCCGTTTTTCCGAGGAAATCATTCTGTGGTGTTCGAGTGAGTTCGGATTTTTAGAGCTGGACGACGCCTATTCGACCGGCTCTTCCATCATGCCGCAAAAGAAAAACCCCGACATTGCCGAACTGGTGCGCGGCAAGACCGGCCGCGTTTACGGCAGCCTGGTGGGGATTCTCACTGTGATGAAGGGCCTTCCCCAGGCTTATAACAAAGACATGCAGGAAGACAAAGAAGGCCTGTTCGACGCGCTCGACACCGTCGCGCAGTGCCTGCACGTCTTTACCCCCATGCTCGACACGCTGACCGTCAACAAACAAAACATGCTGCGCGCCGCGCAGAAGGGCTTTATCAACGCCACCGACTGCGCCGACTTTTTGACGAAAAAAGGCGTGCCGTTCCGCGACGCCTACACCGCTTCGGGCAAGCTGGTGCGGTACTGCATTTCGTGCGGCAAAACGCTCGACGAGCTGTCGCTCGACGAGTTCCGCGCCGTACACCCTGGTTTTGACGAAGGGGTCTACCCCGCCATCGACCTTCTTGCCTGTGTCGCCGGGCGTTCGGTCACCGGCGGCCCTGCACCGCAGACCGTCGCCAGACACATCGATGAGGTCGAAGCCCTGATCGGCTGAACATGACAAAAAACGCCCTGCAACGCCTGTTGCAGGGTGTTTTTCGTAAAATTAAAGGACAAAGACGCCATCCCGCATCACGGGAATTTCCCGGCCGTCTTTCACAATGCCCGTCACGGACAGATCCGCGGTCCCGATCATAAAGTCAAAGTGAACCTTTGAGCGGTTGACGCCGGCCTTTTCCGGGTCTTCGGCCCGAACGGTGTGCGACAATATGTCGCGCGGCAACAGGTCGTCGGGCTGGTACCCGGCCGAACTTGAAAGCGGCGCCAACGCCGTCGACCAGCGGGTGGATCCGCTTCGTTCCGTGCATAATGGTGGATGCGTTGATCGGCAGGGCTGCGCAGGGATATATTCGGGGAAAATAGCAGACTCTGCTTCGGATCGGTTTGTCCCTGTTTTCTTATATCAGGCGTATATCTGCGCCATCCGACAGATTTTTCTGTTGAATCTATAAAACAGCGTACCCGCATTGACAGCCAATGACGGATACGCTGTTTCACTTTCCAAACCGTCAGGCAATGCGCTTTTCGGTCATTTTGATGCTTTCCGATATCATCGCGCTGCCCCGCTTCAGGATTCAGGGTTTTCCTCCCGCTGGAAAATTCTCATGCCAAACTGTACGCCCCATGCGCGGTTATTGCGGACATAAAATGTCATGGGGATTCCTTGTTTTTTATCTTTCAGCATGAGTTTAAATACAGTCCCCCCGCAGAAAATAACCGGGAATTCCTCGCCGTTTTCCTCCCAGAAAAGTCTGCCCAGTTCATCACACTTAATCACGATTTGTGCACCGAAATCTTCCTGCGACGTATATCGACCGGTATAAACAGACGGGGTGCTCACCAGATCTTCTGCTGTTTGCGCCCATTCATGGCTGGCATCAACCGGCAATCCCAGCCGCATATTAAATGCCGCATTCAGAATAGGGGAGCAGTCTACACCTGTCAAGTTCATCAGCACGACAGCAGAAAATGTGCCGTCTTTGATAAATTCGCCGCGTGACGACACGCCCTTTAACCCCCCAGAGTGTTCGCAAATTGCCACATCTTCAAATAGACGTTTTGTCAAAGTGAGGGGAGCGATGTGGTGGGGCATTGGGTGGTTCTGGCCCGGATTCAATTTCAATCCACGTTCCCCGTGCGGGGAGCGACACGACGTACGGATTGCGCCTTTGGCCGGATAAGCATTTCAATCCACGCTCCCCGTGCGGGGAGCGACGTCAGCGCGCTCCGTCCAGTTTCCCATATCACGGATTTCAATCCACGCTCCCCGTGCGGGGAGCGACCAGCCAGCGCCCGTCTTTATGTACAGATGCTTCACATTTCAATCCACGCTCCCCGTGCGGGGAGCGACCGACGCGTCTTATGCGGTATTGCTGCAGGGTTTTAATTTCAATCCACGCTCCCCGTGCGGGGAGCGACGAGCTGCTGCG
>CALWJQ010000049.1 GCA_944381055.1 uncultured Clostridia bacterium | reverse complement strand
CGGCTCTTGTTGTACTTCCGGCTGGCACGACTCACGCCGTATTTATCCGCGTACTTCATCAGGGATTGCCTGTATGCCATGTCCTGTGTTATACTCTTTCTCATGAAGGATATGGCCCCCTCTCGTTCAGTTGTTGTCTCGTAACTCCAACTATAACCGATGAGGCCTTATCCTTCATCCTTTTTTATTCAACTGTCCAAGATGTATTGTACTCCTACGCAAGACAGGCGATCTGCGCGGCAGACGGCTTGACATCGGCCGGACGATCTGATATAGTAAATGCGTATATGGAAAATCCAGTGACCGGGATCGGATTCCCTGTTTCTGCCGCCCAGAGAGGACGCGCCGCCGGCTGTAAGCGCGTCTGCCGCAGTGGGAACGCCGCACCGCCCGCGAGGAGCGCCGCCGAAAGGGTTTGCGTAGGCGCGCGCCGGATCGCCGCCGTTACCGGCGTATAAGCGGGGGCCTTGCGCCCCAAGCAGAGTGGAACCGCGGTTTTGTCAAATCGTCTCTGCATCCTTTGGGATGCAGAGACTTTTTTATTGAAATACTAACGACGAGAGGAAGTCTTTTTTATGAACATTACCCTGAAGGACGGATCGGCCCTGAACGTTCAGGACGGGGCGACGGCGCTCGACGCCGCCAGGCAGATTTCCGAGGGGCTGGCGCGCGCCGCGCTGTCCTGCGAAATCAACGGCGAAGTCCACGACCTGACCACCCCGCTGCACGAAGGGGACAAGCTGAGCATCCTGACCTTTAACGACGAGATGGGCCGCTGGACGCTGCGTCATACGGCGGCGCACATCATGGCGCAGGCCGTGCAGCACCTGTACCCGGACGCGCGCTTTGCCATCGGCCCGGCCATTGAAAACGGGTTTTACTACGACTTTGACCGCGAAGAGTCCTTTACCCCCGAAGACCTCGAAAAAATCGAGGCTGAAATGAAGCGCATCATCAAAGAAAACCTGCCCCTCAAGCGCTTTGTGCTGTCCAAGGAAGAGGCGCTGAAGAAAATGGCCGGCGAGCCGTATAAGATCGAGCTCATTGAAAACCTGCCCGAAGGCGAAGAAATTTCGTTTTACAGCCAGGGTGATTTCTGCGATCTGTGCGCCGGCCCGCATCTGCCTTCGACGGGCGGAGTCAAGGCCATTAAGCTGACCAGCGTGACGGGCGCGTACTGGCGCGGCGATTCGAGCCGCAAAATGCTGCAGCGCATCTACGGCACCGCCTTTACCAAAAAGGCCGACCTGGACGAGTATCTGCACATGCTCGAGGAAGCCAAAAAGCGCGACCACCGCAAGCTGGGCCGTGAGCTCGACCTGTTCATGTTCGCCGACGAAGGCCCGGGTTTCCCCTTCTTTTTGCCCAAAGGCATGGTGCTGCGCAACCTGCTCGAGGATTTCTGGCGCAAGGAGCACAAGCGCGCCGGGTACGAAGAAATCCGCACCCCGATGATCCTCAATGAAGAGCTGTGGCACCGCAGCGGCCACTGGGATCACTATAAGGAAAACATGTATTTTACCAAAATCGACGATGAAGATTACGCCATCAAGCCCATGAACTGCCCGGGCGGGATGCTGGCCTATAAGCGCCGCATGTGGTCGTACCGCGACCTGCCCATCCGTTCGGCCGAAATGGGCGTTGTGCACCGCCACGAGCTGTCGGGCGCGCTGCACGGCATGATGCGCGTGCGCTGCTTCACACAGGACGACGCTCACCTGTATATGACGCCCGAACAGATCCCGCAGGAGATCGAAGGGGTTATCGACCTGGTCGACCGTATTTACAAGGTCTTCAATTTCCCCTACCGCGTCGAACTGTCGACCCGTCCGGACGATTTCATGGGCGAGATCGAGCAGTGGGACACCGCGACTGAGGCGCTGCGCCAGGCCCTTGAGCGCAAGGGGGTCGAATACCGCGTCAACGAGGGCGACGGCGCCTTTTACGGGCCCAAAATCGACTTCCACCTTATCGACTCCATCGGCCGCACCTGGCAGTGCGCCACGCTGCAGCTCGACTTCCAGATGCCCGAGCGGTTCGAGCTCGAGTACACCGGCCCGGACGGCGAAAAACACCGTCCTGTCATGATTCACCGCACCGTGCTCGGCAGTATGGAACGGTTTATCGGCATCCTGACCGAGCACTATGCCGGCGCCTTCCCGCTGTGGCTGTCGCCGGTGCAGGTCAAGGTTCTGCCCATCACCGACCGCACCCTGCCCTATGCCCGCGAGATCATGGCCAAGCTTGACGAGGCCGGGTTCCGCTGCGAGCTCGACGAGCGCAACGAAAAAATCGGCTATAAGATTCGCGAGGCGCAGATGGAAAAGGTGCCTTATATGTTGGTCCTCGGCGACAAAGAGCAGGAAGCGGGCCTTGTCGCCGTGCGTTCGCGCAAGACGGGCGAGACCGAAACCATGACGCTTGACGCGCTGATGGAAAAGCTTCAGCGCGAGGTCGACGAAAAAGCGCAGTAATAAGTAAGCAGTCATTAAAAAGGCGGTACTCCCTTTCGGGGGAGTACCGCCCTGCACATGGGGCTTTCAGTGCCGCGGCGGAATATGCCGCGGCGGCCGGTATGCGTCGTACTGTCTGCCCGCCGCAATAAACCGAAGAAAAAAGCTGAAGCCGGCAAGCAGAGCGGCCAGGGCGGAAATGACGCTCCATCCCCTTATGCCGCGCAAGACAAACGCTGCGGCAAAAAGTACGGCCAGCCGCTGCCAGGCCCCTGTCAGCCCTTCTTTCGCCGGCGGAATGGCAAAGCGCTTTTCAATATCGTTCATTCCAATGGTCAGCCGGTTGGCGGCAAAAATCCGGCCGGCTGTGCTGATTCCGCCCAAAAGCGCTGCCCACAGGCCGGCAGGGCCCAGGATTCCTGCACAGTGCAGAACCCAGAGCGCCAGCTCAAATACGCCCAGCGCCGCGGCGTATGGCCGAAAACGGTCGAACGCCGGCGTTTCCCCTTTCAGCTCGCAGAGGCCGCGCATAAGCGCAAAGTATCCTGCAAAAGCAGGCAGCAGCCCGATTCCATGTCCGTTTACATTGATTTGTATATCAAACAGAATAAAAAACAGCCCGGCAGTCAGCTTTCCCAGTTTGATCCCCACCTCAATGCTTTTGTATGGGTCAGTAAATTGCATTTTTACAAATCATAAAAAACATCGGCAGCTTCTGATATTTTATTATATCAATAAAATATGATCTTTCTATCATTTCCTGATGTCTTTTTTGTTATATATGGATGAAGCTGTCGATTTGCTCCGGCGGCTTGTTCAAAACAACGGTATTTTTTCGGATCGCCGCATATCCATCCGCGTATGCCGGGCATAATTTCACAAAATGTTCAAAAACTAGAGGAACCAGCGCACGTTTTTGCGCGTCTATATGACGGACGCGCGGGAACCCCCGCCGCCTGTGACTTTAAAACGAAAGGAAATCGCCATGAAAAAGCTGACCGCACTTTTGCTTTCCGCTCTTTTGTGCCTGTCTTTGCTGGCCGGCTGCCAGCAGGGGGAGGAAGAAGCCAAGAACCCCACCTGTGAAGAGGTCCTGACCGCCATTCAGGAAGCCATCGGCGAAGACAACCTGCCCATGATGGGCGAAATCGACGACGAGACGCTGTCCGTTTTGTACGGCTTTGAACCGACCGAGCTGCTCGAGGACTACCGCGGCTCGATTTCGCAGATGAACGTCCACGCTGACGAGA